>WBXI01000043.1 GCA_008933025.1 Verrucomicrobiota bacterium
CGGAATACGTCTCTTCCGCGAATTGGCCCGCGTAATCCATCCAGACGCGGAGCCCGCGGGTTTCGTGACCGACGGGACTGGGCGTGTTGACCAAGGTTTGCAGGAACTCGAGCGATTCGGCGCGCATGGGTGGCGACGTTATGGGGCCGGCACCCGGCTGCAAGCCCACCGTGGAGTGTTTCGGGTTCGGTGTTAGGGTGGCGCGCGTTGAAGACGATCATTCATTGGTTCCGGCGCGACCTGCGCATCGCCGACAACGTCGCGTTGCACGAGGCGTACACCCGGGGCGAGCGGTTGGTGCCTTTCTTCTGCTGGGAAGACGGACTGGTGGACGGGCCCGATTGCGCGCCGGCGCGGACGGAATTCTTTCTGGCGTCCCTCGGCTCGCTCGTCCGCAACCTCGAGGCCCTCGGCCACCGGTTGGTGGTGCGGCGCGGCACGCCCGCGGTGGAATTGCGGAAACTCGCGGCGGAGACCGGGGCGTCCGCCGTCTTTGCCAACCGCGGCTACGAACCCGGCGGACGGCGCGACGACGACGCGGTCGCGAAGGCCCTGGGGGCGGTGTCCGTGGGCTTCCAGACCTTCAAGGACGCGGTGGCCTGGGAGGAACGGGAGATCCTTACCGCCGCCGGCGGCGTCTATACCGTCTTCACGCCGTACTCCAAGGCGTGGAAGCTGCGTACCCCACCGCCGGCCCGGCCCAAACTGGGAAAAGCCCGGCAACCGATGCCCCCGGGAATTGCTTCGGCCGAGTTGCCGCCCGGGGTCGCCGAACCCCGTGTTCCGACCGGGCCCGATGGGGTCCCGGCGGGGGAACGGGCGGCGCAGCAAGCGCTGGATGCATTCGTCGTGGAGCGCGTGTTCGCATACGCCGAGGCCCGCGATTATCCGGCGTTGGCCGGTGGAACGTCCCGCCTTTCTCCCCACCTGAGGCTGGGGACCCTCGGGATCCGCACGATCCTCGCGCGCCTGGCCGAAGCGCGCGCGCGGGCGACGAGCGATGCCGCGCGAAAGGGTTGCGACGTGTGGCTGACGGAATTGGTGTGGCGCGAGTTCTACCAGCAGATCCTCGCCAACCACCCGCACGTGGCGACGCGGTGTTTCCGGCCGGAGTACGACGCGCTGGGCTGGAGTGGGACGGACGCGCAGTTCGACGCGTGGCGAGCGGGCCAGACCGGTTACCCGATCGTCGACGCGGCGATGCGTTGCCTGGACGCCACCGGATGGATGCACAACCGGTTGCGCATGATCGTGTCGATGTTCCTGACAAAGGACCTGCTGCTGCCGTGGCAGCGCGGGGAACGATGGTTCATGCAGCGGTTGGTGGACGGGGACCTCGCGGCGAACAGCGGGGGTTGGCAATGGAGTGCGGGAACCGGTACCGACGCGGCGCCGTACTTCAGGATTTTCAACCCGGTCACCCAGGGCCGCCGGTTCGATCCGGACGGCGAATTCATCCGGCGCTGGGTGCCGGAGTTGGCGGGACTCGACGCGAAAGCCGTGCATGCGCCCTGGGAAGGTCCCTTGGCCGCCGCCGGCGCGCGGTATCCGCGGCCCATCGTGGACCACGCGGTGCAACGGGGCCGCTGCCTGGCGATGTTCAAGGCCGCGCGCGGGGCGTAGCGCCCGCGGGGGATTTGTCCGCCGAAGTCCCTTCCCCGGGCGCATGTGCCGGCGGTGGCGGGCCGTCCGGGCCGAGGGCACGGGTCGCCTCGCCGGCCTGCAACCCCGCAAGGGGACGGTACCCGGAAGCGCCCGCGCCGTCGGTCCGGCGATGCCCGCCTTGCCGGGAGCGCCTCCGGCGTGTTTTGATCGGGGTCCCGTTTATGGACGACACGAATTCGCTAATCGAGCAGCGCAAGGCCAAGTTGGCCGCACTCCGGACCGCCGGGATCAATCCGTTCATGAACAAGTTCCGGCCGGACACCGGTTGCGGAACCGCGCGGGAGAAGTTCGAGAAGGGCGAAATTGCCGAGGGCGGGCGGGTGGCCATTGCCGGGCGGATCACCGCCCACCGCGACATGGGCAAGAGCCAGTTCATGGACCTGCGCGACGCCACGGGCCGCGTCCAGGTCTACGCCCAGAAACAGACGGTCGGCGACGCGTTGTTCGACATCCTCAAACACCTCGATTTGTCCGATTTCCTCGGGGTGACGGGCACCCTGTTCAAGACGCGGACCGGCGAGCCCAGCGTGAAGGTGGAGTCGTTCGTCATCCTCTCCAAGGCCCTGCGGCCGCCGCCCGGGAAATGGCACGGGCTCGAGGATACCGAGGTCCGCTACCGCCAGCGGTACCTCGATCTCATCGCCAACGAGGACGTCCGCAAGACCTTCCTCCTGCGGTCGGCGATCATCCGCGAGATACGGTCGTTTTTCCATGGGCGCGGTTACGTCGAGGTGGAGACCCCGATGATGCAGGCGATCCCCGGCGGCGCGGCGGCCCAACCGTTCAAGACGTGGCACAACGCGTTGGGTTGCGAGTTCTTCATGCGCATCGCGCTCGAACTCTACCTCAAGCGACTGCTGGTGGGCGGCGTGGACAAGGTGTTCGAGATCGGCCGCAATTTCCGCAACGAGGGCCTCTCGAGACGGCACAATCCCGAGTTCACCATGCTCGAGGCCTACGAGGCCTACGGCGATTACGACACGATGATGGAAACCGTGGAGTCATTGATCCGGCACGTCGCCCAGACCGTCCTCGGCACGCTCGTCATCGAGCATCGCAACGCGCAGGGCGAGGTTTACAAGGTCATCGACCTCTCGAACTGGCGCCGGGCCCGGTACAAGGACCTGGTACGGGAGAAGGCCGGCGAGGACTGGTACCGCATCACGCCGGAGGAACGCCGCCGCCGCGCGGCCGAGGATCTCAAACTCGGGGGCGACATCGCGGCCGCCTACGAGGATTTCGAGGTCACCGGCGCGGTGTTCGAGAAATTGGTCGAGCCGACCCTCATGCAACCGACGTTCGTCACCCATTTGCCCAAGGAACTGGTGCCGCTGGCCAAGCTTTCGCCGGACGACCCGACGACCGTCGAGGTGTTCGAATGTTGCATCAACGGCCAGGAGATCGCGCCCGGCTACACGGAGCAGAACGATCCCGTGGAGCAACGCGAACGCCTCGAGCACCAGGCCGGCGGCGAGCAGCAGAAGCTCGACGAGGATTTTCTCGTGGCGCTCGAACACGGCATGCCCCCGGCCGGCGGCATCGGCATCGGCATCGACCGCCTCTGCATGATGCTGTTGGGCCAGGAGAGCATCCGCGACGTGATCTTGTTTCCCCAACTCAAACCGAAGGTTTGACCGCGGGCACGGGCGCGTCGCCACGGCCCGCGCGGCGACCGGCCGCGGCGGACTCCCGTGCCGCCGGCGCGACGCAAAAAAGCCGTGCCTGCCCCGCCGGCCTCCGGTTCAATCCGGCCCGATGTCTTCACCGCTTTGGCGTGCTCTGGCCTTCGTCGGACCCGCCGTCCTTTTCCTCCTCGCCGCGCGTGCCGAGGACAAACCCAGCCCGCCCCCCTCGGGACCGCAGACCGATGGCCCCTTCCGCAAGGTGATCCTCGAGGCGGACCGCGACCTCGATGGCGACGGAAAAATCGACGACGTGATCGTCGATCCCATGGAAATCGCCGTGGCACCCGACGGGCGCGTGTTCTTTGTCGAGCGGGCCGGCGTGGTGAAGATCTGGAAGCCCGAGAGCCGGCAGACCGTGGTGGCGGCCACCCTCAAGGTGTTCAGCCAACTCGAGGACGGCCTGCTCGGCATCGCCTTGGATCCAGGGTTCGCGAAGACCGGATGGGTCTATTTGTTCTACTCGGATCCCGAGACGAAAACCGATCCCGCGAAAGGCAAGGTCGGCGAGAATCGCGTGTCCCGCTTCACGCTGCGGGGCGATGTCCTCGAACCGGCTTCCGAGAAGATCCTGCTGCGGGTCGCGACCCAGCGCGAGCAATGCTGCCATTCGGCCGGATCCCTGGCGTTCGATGCCGCCGGGAATCTTTACGCTTCCACCGGCGACAACACCCATCCGGGCGAGTCCGACGGCTACACGCCGGTCGACGAACGCGACGGCCGCGGTCCGTGGAACGCCCAGAAATCGGCGGGGAACGCCAATGATCTCCGTGGCAAGATCCTTCGCATCCATCCGGAACCGGACGGCACGGCGACCATTCCGAAGGGCAATCTCTTTCCGCCGGGAACGCCGAACACCCGTCCCGAAATCTACGTGATGGGCAACCGCAACCCGTTCCGCATCTCGGTGGACCGCGCGAATGGGTTCCTGTATTGGGGCGAGGTCGGTCCGGATGCGGGCGGGCCGAACGAAAAGCGCGGCCCGGCGGGCTTCGACGAGATCAACCAGGCCCGTTCGGCCGGCAATTTTGGTTGGCCCTTCGTGATCGGGGACAACCGGCCGTACCGGCGCCACGATTTCGCGGCGAATACCAATGGCGAACCGTGGGATCCGGCACGCCCCGTCAACGAATCCCGGTACAATACCGGACCCCGCCAACTGCCTCCCGCGCAACCGGCGTTCATTTGGTATCCCTATGGCGCGTCCACCCGCTTTCCCGCGGTCAAAAGTGGTGGCCGAACGGCCTGTGCGGGGCCGGTCTATCGTTTCGACCCGCGTCTGGCGTCGCCGCATAAATTGCCGCGGGAATTCGACCACACGCTGTTCGTCTACGAGTGGTCCCGGAATTGGATTCTCGCCGTCCATCTCGATGCGGACGACCAGATCGCCAAAGCAGCCGACGGAAGCCTGCGGATGGAGCCGTTTTGCCCCGGCATGACGTTCCGCCGGCCGATGGACGTCGAATTGGGTCCGGACGGATGCCTGTACGTCCTCGAAAACGGGAGTGCCTGGATCGGGAACCGTGACACCCAACTGGTCCGCATCGAGCATCATCCCACGGGGAAATAGCGGGCCAAATACCGGACCGATGGGGATGGGTTCGGTGACGAAGGAAGCCGCGGCGGCGGGGAAGAAAACGGGTCCCGCCGCCGTGGAAGCTTTCCCGAGAAGTTCGGAGGTTGGTGCGCACGGCAGGACTTGAAGGGATTCCCGGAAACTCGGCCGATGTCGCGATATTGCGCACCTTTTCGCGAAAATGGCGGGTTAATGGCGCGGAAACTCGGTGAATTCCTGCCACTTTCGCCGCGAAATTCTGGTCGCGTGCGAGATTCTGAGGCATCCCGCAGGCAGATTGCCTGAAAGCGACTCGCGTCTCACCACGGAAATGCCGGGGACCCCTGCCGCCATTTCCCGCGATCTCCCCGGGAATTCCTTCCCGAGATGCCGGCGAATATCCCAACCAAGCGTCGGCGCGGCGGGGCCGTTCCGGTTGGAACTCAGAAAATGCCCCCACCCGACCCACCCGACCCACCCGTGTTCCGCAAAACGTTGAAAATCAACGACTCGTAGGCCGATTGTGGGTGGGAGTTCGGAAAATTAACTCCCACCCGACGGCTTTTTCTCCCACCCCCTTTCCCGGATGGGTGGGAGTGGGTGGGACTTTGGGGTGGGACTTTGTTTCGAGTACAAACGCCAGAAATGCTTGTGTTTCCTCTATTTATTACCCTCTTGGGTGGGGATGTGGGAGAGGTGGTAGTGTTTTCGTCGATCCGGCCGTTTCGGCTCGCGACGGGTGGAAATCGATTTCGGTTATCTCTGGGCCACTCCTCCAACCGCCACCTAGGCATTTGGTCACGGACGAAGAGAGGCCAGCGAGCGGGCGGGAAGGCGGGGAAGCCAGACGACGGGGCCGGTCGGCATGAGTGCCGGCACCGCATTGGGGAAGACGAAGACGGATCCGCCTGGATGCCGGCCGCGGAGGCGAGTTCCAGGATTGGGAACCCGAGGGGGACGGGATCAGTCAGGCGGTAGTTTTACTCCCGGCGGCCGTCCGAATCCGTCAGGGCGGCGAGATGGCCCAATGCGTGGTCCCTTTCGGGCGCGTCGTCAGGAAGCGGTTCGGGCTCTCGCGTTGCAGGACCCGGAGGAAGTTGCCGCATGCGGTGGACGACGGGAGGATCTGTCGGGCGAGCGCACCGTAGGTTTGGTCCCCGGTAAGCATCTGGTGGATCTGGGTAGCCGTGCCTTTCACCGGCCCGGCCTCTTCCCGGTTCTTCGGGAACAGGACGAGCCCCAAGATCTCGTCGAACTTCTTCGCGGGGTTGGTGTCCTCCATGAGTTCTTCGATCTCCGGGTTGACGTAGTGCCGGAATCCCATCCGTTCGCCCCCTTCGAGCAGTTCCCGCGGAATCTTGAAGTCGTTCAATAGGTAGTGCCGGAACGCCGCCATCTCCGACCGGAATCGCGCGATGTTGGCGCTGTAGTCCCCGCCGAGGGTTTCCGCCTTCGCGTATTTTAGAACGAGCAGCTTGTCCCGGATGCTATCGGTAAGAACCGGCAGATTGGTCAAGGCGTCGGGCTCGTTGTTCAGCGAGATCGTGATTCGGCGGAAGGTGGGAAGCTGGATCTTGTCGCGGCCCTTCGCGTGGGCATTCAGCATCTTCGTGACGCAGTGGTGTTTGACGTTTTCAGAGTAGGCCGCCCGCAACGAAAGCTTCGAGATCGGCTCGCAGTCCTCCATTCGCCAATGCGGCGCGTTGGCCAAGTCCTGATTGAATTTGCCGGCGTCCTTCGCCTTCAGCATGTCGTGCGGGTTGGCTTCGCCGCCTCCCATCAGTTCCGTGAACAGCGTTTGAAAGAACGATTTCCCGGCGCCTCTTTCGCCCACCAGACACAGCAGATGGGAGCTTCGCCAGGCATCCGGGTTGCCGGTCCTGTAATCCTCGAGCGCGACTTTCAGCCAGGACAAGGCGTAGTGGAGTTGGTCCTTCCCGAACACGGCAGACAGCAAGCCCATGGTGTTTTCGATCCGGACGGGCGCGACTTCCATATCGCGCATCCCATCGGGAACGAGCACGGCTTTTCCCTCGCGAGTCCGGTAGATCCCGGGCCGGTGTCCCGAGAGATTGAACACCGTCGATACAGAGCAGTGGTTTTGCAGGAAGACGATTCCCTCGTCGAAGAACGTCGGACTCGCTGGGGCTTGTAGGTGCGGGTAGATTTTCGTTCCGACGTTGAATCCCTCTTTCCGAAGGTGCCGGCGAAGGTCCTCTTCCCGAGTCCGAGCAAATGTCCCATCTGGCGTTCGTCTCCAGTAGTCCGATTTGTCGCGGTTGAAGACGACGCGTGCGCGAAGGTGATCCTGCAATGCCTTCACCTCGGCTTTTATTTCCTCGGGCCAATCCTCGGGGAACTCGTCCGGGGTAGGCGCAGACGGCTTGGGTGGCGTTCCCGCCTTTGTAGGACGGTACGGTCCCGCCGGTCGGAAGGTGGAAGTTGCCGGTGGGAGAGTTGTTTTCGTCGGTGCTCCGGTCATGGGAAAAGCGCTTGGATGAAATCTGCGTGCGATCCGTCCGGGCCGATCCGGGCGAAATCGTTCAAGTCTTTCACCGGATCGCCGGTGAAAGTCGTCAGGCCTCGGAACGAGAAAGCGTCAACGTCGGCGCCGGCGGCGGTCAGTTCCTCCGCCCAACGATTGGTCGCGCGGTCGCCGGCGTCGTCGTCGTGCCCGAAGATCCGTACGCGTTTTCCTTGGAAGAGGCGGAGGGCGTCTTCGTGGATCCGGACTTCTGCCCCGAGGATCGCAACCGGGGCGACGTCGGGCCTGCCCTGGGCGTGGATGCAATGAAAAGCCGCGAGGAGGTCGGGGCCGCCTTCAACCAGGGCAACGACGGCCTCGTCGCCGGTCTCGCCGATCCCGACCGGCCACCGGGCTTGGGATCCCTTCAAGGTCCACGCCTTCACGCCGGGCGCATGCGGGGATCCGTCCACGCGTCTTGCTTGGGCCACTCTGCGGGATCGGTCCACCGCGAACCATGCCCGGGCCCCAAGCCAGGTCCCGAAGCGCACCAGCCCGGCACCGGATGCCAGCGCGACGGCCTCCGCGGACAGTCCGCGGGATCGGGCGACGGCCGCGAAGTCTCCCGGCGTACCGGGCCCGAGGATCGGGATCCGCGGGCCGTCCGTCCCCCGAGGGCTGGCCGGCGGGAGAGGCGACGACAGCCGCGGCGCCGGTATCGGGCGAAAGGCCGTCGAGGTGTGGCGCTGGGCGAACGGGGCACGCGGCACCGTGCGTCGAAACGCGTCGGCCAGCTTGTGCCGAAGTTCGCCCTCGCCCCACGACGGCTTGCAATGAGTCAGGTTCCATTCAGCCAGGAGAAGGAAGGCCTCTTCTTCCCGAAGGCCGAATTCCACGAGCCGGCAGGCTGCCTGCAACGTTTGATTGTGCCCGCCGCTGCCGGACAGCGCCGGCGGCAGCTTGGCGAGGTATCGGCGCGCGCGATCGCTGGCGTTCATGCGTCGGCCTCGGCGACGCCGAATTTCATGAAGTTCACGAGGGCCGAGTCGGCCGCCGATGCTTCACGAGTGGATCGGAGGAACATCCATCCGTTTTCGGGCTCCGTCTCGAACCCCGAGAAGAACGCCCACACGGACCGGCCGGCGAGTCCGTGAGGGCAATGGTGCAACGCCACGATTCCTTCCCCCGGGGTCGCCAACAGAGCCTCGGCGGCGAGCGTTTCGATCCGGTCTTTCATCGCCCCGGGAAGTTGGCGCATCGCTTTCCGAAGCGGTGCCCCGTTGTGGGCCACTTCGAGCTTCGATCCGTCCCAATAGGTGCTCGTGGACGTCGTCAATCCGGCGGAGATGGCCTTACAACGCGAGAGTGCCGCGAGGTCTTGCGGGGTGTTCAATGCCCGCCCCCCTGGGTAAGGCACGACTCGACGAAACGGTCCACGTCGAGGGCACGGAATCGAAGGGGAGCCGTCGCCGACATCCGCACGGCGCGGAGTCGGCCGCGGCGGACGTAGTCGCGAACGGTCCTCGAGGAGACCCGGAGCCGAGCCGCGGTTTCTGCAAGGGTGAGTAGTTCGGTCTTCATGCTGCGATTCTTTCCGGGGCGGGGCTCGATTCGAGGCCGTCGGTTTGGAGGTCGGACTTCGGTCGAATTGCCCAGAACGCCGCGGCGTCCTCGGGGGTCACGAGTTCGGCGTAGTGCCGAAACATGATGGGTTCGGCGTGTCCGGCCTCCAGTGCCGTCCGCGCGGCCGATCCCGAATTCGCGAGGTGGTACGAAACGAACGAGTGCCGTGCGACGTTCCGGAGCCATGGCACGCCGGCGGCGAGCCGGACGCGCTTGAGGCGCTTTTGCTCGCTCACCAAGGGGAGCCGTCCGCCGAAGTCTAGGAAGGCCCTCAGCGCCGGCCCGATCGATACCAGGCGGCGCGATCGCGTCTTCGCGATGCACGAAGGGACTTCGATGTAGCGTTCCCGGATGTGGTACTCTTGGAGGCGGGAGAGTTCCGCGGACCGCAGCCCCGCGAAGTACGCGATGGCAAACCACCGCATCGCGTCGAGGTCCGAGCGCTGCGCGGTATGAAGCACCGCCGCGACCTCCGCCGGCGTGTGAAGCACGACGTCGGACGGCCGCGGGGTACGCGGGACTTCGAGCCCTTCCGCCGGATTGCTGGCGCAATAGTGGCGCCGCATCATCGCGCTAAAGAAGGCCTTCGTGGATTGAACGTGAAGGATGACGGTCCGCGGCGCCCATCCGGACTCCCGTTGAAGGACATCGATGGCGAGGCCCAAGTCGTCGGGTGTGATCGTCGAAAGCGCCCGGAGCATCTTTCCGGCGAACACCTTCGCGAGATGGTTTCGCACGGTGCAAACGTGTCGCTCCGAGCGGCCGGCGCGCGCGAGCCCTACCAGGTACTCGTTGCCCGCCTCTTGAATGGTCTTCCGCGGAATCGGAACGGGTGGCGGCGCGCTCACCAAAACCAATTGGAGGGCGTCCACAAGCTGCCGGATCCCATCCATCCCGGAAGATCCAAGGGCGGCGAGATGGTCCCTATTCACGAGCCCTCCCAGAGAAGTTGTAGGGCCGCCCGGCCAAGAAGAAGGCATCCTCGGCCGGGATGAATCTGGGGACCGGCGGGAAGTCCGTATGCAGCGCAGCCTTCACGGCGGCGCCATCGAAGCGCCGATCCTTCTCGCTGCCGCCGAAAGCTTGGATCCCGCGACGGTGAAGCCAGTCGGAAACCGTGTTCCGGCCGACGTCGGGCTTTCCGGCCGCGTCGGCGTAGAGGCGGCGGACCGTGCGGATGTCCACGAGGTGTTCACTCACGGCCGCCTCCCTTGTCTTCGAGCAGCGCCAGCCCGAACTGCAAGGCGCACGCGTCGAGTTGGTATCCGGACGCGATCGCCGGCGAATCGGTGCCCCGCATCGCGTCGCGGATCTGCCAGCGCACGCCCTCGATGTCTTCCGCCAGGCTCGCCCGCACGGCCTCCGGGTCGCGGGTCTTGGTTTCAGACAGACGCGCGGCCGTGTGCGTCAGGGACGCAGCCAGGAGGCGGCACCGCGCGGCCGGCCTCGACTCTCCGGCCGCCTCCGCGTCCCGGGCCGCGCCTTCAAGGCGGAGGATCTCGGCCGCCAAGGCTAGGTTTACCGTCGGCACCCACGGCGTCGGATGTATGGCAGGCGCCCGGCCGGCCGCGTTGTTGCCAGGCGTGGCGCCTTGTGCGTTACTGCGGGCGTGGCGTTCGCCTTCTTCGTCGGGGGTGCCGCTGTGCTCGCCCGTCTCCGCTGTAACGGAGGCGGGCGTTTTGATTGCTGGCTTGGGCGCGGACATCGCGCAGGCCTCGACGGCGAGGGCGCGGATCCGGACGCCGAAGCGACAGAAGGCCGCCAGCATGGCGGCAAGGAGTTTGAGCTTGGCCCGGTGCCACGCGGCGCCGGGGTGAGTGTGAATCGTAGCGTTCATTTTGTAGGGAACCGTTGTGTTTCGGATGCCTCTAAAGCCCCGCCGCGTCGGGCATCCTTTCGGCGAGCGGGGGCATTTGGTGTCGGGGGCAAAGAACAGTTTCTGCGCTGAATTGTCGGCCGGTGGATTGTCTCGGTTGCTCCTTTGGTTTTGGGGTTCGTGCCTCGTGTCATTGAGCGGAGGCGGAAGAAGCAGTGTGCCCTTCGGGCAGGGGATTGGGCGCGGACGACTCGGCGGGCTTCCCTTGGGCAGCCGCGCGGCCCGCGCGCCATGCGGCAAGCTCGGCGTCGCGGAGGCGTTGCGCTTTGGCTTCGAGCCGTTCCCAGCGGGCGCGCTCGGCGGCGGTCTTCGGGCGGACGTCGCGCCGAAGGCTGCGCATCGCCCATTGGTCGGCGAAGTCGCGCTCGTCGCTCCCGCCGTTGCCATTGGAGCCCGTCAGGTCCCGAACGAATTGAAGGAGCAGGGCGGCCGGGGTGGTTCGGAAGTCGGCGGCAACGGCACGGAGGCCGGCACGCTCGGCGGGACTCAAGCGGAGATTCATCGGGGAAGGGGCAAGGCGGCGGTGATGGGGTCGAAAAGGCCGTAGGGGTCAGCAAGCCTTTCGACCCCGGGGCGCCTTGGTGGTGGTTGCGCCGGAAGGAAGGGCGAGGCCGGACAAGAGGTAGGGAAGTCCGATGCGGATTGCCTGCCGCATGACCTCGGAACGCGACATCTTGGTCGCTTCCCCGGCCGCGATGATCTGCTTGTGAAGGTCCAATTGGACAGGGATTGAAAGAATCGCGCTCGTCTTCATAGATAACGGTTATTCGTTCCGAGAGGTAGATAACCGTTATTCAATATTCGTCAAGGCCGATGATTGATAACCTTTATTCGTTGCTCCAAAAAGTGACATGCCGAATGGACGAAAGGCGACGCCCCTGGCGATCTCGATGGATGAGGAGACGCTTCAACTCATTGACCAAATCGCCGCGGCACGCGCTGACAGCCGAAGCGCGATCATGCGGGCCGCCATTCGCGCGGGATTGCCGCTTGTTCAGTCGGGGGAGCGGGTTGAAATGGTTCCCGCAGACGCCGCCCTACAGGAAGACGTTGCCAATGTCGCGAAGTGGAAGGGATGGAGTCGTGGCCGGACGTTGAATGAGGCTGTCAAAATCGGGCTCCCGGCGGTCAATGCCAGGTATCCCAACGTAGGTGATTCTCCGACGCCTGATGAAGCGGACGTGTTTGCCCTGATTGCGCGGATGGATCCGCAATCTAATCCGCTTTTGCACGACCTCAGGAGGGAAAGAAACGAAGCGTCCTATTGGCGGAGCTTCGTGCACCAGGTCCGCCAACTCTCAGACGGGGAAAAGGCGGTCGAGAGGGTCGAGCGGGTTCACCGGTGGATTCGCAAGGCCGGCAAGCCGTTTGTCCTATCGCACCCGGGCGTCTCGATGATTCCGATGGAACGATTCCTACAACTGGAAGCGGAGGCACTGGCCGATGAAGTCGATGAACCATCGGCCAATGCCAGCAGCGCCCCGGACCCCATCGGCGATGGCGGGGCCCCAATCGGGACGGCATCCGCGACGGCTCGGAGCTCCGCGACTGCCCGCAAGCCTCGCCGGAAGCCGGCAAAGGAGTAGCCCAGAGAAGACGCGGCGGGCTTTCTTCCGGACGGTGAAGCCTCCGGAGTCCGTGGATGCCGTGACTTCTGCGAAGATCGCCGACGCTACGGCCGAAAAAGAGTAGCACGACGCGAACGAGCCCGGCCGCTCCTACGCCGCCTTCCAGCAAAGCCGGCCTTCGTCGTCTTCGTGGAGGCGGTCGGAGAACGGCCCGCCCTGGGCGAGGGCGGTGTAGGCGGCCGTCTGTCCGCAGCCGGTCAAGTTCCGGATCCGCGCGACGGCGGCCGAGCGGGTTAGCGGGATCCCGGCGAACGCTCCCGAGATATCCGCGGCCGTCAGGCGCTTCCCGGCTCGCGGCTTTCGGGCCGCTGGGACCGCCGGCGCCGGGCCGGGAGTCCGGGCCGGTGGCGTGATCGGCAGCGGCGAGATTCCCCTGGGGGCCGTCGGCGCGACTTTGGTCTCGGCGACGGTGGGAGCCGACCGCGGCGGCACGGTAGGCCTTTCTTCCGACGGAAGCGCGGCAACCGCTCGGGCAGGGGCAGGGAGCACTTGTGGGGTCGGGATCGGTACGGGCGTCGGCGGCGGTACCGGACCCGTCGGCTCCGGATCCGACTGCGATGGATCGAAGAGCGCGAATAGGGCGAGGCCGACGAAGGCGCCAACGGCGATGGCGGGCGCGAAGGCGACAATGGCGGGAGCCAGTAGGGCAAGTTCCTTGGGTTTCATGGATGAAGAACGATCAATCTTTTTTCGGACGATGGAGTAGTTCGAGAAAGGCGGCGGGCGAGACGATGCGAACCTCCCGGACGCGTTCCAGGCTTTGGAGGTGGCGCTTGTCGCCCGTCACCAAGAAGTCCGCTTCGCCGGCGACGGCGCACTCAAGAAACATCTCGTCGTCGGGATCCGGTGTGGCGCCGCGAAGCCGGACGGCCGGGAAGATCAACTCCGCGCTCGCGGCCAGAGCTTCGGCCCAGCGGACGGCCGCGCGGTCGGGATACTTCGCGGCAAGCCGTTCGGTGACTTCGGCATACTCGGCTAGGATAGCCGGACTCACGAGGGCTTCGATCTCGCCGCGTTGCCAGGCGCGGAGGCAATCCATCGGCGTTCCATTCCAGAAGGAAGCACTCGCGACGGTGTTCGTATCGAAGACGACGCGTTTCAAACGGTTCCCTTCCTCCGGCGCCGCCCCGCCCGGACGGCCGCAACCTCGGCGGCGACCTCGGCCTCGGCGGCGGGAGTCAGGTCCGGAAGGTCGCGTCCGCCCGCCAGCATCGCCCGCACTTGGTCGGACGACAGGGGCAGGCGCTTGCGGATGACGACGAGGCCGTCGGCGTACCCGATGTCCACCTTGTCGCCCTGCCGAAGCCTGGCTTGGTCCCGGATGCTCTCGGGAATCACCAATTGCCCCTTGCTGGAAATGGTCGCGTTCATCGTTGGCGGTAAGTTTCGACTTACCGTGGTAAGATTCAAGCGAAGTCTGCCGGCGAAATGAGCGATGTTTCCAGTCCGGTTTCTTCGCCGGCGACCCCGGATCCGGGCTTTTGTCCGGCCGGCGGTGTCGCGAGGGCCGCTTCGGCGGCGAGCTTGCGCTGCCGGAGCACCTGCGGCGGGATGTGTTTCGGCCGACGTTGCTCGGCCATGCCGGCTTCGAGCGCGGCCCGGTCGGGGAGTAGCCCAAAGAAGACTTCGGCGGCGGCTCCCGTCACGACTTCCCGGTAGTGTCGGAAGAGCATCGCCTCGGAATGCCCCATGATGGCGGCCGTCTCGCTTGCGTTCCGGTGCCGGGCGAAGTGGTACGACGCGAAGGAATGGCGGAGTGCGTTGTGTTCGTACCGCTCGGCGATCCCGGCGCGTTTCCTCGCGCGTCGCCAGTCCCGATCCCAGTTTACCGGGGGAAGGGGAGCGCAAACGGCGCGGCTCGCTTCGAGCCAGGCGGACAACTGCTGGGATATCGGCACGATTCGGCGCCGGCGGGTTTTCGCCTTCGCGGCTTCGAGATGCACGAAGCCGTCCCGGATGTCGTCCCACGAGAGACGCCGGGCCTCGTCTGGGCGAAGTCCCCCGAACAGTACCAGGGCAATCCAGGGAACCACTCTGGGCGAATGAAGCTGGGCGGCATCCATGAGGGCTCGGGCGTCGTCAGGGGTCAGGATCCCGGGCGGCTTGTCGTCGAGAATCGGCGCTTCGGTGGAATGCACCGGGTTGTCTGCCCGGTACCCGCGGCGGACACAGAAGGCGAAGAACGCGCCGAAGTCGGAGCGATAGCTCTTCCGGGTCGCCGGCGCGTAACCGTTCCGGCCAAGGAACTCTTCCAAGTCGCCGACCTCGATTTCGGAAACCAGAGACTCGCGGCGGTTCGTCAGGAAGAGCCCTACCGTCCGCCGGAGTTTGACCAGGTACTTTTCGCGACAGCCCTTTGCCGCCTTCGCGGCGAGGAACTCGTCGGCCGCCTTCCCGAGCGTCATTCCCGCCCGGATAACCGGACGCTTCGCCAGGAGCCGTGGAACGTCCATTGGATCGATCCCTTGGTCCTCAAGCCAGGCGGCGAGTTGGGCGTGCTTGTTGCGCTGGGCCGGGGGCATAAGGGCCCACCGGAAGCCGGTGTCCTTCGCTTCGTCCATCGCCGTGCGGCGGAACTCTTCGGCCTCGGCTCGGGTCTTGAAGAAGGCGCGCCGACGTTTCCGCGTCAGGCTGGCGGGGATCGTGACGCAGATACACCTCCGGCCGTTGTTCGTTACCTCGCTGATTCTCGGGGCCTTCATGGCGAATTGCCGATGGCAATCCAATGGCAGCTTTCCGGCGCCAAAGACCGTCGGAGGGCGTAAAAGCCCGCCAGCCGGCGAAACTGTTCGAAGTCCGATTCCCAGCGAAAGCGCGCGATATTCGCGGGATTCCGCCGGGCCTTTGGGTTCCGGAGTTTGGTGCGCACGGCAGGACTTGAACCTGCACGCCTTACGGCACTACCACCTCAAAGTAGCGCGTCTGCCAATTCCGCCACGTGCGCAAACTCCGAACCGCAACCTCGGCTTTCCGAGGGAGAAATGGTCGGGGCGGTGAGATTTGAACTCACGACCTCTTGTACCCGAAACAAGCGCGCTACCAAGCTACGCTACGCCCCGAACCAAATGCGGGGCGGAACATGGGGAATAGCCCGTTGCGACGCAATGGGTTTTTTCAACGAACATCGATTTTGGTCGCCGCCCCATGCTTCCAAGCGCCATTTCCCGCCGAAACCCGCCGCGTGGCCAAACCGCCTTCATCCCGCTGCCACCACCGCCCGAATCTGGCCTGACACCAGTGATTGCCCCCATGCGCGGGTCATTCCCCAACTTCGCATGGTCCCCCGCAAACTCCGGCAAGGGGTGACGCCGGGCATGGAAAAGGACCCGGGTAGCGCCGTCCGCGCGGACCAACGCATTGGCCGCCAGACTCGAATCTCCCGAAGCTTCCCCGCGCATCCCGATGGGATCGATCCGAACCCCAAGGTGGGTCGGAGAAGGTTTTGAAGGGTGCGGCCCAGTCGCTCCCGTCCGACGCCGCCTTGGGGCCGCCACCGCCCCGGGCAAGGCATCCGCAGGGTCGACTCCCGCCATGCCCCTGCCCACCGTTCCGAGTGGACGTGGAGAAGTCCTTTGGGAATCCCTCGAGCGCGGCAGCTTCGTTCCGCCAATCCCGCCCCGGACCGCATCAACGCAAAGGCCGAAACCCGGCAAGTCCGTGGCCGGGTGTCGCCGTCGCCACGAAAATCCCCGGAATCCTCGTATTGGAAATCCATGACGATCTCGGATGGGTGTTGGGCGTCCGTCGTCAATGGATGCCGCAAAGAATCGGTGCGGAAGACCTCGCGGGGCCATCGTGCAAAGCAAAGCGAATCGGCGAAGGGGGAGGCAGAGCAGAACCGGGGGATTCCGGAAACAAACGCGGCTGTCGGCAATGCACCGGTGGATTTTAGGCCGACGGAAGCGGACCACCGTGGCAGCGACGACCCCCCGCGGGGCCCTGATGCCGCGGGGCGTGGCACCGCATGGCAGCATTCCAAAGGACGTCGCGTACGGGAATCTCGGCGGTTGGGTCCGGGCTGGACCGCGCGTTCGGCTATCGAAAGTCACGTTGGGGCGCGTCAGGGAGACGGGAAGCGCCCCGAATCCCCGGGGCGGAACCTTGCCGTCGCCGGCTCATCACGAGGTTCCGTGGCCCCTTGCGACCGCGGAGCCGCAATCAAAACGAAGCCGGGGTCCCCGCGGTTGGTCAACACGCGGTGGCCAAGGCAACCGGGTCGGCCCGTGTGTCCCGCAGCGGGATAACGGCCCGATTCGGGGGATCGCATCAGCAAAAGCCGGGCACGGGGCGATCGAAGGGAAGGGGCATTGGGCGGGGCGTCCCGCGCGATTTTCAAAAAACTCCAAAAAAGTCATTGCACCAATCCGTGTGATTCCTATTCTCTGCGCTCCCGTTTCGCCCAAAAGGCAAAACGATGAGTTCGGCCGATAACCAAGTCGCTCCAAGCGGCTGGGAGTGATGGCCGATCGCACGAGGGCGAGTGCCCCGTGAAGCCAACAAGAATTGCCTGTGAAAACATTTAGACCGCTGACGCCGTCGACGCGTTATATCACGTACGCGGATTTTTCGGACATCACGAAAACCCGTCCGGAGAAAGCACTGGTCTACACCCGCAAGCGGACGGGTGGACGCAACGTGCATGGCCGAGTGACGGCCCGTGCCATCGGTGGTGGACACAAGCAAAAGGTCCGCACCGTTGATTTCCGCCGGAACAAGATCGGCATCGCCGCGAAAGTCATCGCGGTCGAGTACGATCCGATCCGGAGCGCGCGGTTGGCCTTGCTCGAGTACACCGACAATGAGCGTCGCTACATCATCTGTCCCGACGGCCTCAAGGTCGGGGACGATATCATGAGCGGCCCGTCGGCCCCGCCGACGACCGGCAATGCCCTCCCTCTCTCGTCGATTCCGGTCGGCCTGACGATCCACAACATCGAACTCGTCCCGGGCCGCGGCGGCCAGATGGTCCGCTCGGCGGGCGCCGGGGCTACGTTGATGTCGCGTGACGCCGGCTACGCCCAAATCCGGTTGCCCTCGGGCGAAATCCGGCGGGTTCACGAGAACTGCTTCGCGACCATTGGTCAGGTCGGCAATACCCAGCACGAGAATGTGGTGCTTGGGAAAGCCGGCAGGTCGATTCACCGTGGCCGCCGTCCGATGTCGCGCGGCATGGTGCGAAACCCGGTTGACCACCCGAATGGTGGCGGCCAGGGCAAGTCGAAGGGTGGCGGCGGACGCCAGCACCTGACATCGCCGTGGGGTTTGCTGGCGAAAGGCTACCGCACGCGCTCGAAGTCGAAGATTTCCAACCGGTTCATCCTTGTTCGCCGGGATGGCCGTCCGATGAAGCTCAAGTAAGTCTATGGGACGCTCACTCAAAAAGGGTCCGTTCGTGGATCTTCACCTCCTGGGCAAGATCCAGAAGGCGCGGGACACGAAATCCAAGACCCCGATCAAGACCTGGTCGCGACGCTCGACGATCACCCCCGATTTCGTGGGGTTGACGCTCAACGTGCACAATGGACGCGTGTTCACCCCGGTGTTCGTCACCGAGAACATGGTCGGGCACAAGCTCGGCGAGTTCAGTTTCACCCGGACGTTCAAGAAACACGGCGCCCACACGGCGAAGGCTGAGGCCAAGTAGTAGGAGACACCATGGAAGTTCAGGCCATTTACAAGAACGTGCGGATGTCCCCGCAGAAAATGCGGGAAGTCGTGCGACAGGTGCAGGGAATGAACGCCGTCGAGGCGCTCGCCGTGCTCAAGGTTGTGCCCCGAAAGTCGGCCCGTGCCGTCGCCAAGACCCTGCAGTCGGCGATTGCCAACGCCGAGAACAACCACGGCCTCAAGCCGGAGACGCTCGTCATCAAAAACGCTTTCGCCCAGACCGCGGGCTCGTTCAAGCGGTTCGTTCCGAAGGCTCGTGGATCGGCCGGCCCGATCATCAAGCGCAACTGCCACATCAAGATCGTCCTCACCGACAACTGACACCATGGGCCAAAAGACCAATCCCATCGGCTTCCGCCTTCCCGTCAACCGGGACTGGCGATCGAAGTGGTATGCCAACAAGAAGGATTTCGCCGGACTGCTCGTGGAAGACCAGAGCATCCGCCGGGCCCTCAAGAAGAAGCTGGAGTCGGCCTCGGTGCCGAAGATCCAGATCGAGCGCGCCGCCAACCGTTGCCGCGTGACGATTTACACCGCCCGTCCCGGGGTGGTCATCGGACGGAAGGGCAGCGAGATCGACAAGCTCAAGGAAGATCTTTCCAGGCTCACCGGCAAGGAAGTCTACGTCGACATCCAGGAGGTGAAGCAGCCCGAGACCGACGCGCAGTTGGTTGCCGAGAACGTGGCGCTCCAGCTCGAGCGACGCATCAGTTTCCGGCGGGCGATGAAGAAGGCGTTGCAGTTGGCGAAGGACTTCGGTGCCAAGGGCATCAAGATCCGCTGCTCCGGGCGCCTTGGTGGAGCCGAAATCTCCCGGACCGAGACGTACCGCGAGGGCAGCGTGCCGTTGCACACCCTCCGGGCCAACATTGATTATGGATTTGCCGAGGCCCACACGGTCTACGGAAAACTCGGGATCAAATGCTGGATCTGCAAGGGTGAGAACAAGCCCGGCGCCGCGGTTCGGCCCGAGGAAAAGCGTTCCGAGCCCGCGCCCCGCTGAACCCACGAGCAACAAGCCCCCGATAGAAAAGGTTGATTTATGGCGATGATGCCCGCACGGGTTAAGTACCGCAAAATGCAGCGTGGAAGCCGCACTGGCCTCGCGTCTCGCGGCAACACCGTGTCCTTCGGAGAATACGGCCTGCTCGCCCTCGAGCGGTGCTGGATGGACACCAAGCAGATCGAGGCCGCCCGTGTCGCGATTACCCGCTACATGAAGCGCCGCGGCAAGGTTTGGATCCGGGTCTTCCCGGACAAGAGTTTCACCAAGAAGCCCCTCGAGGTTCGAATGGGCACCGGAAAGGGTGGCGTTGAGTCCTGGGTCGCCGTGATCCGGCCGGCCAACGTGCTCTTCGAGGTCGACGGGGTCACCGAGGCGGTGGCCCGCGAGGCGATGCGACTGGCCGCGACGAAATTGCCGATCTCGACCAAGTTCATTTCGCGGCACAAGATGGGCTAACCGACAAGACCATGGCCAAAGATGCTTTCAAGGAGATGACCGCGCAGGAGTTGACGGCGAAGAGCCGCGAGCTCCGACAGGAACTGTTCAACCTGCGCCTGCAAAAGGCGACCGCGCGCCTCGAGAAAACCCACCGTATCCCGATCATTCGTCGGGACATCGCCCGGTGCGAGACCCGGATCTCGCAATTGCTCGCCGCGCCCCGCGCCTGAGCCCGAATATACCCATCCTTTTCCCACGTATTATGGCTGAATCGATTCAGGAGCGCGGCCACCGCAAGGAACGCGTCGGCGAGGTCGTCTCGAGCAAGATGCAAAAGACGATCGTGGTCAGCGTCGAGCGCCGCTTCCGGCACCCCGAGTTCAAGAAGGTGGTCACCAGCTTCCACAAGCTGTATGCCCACGACGAGAACAACGAGGCGAAGGTTGGCGATCTCGTTCGCGTCCAGGAAACCCGCCCCTTGTCCCGCACCAAGTGCTGGCGGTTGGTCGAGGTTCTCAATGCGGATGGGTCGTCGAAAGTCGCCGCCTGACCATCGCCTGAAGGAGACATAACATGCTTCAAATCCGCTCCAGTCTCGACGTGGCCGACAACACCGGCGCCAAAGTGGCTTGGACCATTGGCGTCCTCGGCCGCAACCAGCGCTACGCCAGGGTTGGCGACGTCATCAAGGTGCACATCAAGGAAGCCGCACCCGATGGTACCGTGAAAAAAGGCGAGGTCTGCAATGCCGTGGTCGTGAGGACCCGCTCTGCGATCCGCCGTTCCGACGGTTCCTATCTGCGCTTCGACCGCAACGCGATCGTCATCATCAATGCCGAGGGCGAGCCAAAGGGCACCCGCATCTTCGGCCCCGTGGCCCGCGAACTCCGTGAGAAGCGGTTCATGAAGATCATTTCCCTCGCCCCCGAGGTCATCTGAACCGAGCCCCGAGACCGATATGCCAAAATTTCATGTCAAAAAGGGCGACGAAGTCGTCGTCATCGCCGGATCGGCCAAGGGCCGTCGCGGCAAGATCACCAAGGTCGTCCCGGCCCGTGAGTCGGTTGTCATCGAGGGCAGCGACGAGCGGTCGAAGGAAAAGGAAGATCGCCGCCGTTTGGTAAAACCGGTGGTCCACCACCTCCGCAAGAGCCAGCAGCATCCCGAAGGTGGATTGCTGTTCCTCGAGGGATACATCCACATTTCGAACGTCATGAAGGCCGACGAGTATGACCGCCGTCGCGCCGCAAAGACCGCCAAGAGCTAAGCCATGAAGCCCCGTCTCCAGGACAAATACGAAAAGGAAGTCCGCGCCGCGCTGAAGACCAAGCGTGGTTATGCGAACGTCCACCAGATTCCGGCGGTCGAGAAGATCGTCATCAACATGGGCGTGTCGACCTCCAGGGAAAAAGGCGCGCTCGAGGAAGCGGTGAAGGATCTCACCGCCATTACAGGCCGCAAGCCGGTGATCAACATCTCCAAGAAGAGCGTCGCCAATTTCAAGCTGCGCAAGGGACAGTCGGTGGGATGCCGGGTGACCCTGCGCCGCGAGGTGATGTACGAATTCCTCGACCGGTTGGTCGCCACCGCCCTTCCGCGGATCCGCGACTTCCGCGGGATCAGCCCGCGCCAGTTCGATGGACGGGGAACGTTCTCGCTCGGGTTGCCGGACCAGACCATTTTTCCCGAGATCGAGCTCGACAAGATCAAGTTCAACCAGGGCATGGACATCACGATCGTGACGACCGCGCCCACCAACGAAGAGGCGTACGACCTGCTCAAGCTTTTGGGCATGCCGTTCACCAAGTAACCGAATTCCCGCAATCCTATGGCCAAGAAATCCTGGCTCGCCCGCGACAAGAAGAAGGCGGACACGGTGAAGAAATACGCCGCGATCCGAGCCGAACTGAAGGCAAAGGGTGACTATGCCGCACTGGCAAAGCTCCCGAAGAACGCCAGTCCGGTCCGGACGGTCAACCGCTGCAGCCTCACCGGCCGCCGCCACGCATTCATCCGCAAGTTTGGTCTTTCGCGCCTCACGTTCCGTGAGTTGGCGCTGATCGGCCAGATCCCGGGCGTCATCAAGGCCAGTTGGTAACCCCATCACGCCATGCACGATCCCATTTCCGACATTCTGACGCGAATCCGCAATGCGGGCCTCGCGAAGCACGCCGCCCTGGTGATGCCGCACTCCAAACTCAAGGAGGCCGTCGCGCGCATTCTCAAAACCGAGGGTTATATCAGCGACGTCTCGGTGGAAGCCACGCCGCTCAAGAATCTCAAGATTTCGCTGAAGTACGTCGGCCGTAGCCCCGTTATCGTGGGACTCCGCCAAATCAGCACCCCCGGCCTTCGCCGGTATGTCCGCAGCACCGAGATTCCCCGCGTTCTCGGCGGCATGGGCATTGCCATTGTCTCGACCTCGCGGGGAGTGATGACCGGCACCGAGGCGCGCAAGCAAAACCTCGGCGGCGAACTCGTCTGCTACGTTTGGTAAGGAGGAATCGATGTCGCGAATTGGAAAACAACCCGTGGCGATACCCGCCAAAGTCAAGGTGGCCATCCAAGGCAACCGGATCGCGGTCGAGGGACCGAAGGGCAAGCTGGAGTTCGCCATGCCGGCGTTCACCAGTGCGGCCGTCGACGGCAACACGGTGACGGTCTCCCGCCAGGGAGACAGCGCCGACGCCCGATCGCGGCATGGCTTGGCGCGTGCGATCATCAACAACATGGTCAAGGGCGTCAGCGACGGTTACCAAAAGAAGCTCGAGATCCAGGGGGTCGGCTTCAAGGCCGTCATTCAGGGACAGGCCATCAATCTCTCCCTCGGTTACAGCCATCCGATCCTTTATCCCATTCCCGCCGGCCTCAAAGTGGTCGTCGAGGAAAACACCAAGATCATCATCGACGGTGCGGACAAGGAACTGGTTGGCCGCGTGGCCGCCGAGATCCGCAGCTATTACCCGCCCGAGCCCTACAAGGGCAAGGGAGTCCGCTATGCCGGCGAACATGTCGTTCGCAAGGAAGGCAAGACCGTCCAATAACCCCGGGATATCCCGACCTCTTTCGCAGCATGAGAACGGAGAAAAAGCAGGCTTTGGCGCAAAAGCGCCGGTGGCGCGTCCGGGCAAAGGTTTCCGGTACCGCCGCACGTCCCCGGATGGCCGTGAAATTCACGGGCACCCACATCTACGTGCAGTTCATCGACGATATCGCCGGCCGCACGCTGGCCGCCGTCGGGACCCGCGACAAGGTTGCGCCCAAGGAGCTCAAGGGCGCCAACGTTCCGAATGCCATCGTGACCGGCAAGCGGGCCGCCGAGGCGGCCAAGTCACAGGGCATCGAGGCGGTCGTTTTCGACCGCGGTGCGGCCCGGTTCCACGGCAAGGTCAAGGCGCTCGCGGATGCGGCGCGCGAGGCCGGTCTGAAATTCTGACGAGGAGGTTTTCCGTGTCTGACGAAACCAAAAATCCGACTAGCCCGACCGAAGCCGCTCCCATCGCGGCCGTCCAACAGAGCACCCCTGCCCAAAGCTACGGAGGCCACGGTGGCCACGGTGGCCACGGTCATGGTGGCCATGGCCATGGTGGCTTTGGCGGACGGGGCGGTGGTCCCAACCGTCGCCGCCGTCCGATGGACGATGGCGACAAACGCGACGAGTTGCCCGAGAAGGTCATCTTCATCAACCGCTCGGCCAAGGTGGTCAAGGGTGGCCGTCGGTTCAGCTTCAGC
>WBXI01000044.1 GCA_008933025.1 Verrucomicrobiota bacterium
GACGCCGAAGGCGGGACGGTGACGTTCCCCTACCACGTGGACGAACTCGACCCGCCGCCGCCCCCGCGGCGTGGCAACCGAGGCATGACCGAGTACGTCCTCCGGACGGGACGGGCCTGTCTCGCGGACCTCGGGGAAATCGCGCGCCTGAAGGAGAGCGACGAATACCAGCAGACGGGGGCCCCGGCATGCATCTGGCTCGGCGTGCCCCTGGCCGTCCGGGGGCAGACGTTCGGCGTGATGGCCGTGCAGGACCACCATGATCCCCGGGCCTTCGGCGCGGAGGAAAAACAGATCCTCAGTTTCGTCGCCGACCAGACCGCGTTGGCCATCGATCGGAAGCGCGCGGGACAGGACCTCCAGCGGGCGCTCGACCAGGAACGCGAGCTCGTCCGCCTCAAGGGCAATTTCGTGAACCTCGTCTCCCACGAGTTCCGCACGCCCATCGGCGTGATCCTCGGTTCCGCCCAGGTCCTCGAATCGTATTTCGACCGACTCGAGCCCGGGCGGCGCGCGGAGCATCTCGGCGACATCGCGGATGCGGCGCGGCACATGGCCGGACTGATCGACGAGGTGCTGTTGCTGGGCCGCATCGAGGCGGGCCGGCTCCCGTTCCACCCACGGCCGCTCAATGTCGGCGCCTTCCTGCGGCGGCTGGCGGACGAGGTGACGCAAGCGACGGGCGGACGGAACCCGATCGCGGTCGACAGCGCGGAAGACCTCCCGACGGGGCATTCGGACGAAACCCTGCTGCGGCACGTGTTCTCCAACCTGCTGACCAACGCGGTGAAATACTCGCCGCCCGGAAGTCCGGTCTCGCTCACGGTCGCGGTGATTGGCACCGAGGCGGTGGTCACGGTCCGGGACCAAGGCATCGGCATCCCCGCCGAGGACCAGCGCCGGTTGTTCGAGGTCTTCTATCGCGGCGGCAACGTCGGCGAACTTCCCGGCACCGGGCTCGGCCTCGTCATCGTCAAGCGTTGCGTCGAGGTCCACGGCGGCGAGGTGCGCCTCAACAGCCAGGTGGGCCGCGGCACCACCGTCATCGTCCGCCTTCCGCTCTTCCGCTCCCCGGAGCCGCCCGCTCCCAGCCCATGAAACACATCCTGATCGTCGAGGACCACGCGCCCATGCGGCGCAGTCTGGAAACCACGCTCGAGATGGAAGGCTTCGCCGTCCATTCCGCCGAGGACGGCCGCCGCGGGATCGATCTCGCCCTGTCGGAATTCCCGGACCTCATCGTCTGCGACGTGCAGATGCCCCAAATCGACGGCCACGCCGTCCTGCGAGCCCTGCGCGCGGATCCGCGCACCCAGTTCATCCCTTTCGTCTTCCTCACCGCCTGGGGCGAACGCCAGGACATCCGCGCCGGCATGTCCGCGGGCGCCGACGATTATCTGGTCAAACCGGTCGACCGCCAGGAACTGCTCGACGCGGTGCGCATCCGGCTCGCGCGGGAAGAACTCCGCCGGCGCAACACCGTCGGATTCCGCCCCGATTTCGCCAGTCCGAAGCCCCTCGAGGAACTTGGGCTGAGCGCGCGGGAGGCCGAGGTGCTGCTGTGGATGGCCCAGGGAAAGTCCGATGCCGACATCGGGTCGGTCCTCGGCATCAGCGGCGGCACGGTGAAGAAGCATGCGGCCCACATCTTCCAGAAACTCGGCGTCGAGAATCGGCACGCCGCGGCCGTGCGCGCCCTGGAGGAACTTTGCCGCGTCCCGCCCGCCCGTTCCAACCCCTCCTGAAGCACCCACGCCGGCATCTGCCCGACACCGGCGCGCGCATCGCCCGCGGCGTTGCCCGCGGTGCGCCGAACAGCCGATTCGCGATCTCCCGACGTTTCCCCACGGACGGTGCGCGGACGCTTACCCCCAAAGGCGTAACCGCTCCCCTTGCCTTCGCGCACCGCGCGTGTTGTAATGGAACCGAACCCACGTTGGGTCCCGGCGAGACCGCACGGTCCGTCGGCCCGTCCGCAACAAGTACCCGCCGACCAACCCCCGAGACGCCCGCCCGCTTCCGGCAACTCCCCGCCGGCCCCTCCCGGGCAGGCATTGCGACACGGCGCCCGTCCTCCCAACGCCCACGGCCATGCAAACCCCATCGCGAACGTCCCGCCTCGTCTGGCTGGTACTCCTGACCTTCCTCGCCGCCGGCCGCCTCCGCGCGGAAATCGTCGAGAGCATCACCTCGCTCGTCGTCACCAATTCGACGGCGTTCGTCATCGCCTCCGACGCCGCGAACGGCACCGCTGGGTACGAGCGGGACGCCATCGTGGCCAAGGCGGTCGTGCTCTACCAACGGAGTACCGCCACCACCGACTACGTGTTCGACTACACGTACGACTACCAGTTGGTCGACGATGCCGGCACGCCCCAGACCCTGGTCATCGGCGCCGGGACCGGAACCACCCTCGCCGCCACCCTCACGGTCGATCGCACGTTGATTCCGATCGTCCCCAGCATCACCACCACCGCGCGCCTCCAACCGGCCACCCGGCTGGATCCCTACCGGCAGTACAAGGTGACGCTGAAACTCCTCCGCAAGGTCCACGGCAGCCTTCCCCGTCCCTCCGCCACCGGCGACGCGGCGGAAACCGCCCTGGCCTCCTATTACCACTTCCCCAGCACCAACGCCTCCGACGCCGACGTCAACGTCATCCCCTTCATCGACGGTGCCGGCTGGACCAAGACCTACCTCCTGAACGGCGGGACGGGTGGCCTGGGCAACCTGGTCGCCGCCGTCAACTTCCACGCCTTCCGCTACGACCGCTACAACCTGTCCCCGGCCAACGACACCATCGCCTTCCGGTTCCTCGTCGAACTGCGCGACGACGCGACCGACGCCATCGTGCCGCTCGTCCAATCGTCCTTCGACGTCTCCCGGTCGATGCCGACCTACACCATCGCGGCCATCGGGCCGATCGTGCCGTCGACGTTGATCTCGTCGGCGAGCCTGCCTCTGGTTCCCGCGGGCCAACTCGACTCGGTCAACAAGACCTACAAGCTGCGCGTCACCATCGCCCATTTTGCCGAGCCCCTCGATTTCCTCCCGCAGGCGGGCAACTCGGCGGACGTTGCCGCGACGCGCCTGCTCCATTTCAACGGCCACCTTTACTTCGGCGCGATCGACACGGTCTTCACCAGCCTGGGCAATGTCCCGCCCGCGAACCCGCCGGCCGCGGGATCCATCCCCACGCAACTGGGCGTCAACCTCCAGAGCGGTGCCATCGTCGGGGCCGAGGACCATACCTATGGCGACGGATCCCTCCTGTCGGTGAACCTGCTCCCGAACGGCGACGCCACCTTGTCCGGCGGGTCGGCCGCCGTCACCTCTCCGAGCCCCGACACCGGGGACGTCGCCAACGTCCGCTTCACCCGCGGCACGATGACCCTCGACACCTCCGGCGCCATCGCGGCCATCACGACGGTCCTTCCCGCGGGCTTCGGCATCGCGGGCGACCCGAACCACAAGCTGCTGCTCGGACTGCTGCCGTTCGGGGCGCGACGCCTCGGCCAGGACCTCCTTCCGCTCGCCGACCCCTCCGAATCCTTCCCCATCGACATCTGGGCCAACGAGGAGACCAAGCCGGTGTGGATGAAGATCACGGCGGGAACCTGGGTGGTGGCGGCCGGCCGGTTCGACTTCGATGCCGCGGGCGACGCCGTGTACGTGCGCCGGAACGAATTCCAGGCGCTGGCGGCCTCGGGTGCGCCGGCCGAAGCGACGCTCAAGCGATCCAACGAACGCTACTACGAGTTCGTGGACGGCGTTGCCAGCCCCCAGATCGTGGTGAAAGCGGACGCGAAACGGAGCGCGCGCCTGACCGCCAGCCTGAAGTTCCGCGCCGGGGCCATGGGATCCCATTTCCCCTACCAGGGCATCATCGCGTGGGGCGCGGGCGGCGAACAGGTCATCGAGGACGATCTGGTGGTGGCGGGCACGAGTTCGTTGCCGAACGCGGTGGTGCTGAGCCCGTACCAGCGCGATTGCACCGGCAACGATTGTCCGGGCGGCGCCGGGCTCGACTACATGACCTTCAAGTCCTCGTCGGGCCCCCTCCTGTTCACGCCCGACGGCGGATTCTACGCGTCGGGGAAACTCTCCACCAACGATCCGGTCTCGTGGGGTTGGATCGGTTTGCCGGCCATCCAGAAATTCGCGCACGAGACCGAGCCGTGGGACACCGCGAGTTTCCTGATGTCCGGCTTTTTCCTGCGGGGCGACCAAGCCACCGGCACGTCGATCCAGCAGCGGCCGGGCACGATCCTGTTCAGCGGCTTCACGATTGCCCCGGACGCGTCGGTATTAGCGGAACGTCCGAAGTCGGCGCCGTACGAGGACGGGTTTGCCGACTACGCGGGCCTGAATTTCCGGGTCGTGGGCGACGGGGCGCGCAAGGCGCACAGCGTGCTGGCGGGAAAACCGACGGGCGACTACCCGCTGACCGGCCGGTCGAAGTATTACGTGCGGCTGGGCGGCGTGAACGGCATCCACGAGGCGGTCTTCAAGCAATTCCCGCCCTCCTTCAAGCTCTACGGCTACCCGATCAACTTCGACAACTTCGGGCTCTCGTTCCTCGACGGCGTCAACGTGGACTCGCGGACGCAGGGCAGCATCGAACTGCCGGAACCGAGCAAGTTCGTCCAGAATTTCGAGAAACTGAAATTCTCGTGCCTCGGCGCGCTGGAAGACGCGCAGGTGCCCGCCGCCGAGGCGGCCGTCGCCAAGGTGATGAACTACTGGCAGGCGGACTTCTATACCCGTGCCATCCAATTCCAGCACAAGGCGGCGGACGCCTGCGATCCCGGCAAGGGAATCCTCACGCTGGGGGTGGACGCCTACGCGGTCCACGTGGACGGCACTCTGCACGGCGTCCTGGGCTACCACCCCGACGGCAACCTCGTGACGCTCGCCGACTGCGAGGCACCCGACGGCCCGCTCGACCCGCCGTTCGACTCGCGCCTGAAGATGCCGAACCAATTCAAGCTGAAGGGACCCAAGGACGAGAAATACGCGGTGACGCCGGTGAGCGACGCGTACCTCAGCAACTGGGATTACCGCGGTTCCAACCCGCGCGGCGTGGGCTTCCTGAACTTCGCGGCGAAACTCGACGTGCCCTTCTTCGAGGACCTGCGGATCCACGCCCATACCAGCGCCAACCGGGAGAACACCGGGGCCCCGCTGTTCATGATGGGCGGCTGGCCGTCCAAGGGCTTTTCCGCGGGCGGCGCCGATTTCTTCTCGGACAAGTCGTTCGACAAGGACAACAAGGGCTTTCCGGACGACGTGGACAACGTCGAGTACGAGGAAGGCAAGAAGGCGCTCGGCGAGAAGTACCACGTGCGGGCCCAACGCGACTGGCTGGACCTGATCAATCTCGATGCGCCGCTGAACTGGTCGTCGAGCGGCAGGGCCTTCTCCGGGTACGCGCAGGTGAAGAAGGACCTGCTGGTGATCAGCGCGGAATACGAACCGAAATACCTCAGTGCCCGCCACGCCGAACTCACCTTCGGCCTCCAGTACGAGGGCATGCCGCAGATCAACCTGGCGAACCTCGCGTTCGACCAACTGGGCGGCCTCGAGCAGGCGTTCACCGGCGTCGTCGAGACCCAGGTCCTCGACAAGGGATTCGACGCCCTCAACGGCCTGGTCGGCGCCCAGATCCAGAAGGTCATGGACCCCGTCCTGGACGACCTTCTCGATCCGCCGATCAACGCGATCTTCGGCGCGTTGTCCGCGAAATTCGACGCCGGCCAGAAGAAGTTCACCGTGCCGCTCGCGCAGGTCCAGAACATCGTCGGGCAGTACTGCGGCGTCGTCGCCGGCGCGCCCACCAGTTTCCGCGACATCCTCGAGACCGGACTCTTGGGCGACCTCGCCGGCAACAACGGCTTCATCAAGCAGATCGACCGCAAGGTCGCCGACGGCGAGGCCGCGCTCGGGCAGATCCAGTCGTTGCTTCACGCCGATCCCGACGGCAACCGCACGCTGGTGACCACCCTGCTCAAGCAGTTGGTCAAGACGCTGGTGAGCCAGGCCACCGACTCCCCCATCGCCCAGTCCCTTGCCGGGATGGCGGCGGACATCGCGGGAGGCGCCATCGACCCGAAGCTCAACCAATTCCTCAAGGATGCGGCCCCGACGCTCGACGAGATCTCCGACGTGGTCGGCAGCGTGAAGAACGTGCTGGGCCAGGTGCGGGCCAAGCTGGGCAGCGGCCAGGAATTCGCCGACGAACTCAAGGCCAAGCTCAATTCCCTGGTGGCGTCGAACGAGGTGCTGGGCGCGATGCAACAGACGTGCAACGACATCAACGGCTACCTCGCGACCTTCAAGGAGGGACTCGACAACCCCTTCACGCCCCAGAATGCCGCCGCCTTCAAGGCCTTCGTCCGGCAACGCATCGGCGACCGGTTCTTCGGGTCGGCGATTCCCGCGGCCTTCACCTCCCTCCTCAAGCAACGGCTCTACGACGTCGAGGCCTCCGTCCACGAGGCCGTGGATTCCATCTTCCAGCAGGTCAACGCCGTCATCCGGGACACCCTCACCTCGGCACTCTCCGAAATCGACAACGGCATCAACGGACTGCTGGGCTCGGTCGGTTCCTCGATGGGCGCCGGCCGCCTCAACGGCTATGCCCACATCGAGGGGGATTCCCTCAAGGAACTGCGCATCGATCTCTATGCCCAGTTCAAGGTCCCGAGCGAGATGGAGTTCAATGCCTATCTGCAGATCAAGGAACTCGATTCGGAGAACGGCGAGAATGGCTGCATAGGAAAGGGCGAGAAAGCCACCGAGGTGCGCATCGGCGCCAAGGACGTCGACGTCAATTTCGTCTCCTGCAAGGCCAAGGTGTCGGTCGAGGCCAAGTTCACCTTCGAGACCGTCCCGGCTTTCGGCATCCTGGGCGTCGGCGCGGGCTTCGAACTGAACGGGGCCATCACTTTCGCCACCTTCAAGATCACCTATCTCGGCGCCCAGATGGCTTTCGGGGCCGAGGAAAACTACTTCAGCGGGGCCTGCGCCCTCGAGTTCAGCGGCTACAAGGCCAAGGGCGGGATCTATTTCGGCCGCACCTGCACCCTCGACCCGTTCTTCTGGGATCCGGACGTCAAGGAGGTCATCGGCAAACCGCCGTTCACCGGCATCTACGCGTATGCCGAGGTCTGGATCCCGATTTCCGAGACGCTCCTCGGCATCCCGGCCACCTGCTTCTTCGAGGTCTCCGCCGGCATCGGGCTCGGCGCCGGATTCTTCGCCGAGGGACCCACGTTCGTCGGCAAGATGTTCCTCGGCGCCTACGGCTCGGTCATCTGCCTCGCCTCGCTCGAGGGCGATCTCAAGCTGATCGGCGTCAAGAATGCCGACGGGCTCCAACTCAAGGGAGGCGGACATCTCGAGGGCTGCCTCGGGCCGTGCCCGTTCTGCCTCTGCGTCAACAAACACGTCGACATCACCTACAAGAACAAGAAATGGGACGTGAGTTTCTGAACGCCCACCGCTTTCCCCCGACCATGCACGCCATGAATCTCCTCCGTCGCGCCGCCTCGCGGGCCTGGATGCTTTGCCTCGCGCTCGCCCTGATCCCGGCCGCGCTGGGCCAGGCCCCCGGGGTGCTCGAGAACACCGTCTTCACCCTCGGCACCACCACCCGCGACGCCACGTTCCGCGACTGGGCCTACGTCGTCGTCCAACCCACCGAGGCGGCGCTCCTCGCGAACCGCAAGCTCGCCGTCTACATCAAGGCCGGCGACGCCGCGGCCGCCAACGCCTACCAGAGGCGATCCATCCTCGCCCTCCAGACCGATCCCGCCGCGATCCAGGTCCTGCTCCAGCGCGGTGCCAGCATCGGCGACAACCTCGCCGAACTGGAGGGACGCGTGAACGCCCTCTTCGCCGCCATCATGCCCGCCGGCAACCTCTCCCTCCCCGACAAGTTGTCGTCGGTCATCCGCGGGTCGCTCGCCAAACCCCAGTACTTCGAGACCCTCGCCCAACTCGCCCGCCTCCACCCCTCGGTCAATCTCTGCCTCGGCTTCGCCCATGCCGAACTCATCGGCACCGGCAAATTCACCTTCGAGATCCGCGATTTCGACCCGGCCACCAGCACCGACCGCGGCGTCCTGGGCCGCGTCACCGTCGAGGCGGGCAACCCGCTGGTCCTTCCCGCCCCGGGACGGCCTTTCGAAGTCGTCGACCCCAGCGCCAAGGGCCATCTGAACGTCAAGCTGCGCTGGTCCACCCCCGACGATTTCCGCCGCATCAGTCTCCTGTCCTACGGATACCACCTCTACCGCGTGCCCAAGTCGGTGGCCGACGCCAAGCCGGCCCTTTTCCTCGCCATGAACCCGGCCCGCGACGCCTTCCTGGACCAAGCCAAGACCAACCCCGCGGTCGTCAAGGTCAAGAGCCTCCCCATCCTCGCCCGCCAACTCTACGACGAATCCGCCGCTCCGAATCCCACCTCGGTCTACACCACCACCAACCACGTGGGTTATGTCGCCGACGACGGCGGGCTCGCGGCGGGCGTCTACCATTTCCACGACGGCGACGCCTTCTATTACTACGTGACCGGCCGCGACCTGCTGGGGCGCGACGGGTTCGTGTCGGGCCCGACGCTGGTGACCCTGTGCGACCGCATGCCCCCCGACGCGCCGCGGATGCCCGTCGTCGAGAATTACTATGCATTCGTCGGCGGTGCCTCCGAACAACGCCTCAAGGTGTCGTGGAAACCGGTGCAGGCCGGAGCCGACGACACCGGCATCGCCGGGTATTACGTCTACCGATGGTCGGCCCCCGCCGAGATCGCGAAGTTCGAGAATTCCCCGCCGCTGCATCGCATCAGCGCCCTCATCCCCCACGTCCCCGGCCAATCGCTCTACCAATTCGTCGATTCCGGCGCGGGGGCTCCCTCCACGCCTTCCGACCTCGGCAAGACCTACTGGTACACGGTCCGGGCGATCGACCTTTCGTCCTGCGGCGGCAATTTCTCGCCCAACTCCGCCCCCGCGTTCGGCGTGCTCCGCGACCGCGAGGGTCCCGCGGGACCGCAGGGGGGCGGCCCCGGCATCGTCTGTTGCACGCCGCTGGTGGCGCCCACCAAACCATTCGACCAACGGACGGAGGAGAACCTCGACCCGTCCTTCGTGTATTTCGACCTGGTCTGCAAACGGGTCGACGAGGGAATCGCGTGGGCGGATTTCTGGTTCGGCACCAGCGGGGTTTCCTCGAATTACCTCGGCCGCATCCATTTTCCGAACAACCAGACCGACGTGGTCCGCCGCCTGCCGATCCCGCAGAACCGGCTTGGCGGGAATGCCATCCAGTACGCCTATTGCCGGGTCGGCGCCCCGGACGGGAAAATGTCGGGCATCGCCGCGATGGTGGCCGAGGGATATCCCAGGACGCCCGCGGTGAGGCGTTTCGAATTCGCCGCGCGGACGGAATGCCGCCCGACCCGTTCCGCGGCGACCACCGGGCAGGGTCCGTGCAATTCGCATTCGCCCCGGCCGCCCCATGTCATCGGCGACACCAACTACACCACCGGCACCGGCGTCGTGGTTGCCTTTCCGCTCACGCCGACGGCCCGGGAGTTCCGGCTCTACCGGCGGGTCGATTACGGTGCCCTGACCCTCATCAAGCAAGGCGTCACCAAGTACGATGCGGTGACCAACCTGGTGGTCGAGATCCCGGACAACGACATGCCGGCGAACTCCGGCGTGATCTGTTACTACGGCCAATTGCTGGACGAGCACGGCAACCCGAGCCCCACCGCCCAACTCGGCGACTGCATCGGCATCGATCTCCCCACCGCCACCCCGCTCCTCGCGCCCGTCGAACCGTTGGGCAACGACGCCAACCCGCGCATGGTCGTCCGCTGGTTCTGCGCGCCGGCCGGAATCGAGCGGTTCCAGGTTACCCTCGGCATCCTCGGCGAACCCGCTCCCGCCAGCATGGGCGCCGTGTTGTCCGCCAACCAGGAGGCCGGTTCCAATTTCGAGTCCATCAATCCCGCGTCGCCGCCCCCGCAGTGGAAATTCGTCGATTTCGGATCCTATCTGACCCCGCAGGTCGGCCCCAATTTCGGCGATGGTGCCGCGTTCTCGGTCACGTTGCCCGTGGCCCTCGGCAAGAAATATTACGTCAAGATCCGCACCGTCGCGAAGGGCGGCAGCCAGAGCCGGGTGTCCAACCTCGAGCCCTTCCTTTGGCAGGCCCCGCCGTCCGCGGTCGGCCCCAAGGTCCCCTGGCCCCAGCGCCCGCTCGTTTCCCCCACCCAGTTCGATCCCCGCGTCCAGGCCGCGCGCCTCGTCTATCCCGACTTCAATGGCATCGGCGTGCGCATCGGCGAGTTCGGCCGCTCCGACGGACGGGAGATCAAGGGCAAGACCAACACCGTCGTCATGCTCTCGGCGGGGCTGAATCCCGAGCAGTTCCTTTATACCAACACGCTGGGGGAGACGATCCTTCCGGCGGCGTTGTACCGATACCAACTTCCCTCGACCGCGTACGTGGACACTTCGGGCGACGTCGTCCAGGTGTCGCCGCTCCTCGAGAAGATCGCCGTCGTGACCACGGCGGTTCCCAACCTCGGCACGTTCGTCCAGATCGTCGATCCGTTCGTCCGCGCGACGCCGCTGGACCTGCAGTCGCAGGACATCCCCTCGCGCGGCCTATACCTTCTCGACACGACCCCGGTCGTCGTCAACGCCCGGTACGGTTACCTCCTCGTGCGCTTCGGCGACACGGGCGAGGTCCGCTCCGTTCATCCCACCGATCCCGTGGACGTCACCCCATGAAACCGCTCCCCACACTCCTCGCCGCGCTTGTCCTCGCGGCCGTCGCCACCGTCCGCGGCGACACGTTCACCTATGCCACGGACGCCGAGTTGGTCCTGACCGCCGATCTCGACGGGGACTCCCGGGAGGACGCCGTCATCGTCGACCGTGCCACCGGCGCGTTCCGCGTCGGCTACCAACTCGTCGCCGGCACCCTGACCTATGCCGATGCCCGCGCGGGCGGCCTGCAGGACGTGACGGGCGCATCGGCGGGCCGACTCCTCGTCGCGGCCCGCGACGCCCTTGCGCTCGCCTCGCCGACGGGCAACCGCGTCAACATCGTCGCCGCCGACAACGCCGCCACCCTCGCCATCCCGAAGCCCGTCTATACGTCGGGCTTCGGTGCCGGGGCGGTCGCCGCGATCGACGTGGGCGGGCCGGGCAACACCGGATTGGCGGACCTCGTGGGATTCACCGTGTTGAACAACGCGCCGACGACCCACACGCGGTTCGTGCTGCGCGACACGGCGGCGGTTTTTTCCAACATCCAGGACATCCAGGTGCCCGGGGAATGGAGCGGCCTCAACCTGCTCCGACTGAAGGCGGCCGGTTCCCAGTATCTCGGGGTCATCCAATCCCTTGCCGGCACGCGCACGTTCCACGTCCACGACACGGCCACCGGGACCAACGTCGCGGTGCTCTCCGTCGGCACGTCCGAGAGCGCGTTCGCCGTGGGGCGCTTCGCCGGAACGCTCCACCACGTCGTCTTCTTCTCGCCGGGCGCCTCGAATCTGGTGGTCCGTCCCGCCCAGGAACCGATCCCGGGCACCTTTGCCCTCGGCCCGGCCGGCACCTACCCGCTGGGGGAAGCCATCACCCAAGTCTACGTGGTGCCCAAGGGCGCGGGCAGTTCGCTGGTGGTCGTCTTCCGTTCCGGCCAATCCGCGACGGTCTATGATTTCGACGGCGCCTCGGCCCCGGTGGTCCGGAAACAGTTCGTGCCCTCGGCCGGCGACGCGGTCACCGGGATCGTCCCGCTCGCGGGCGGCGACTTCCAACTGCTTGCCGGAACCGCCGGGACGGGGCGTTCGACCCGGTTCGAGCACTACCAGTTCTCGGGCGGCAATTATATCCTGAAATCGTCCGGAAAACTCCCCGGGGTCAACCCGCTCGGCATTCCCGCGAACGTGTTCCTGTTCGCGAAGGAACCCTTCGTCAGCCCGACTCCCAAACTCGTCCGCTCCCTCAGCACGCCCGACTGGAGCTCGGCCCTGAGCCTTGCCGGCGGCCAGGTCACCCTGAAGTCCGAGAAATTCGGGACGTCCGCCCAGGGCCTCGCGAATCCGACCGCGCGCAATCTCGGCGCCAACCCCGCCGCGGTCACCGCCGGTCTCGCCAACCAGTACCGCGATTCCATCTCCATCGCGTCCTTCCTTCCCGCCATCGGCGACGAGGCCTCGGATGTCTCCATCCACCCTCCGGGCGGCCCGCAGACCCGCGCCCTTGGCGTCACCATCGCCGCCGTCAATCCCGGCGACATCGTCGTCTACCGGGCCGGGCCCGCGGCTCCCTGGAGCGCCGCGCTGGGGTCCGCGACCCTCACCCTGTTCCAGGACACCACGGTGGAGTTCTTTGCCACGCCGGACGTGGTCCAGCGCTCCCGGATCCATCGCGCCGTCTATACCTTCGCGACCCCGGCCGTCAGCCAGGATTCCGACGGCGACGGCGTTCCCGATTTCGTCGAGATCGCCAAGGGTCTGGACCCGAACGGCGGCAACGACAGCGATGGCGACGGCTACACGGACAAGTCGGAATTGTTCGCCGGCACCAATCCCCTCGATCCCAATGATCCCCCGGCCAACGCGCCCATAGCCCGCGCCGAGGAAAACACCGGGTTCAACCTGTTGGCCTCGCCGCGGACGATCGACGGCACCATCCCGGCCGAGACCAGCCCGCAGAAGGGCCAGAACGTCACCATGTACGACCTGACCGGCCATCTGGTGATGCGGCGTCCCACCGCCAACAGCGGCTTGGCCATCCACAATCCGGCGGGCCGGTTTGCGGATGCACCGGCCGACACCACGCTGGGTTTGCTCGTGCTGGCCACCGACGCCCATTTCCCGATCCCGACCGGCGACACGAACCCGGTGCTGGGCCGCGAGGTGGTGGGAATGATGCCGATCCCGGCCCTGAAACCACCGTCGTTCGCGTACGCGCCGGCACCCGGCGAACTCCTCGGCCAAGCCGACGCGTGGATTGCCGCCGCAAAGGCTTCGCTGGGCGGCGTCGCGCCCCCGGTCTACGCGATGCGATTCGGCCCCGCGGAGACCGCCGCGACCGCGCTTCTGGAACTGAAGCTCCACGACATACTCCAAGCCCGCGGGCGCCCGGGTCTTTCCGCGCCCAATCGCCTGACCCTGCTTCCATTCCGTCCGGGCGACATCACCCGCGTGCCGTTGGAAGCGCAGGATCTGGTGGATCTCCCGCGGTATGACGCCGCTTGGCCGTCGTGGAACGTGGTCGACATGTACAACACCGCCAGCAACCGGCTCCACGGTGCCCAGGGCATGGCACTCGCCGATCTGACCACCGAGATCTACCGGATCAGTTGCCTGTCCAACAATGCCGCGCCCGGCCAATTCCCGCTGCCGCTCGAGGTGGTTCGCGAATTCCTGCTGAGCGGGAACCTCCACTCCAATTACCTCGCCGTCGGCACCATCCCCCCGGCGGCCGCCGCCCAGGCCGCCGCCGCCGCCGTCGACATCCTCGCCGCGATCCAGCCGCGCCCGACCGCCTCCTTCACCCTGGTGGTTGGCGCCGATTCCTTCCAACCGGGGCTCACCCGCCTCTACCGACCGGTCACGCTGGCGCCGTTCAACCTTTGGACCGCTGCCGGGGTTCCGTTCAAGTTTCCGGACACCTTCGAGGTCCTTCCCGGCAGCCTCGTGGAGGTCTTTGCCTTCACGGATTTCCTCGCCCCGGAACCGGGCACGAATCTCCAGGCCATCGCCGGCGAACTGACATCCGTGCCCGCGCCGCTGCTGGTGGACGCGGACGGGGATCTGTTGCCCGACGCCTGGGAATGCCTGTTCCTCGCCGGCAATGGCGGCGCGAACGGCGACTTCGACGGCGACGGCAATTCCAACCTGCAGGAGTATCTCGACCGCACCGATCCCGCCGACAGCCAATTCAAGGGACCGGTGCCGATCCAACTCAACCCACCCCTGATCCAAATCAACTTCCAACTCGGAAGCGGGAACAAATTGCAGTGGAACTATCCCGCCGCGTACGCCGATCTGTTCGACTTCGTGGTGATGGAAACCGATGCGTATGGCAGCCCGTTCGCCGCGTCGGGCGTCGGGCCGACGCGCCTGGCGGGAGGGAATTTCGAACTCCTCCTGCCGGCCGTGCACGACGAGAACCGGTTCTATCGCCTCGTCCAGAAACTCAGGGCACCCTGAGCCCGTCTAAAACGGGCGTTGTCGCCCGCCGGCCGTTGTCCCAACTTCGGGGAACTCCCGCCATGAAACGCATCGTCCTTCTGCTTTCCATCGGCCTGCTGGCCGGCCGCGCGCTCGCCCTCTCCCTTCCGGACCTCGCCGGCACCTGGCTGTTTTCGGCGCTCGAGTCCAACGGTAGTGCCGTGAACGACGACAACATCCTGTCCGCCGAGATGGAAATCCGGGGTGACACCTATACCTTCCACGCCGGCGACAACACCGCCAAGGGAACCGTCAAACTCGACGCTTCCCACACCCCGGCATGGCTGGACCTCGTCGAGACCGAGGGACAAAACGTCGGCAACACCGTCACCGGCATCGCCGAACGCGCCGGCGCCGGCTGGCGCTATGCCGCCAGCCTCGGCGGCGGTTCCCGGCCCGAGAAGTTCTCGTCCGAGGGCGAGGGTGTTTTCCTCGCGGTCTACAAGAAGAAGGCCGTCGTGGCCAAGCCGCTCCGGGGTCTCCTGATCACCGGCGGTTGTTGCCATGATTACCCCGGCCAGATCGCCATCCTCACCAACGGCATCTCCCAACGCGCCAACGTCGTCTGGGATGTCGTCATGGACCCCGGCGCGACCGGCACCCAGCACCGCATCTCCGTCTACGAGACCCGCGACTGGGCCGCGAAATACGACGTCGTGGTCCACAACGAATGTTTCGCCGACGAGAAGGACGCCGAGTGGCTCGAGCGCATCGTCAAGCCCCACCGCGACGGGGTCCCCGCCGTGGTCATCCACTGCGCGATGCATTGCTACCGGGCCCCGACCAACGAGTGGTTCCGGTTCGTGGGCCTGACCAGCCGCGGCCATGGATCGCATTTCGACTATGCCATGACCAACGTGGCGCCCCGCCACCCGATCATGCTCGGTTTCCCCGCCACCTGGCACACGCCCAAGGAAGAGCTCTACAACATCACCTCCATCGAACCCTCCGCCACGCCGTTGGCCACCGGCTGGAGCCCCGAGACCAAGAAGGCGGAGGTCAACGTCTGGGTGAACACCTACGGCAAGACCCGGGTGTTCGGCACCACCGTCGGCCATTACAACAACACCATGCGGGAGCCGATCTATCTCGATCTCGTCGGCCGCGGCCTGCTCTGGGCCTGCGGCAAGTTGTCCGAGGACGGCAAACCCGCCCCCGGCTACGAGGGAAAGCCATGATGGCGGGCCCCAAGCCGGGCGTCGCCCACCGCCTCGCCGCCCTCGCCTTCTTCTGGTTGGTCCTGTCGGGCTCCGGCATCCACGCCGCCCCGCCCCGCGTCGTTTCCGCGCAACGCATCTGGGATGCCGCGCCCCACAACGCCTTCACCGACCTCCTTCGCTGGCACGACCGCTGGTGGTGCGTGTTCCGGGTCGGCCAGGCCCACGTCTCGTCCGACGGCGCCCTCCAGATCCTGGTCTCCGCCGACGGCAACCGTTGGACCGCGGCCGCAAGGATCGAGTCCGACCGGGCCGACCTGCGCGACGCCAAGATCTGCGTGACGCCCGACGACCGACTCGTGCTGAGCGGCGCCGGGGCGCTCCACCCGCCCTCGCCCGCGAAGCACGAGAGTCTCGCGTGGTTCTCCGCCGACGGCACCGCTTGGTCCAAGCCCGTCGTCATCGGCGAGCCGAACCAATGGCTCTGGCGCGTGACATGGCATCGCGGCACCGCGTGGAGCATCGGCTACGACACCCTCGGCGAGCATTTCACCCGGCTCTACAGGTCTTCGGATGGCCGGAAGTTCGACGTCGTGATACCGACGCTGCTCGACCAACAGCGACCGAACGAACATGCCTTCTCGTTCGCGCCGGACGACTCCGCGATCTGCGTGGTCCGGCGCGACGGCGATCCCGGCCACGCGATGCTGGGCAAGTCCCGGCCGCCTTACACGGACTGGAAGTGGCGGGAACTGGACCGCCGTCTGGGCGGTCCCGCGTTGTTGCGGTTGCCCGACGGACGCCTGGTCGCGGCGGGCCGTCTGCACGACGGGGCCGTCCATGCCGGGCTTTGCTGGCTGGATCCGGAAAAGGCCACGCTCACGGAGTTCGTCCGTCTGCCGAGCGGCGGCGACTGCAGTTATCCGGGGCTGGCTTGGCACGAAGGCCGGATCTGGGCGAGTTACTACTCGTCGCACGAGGGACGGACCTCGATCTATCTCGCCCGCGTGGCCCTCGAGTAGCGGGCCCCGCCGTCATTCCGCAACGAGCTTGTGGACCTTGCCCCGCGTGCCGTTGACCATGTTGGCGCCGTTGGAGAGCACGTACAGTTCCCCCGCCTCGTCCTCGCCCATCGCCCATAGATAGGCCTTCACCTTGCCGTCCGGATTGCCCTTCAGCGCCAGACGCTCGACCGGCCACTGCGTGCCGTCGTGGGTCGGCGTCGCCACCAGCAAACGGCCGTCCGGAAAGGCCATGTTGCTCGACCAATCCCCGAAAACGTATTTCCCGACCATCCGCGGGATTGCCTTGCCGCGGTACACGTACCCACCGGTGATGCTCACCCCGAACGACCCCGGCGTCGCCTTCGCGCCGCGCGCCGTCCGGTAGGCCAACACCGGATCGACGAACGGTTTCCCGTCCGGCCCGGTCCGGGGAACCGACGCGGGAGGATCGTTCGGGTGGTTGGGATCGAATGCATCGAAACCCTCCTTCGCCCGCCACCCGTAGTTGCCGCCCTTCACGATCACGTTGAGTTCTTCCCACCGGTCCTGTCCGACGTCGGAAACCACCAACCCGTGCCCGCCACCACGATCGAACGAGAGGCCCCAGGGATTGCGCAGGCCGTAGGCGTATATCTCCGGTCGCCCCTGCTTCCCGTCGGCGAATGGGTTGTCCTTCGGGATCCCGTGCGGCGTGCCGTGGTCCACGTCGATCCGCAGGATCTTGCCCAACAGGGTCTGCAAGTTCTGCCCATTGCCCTCCGGCGCGTGACCGCGCACGCCCACGTCGTTCGGAGCCCCGCCGTCGCCGACCGTCACATAGAGATAGCCGTCCGGGCCGAACGCGATCCGGCCGCTGTTGTGATTCAGGTCCGGCTTGTCGATCTCCAGCACCACGCGCTCGCTGTCCGGATTGGCCCGGGAATCGTCGCCGCCAAGGGTCGTGAATTCCGACACGCGCATGGTGTTGTCCCAACCGGCCGTCCCTCCGGGCCGCAACGGCGCGTTGTAAACCACGTACACCCGGTGGTTCGAACGGAACTTCGGATGCAGGGCGAAGCCGCTGATCCCGCGTTCCTCCATGCCGGCATTCAGCGCCACCATCCGGGACCGAACGTCCAGAAACAACCCGTCGCCCCGTCGGCCGTCCCGATCGAGCCCGTGGACGACGCCCGCCTGGTCGGCCACCAGCAACCGACCGGAACCGTCGGGAACCGAGACCAGGGCGATCGGCGCGGTCATCCCCTCGGCGATGAGTTTGAGATCGAGTTGGGATTCGGCCGCGCGGACGGGCGACGACGACAGGCCAAGGACAAGGCTCCCGACCACGGCGGCAATGGGGGTACGCGGGGTGAGTTTCATGGGGCAAATCGCTTTCAGCGCAGGACGCCCGCGCGGACGGCCTTGGCGGGCAGATCGAGGAGTTGGATCTGGTTGATCGTCTTGAAGCCGTCGTGCCCGGCGAACTCCCAGACGACCCGTTTGTCCCGGGTCACCTCGAAGGCCTGGGGTTGTTTGCCCATGAACCCGCCCCCGAGATAATTGCAGACGACGGTGTTGCCGTTGGGAAGGCGTTGGCAACCCGCGGGCAACCGCAGGGGATTGCCGGGGATCTCGTCCCGACCGATCTCCCAGACGCGGTTCGATTTTCCGTCCAGCTCGATGACTTTCCGCGACGGCCCGAGCGTGATCAACAGGTTGCCGTCCGGGAGCTTCACGGCCGCATGGGGAAAGCCGTCGACGGCGATCTCGCGGCGTTGCGCCCCGTCGGGCCCGAGCTCGACGATCTTCTGCTCGTCCATCAGGCAGACCCACGTATGGCCGTCGGCAGTCCGGCGGGTGCCGCGGAACTGGTGCCCGAGGTTCTTGGCCTTGGACGCGATCTTCAGTTCCCGGACGACCTCGCCACTGCGGCCTGCCTCGACCAAGCGACCGAGACCGCATTCGGCGACGAGGACGCGCCCATTGGGCAGCGGTTGGCAGGAATGGCATTGGGCGCCCGCGGCGGCCTTGTATTCCCAGACCACCTTCCTTTGGGGTGACACCTCGCGGGCACCGTCGCGGTGGCAGAACAGCACGTTTCCATTGGGCAACATCCAGCAGTCCTGGGGATTCGTACCCGCAAAGTCCCATTCCACGGTGCCGTCGGCGGCAACGATCGCGATCCGGTTGCCCTGGTAATCGCAGCACAGGAACCGATGCCGGACGGGGCCCTCCGCGGAACCGACTGCCAAGACATCGTGGCCGGCAGCGGTGATTCCCATGGCAAGGAGGCCAAGGCGCGAGAACTCGCGGCGCGTGAACCGGAGGGGGGAAGTCATGTGTCCGTGCAGCGTACGGAACCCAGGGACGGGAAACAACCCGGAGCACGGCGCCGCGACCGGCCGCGGATCACTTCGCCGGACCGCAGACGACCAACCCCCGGAAATTGGAGAGCCGACCGGGGAAGCTCGGAATGCCGCCGGAACTGGCCCCGCCGAGACGCACGGTCAGGTTGGTCTCGCCGCGGAGAGCCGAGCCGGCGAAATCCTTGCCTCCGGACGCATCCCAGACCCGGATGAGAACCTGCGCGTCCTTGCCCGCGGGCACGAATGGGACCCGGAGCATGCCGAAACTGAAAATTCCCGCGAGCTTCCCGGTACGCATCGGTTCCGGGGAGAACGGAGCGACCGAGTCGTCGCTCCCAAGCCGCTGGAGGCCGCCCTCGAATTGGCCGGAGGCGGGATTCTTGACCAGCAACCCCACGACGAAATTGGTTCCCGACAGCGGCTTGCCGTCGCAGTCGGTGACGAAGTGGGTACGGGGACCGGCGGCGTTGCTCGCCGTGAAGGTTCCCTGGGCGCGCGCCACGATGGCCATCACGATGCCCGCGGTGAGGATCGCCGGAGTTTTCCAAAGCCGAAGTTTCATGGACAACGACGGCAGCTTGGCACCGCGCCGGACCCGGCGAAAGCCCCGATTGGTCGTCGCGATGGGGCACCGCCCGGGGCTCCCGTCGCCCGGGCCGCTCCCGCACCGGCTCGCCGGCAATTGCCCGGGGCCCGGAAACTCGATCCGGCAGTCGCCCGAGTCTTGGGACGAAGGGACCGGCAATGCCTCGACGAATCGCGGCACCCGCGCCAGTGCGGCTCGGCGGCGCCATCGCAGCCATTGCCGGGCTGGCCCTGCCGCTGACGCCGAATTCCTCGGCGAATTGGCGCTGGTTTAGGCGACCGAAGGGATCCTTGGATGTCGATGGGACGAGTTGGTCCGGAGGCGTGGGGACTGGGGCCGGGATGGACTCCTTTGCGGTGGCGACGCGCCCTTGGGATGGCGGCTTTCGGAGGTGGTCGCGATGGAGCCCGAGGTCAGTCACGCCGCGGCGTCCCAAGGGATCCGGCGGTTCCGGAAACGTGCGGCGGATCGTCGCGAGGTCGCGGCATTTGCAAAGGCTCTCGTGGCTCAACTGTCGCAAGCAGCACGGGGACCTGTTGTCGATCTCCTACAACGACGGCACGGCGGGGGTGACCATTGATTACGATCGCCGTGGCCGGCAGACGCAGGTGGTGCGTAACGGGATCACCACCACGCGGACGTTCAACGACGCCGGACAGCCCTTGGCCGAGAGCTATGCGGGCGGAACCCTTGCAGGACTGTCGGTCAATGCCACCTACGACACCCTTTTGCGCCGGGCGACCATCAACTTCCAGAATGGTGGGGCCATCTTGGGATCGAGCACCTACGGCTACGACAATGCTTCCCGGCTGGCGAGTGTCGGCGATGGCACACCCTCCACCGCAGGGCGAAACATCATTGCGGTGGCCGGAAGCCAAGCCAACCAAACACCCTCCACGCTTCCCGAAGGGTCACAATCCAGTCCGGCCCCGTCAGGGTAGAACGCCTCATGAGCACTTCAAGATTCCCTTCCTTCAGCGTAGCTGCTGCACGCGATAGAACCGCCGCCCGGCGCCCGGCGTCAGCTCTTCGCTATGCTCCAGGGCGTACCATCCGCGTCGAGCGTCCGGAGGGTGCTCCAGTCGGTCAGGTTGGTAGAACACTGGAGCACGTACCGCGTGCCGGCAATCGCGCTGGAAGTGAGCGTGATGGCGTTGGACGAAACCGCAACTTGCTTGATCAGCGGATCGCGCTGGGCGGCGCGCCGTTGAACCAGCGGCATGATCTCCGCGTAGAATGCCTCATCAATTGGGTAACCCCACTTGTCACGAAAACGGGGCCGCAAATCGGCTCGGGCGGCAGCGCTGCACGCGGCCACCCAGAACGTAAGCCGCTGAACTTCCATGTCGTAGCTCATGAACGATTCGTCGGCTGGATAAAACACGGACATCAACCGAAACATGAAGGAGGGCCCGTATTCCTCCTCCAACTTCAACATGATCGCATCGCATATGTCGCCGTTAAAACCGGCTGCATAATTCGGATTCGCCTCGTAATTCGTGAGCGCCTGGTAATGCACCGTTCTGACATTGATCGGCAACAACGGGTGCCACCACACATCGCTGAAACTCGCCACAGTGGCAGACGCGAGGCCAAACCGCTCCGGCTCGGCCGTGAGGTGCTCAAAGCAGGAGACGGACAATGCAGTGGCCATGCCTTCGGAGTAAGCGACAGGGTTGGCCAAGCCGGAAACAAAATCGCCAAAGGATCTCTGGAAGAGAAAATTGTGGGCCAGCTCATGTCCCCACACACCCCACTGAATCCAATCTGCGCCGGCGAAACAGCTTCGGAGGTTGTCCACGCCGGTGCCAAGCCGGATGGGGTTGCCAGAAAGGCCGCAGGGAACCGTTCCATCCGCGTCATACCCCGGGTCCATCGCAAGATACTGTCGAGTGCCGCGGCCGGGCGCTCCGCCGGTGAGCCGACTTTGGAGCTGATACAGCGCATCGGCCACTTGCACCGCCTGAAGCCGGGTGGTCAACGTTGCATACGGGTAAGTGCCAACGTGGTCAGCAAAGCGGAGGGTCGTGAACCTGCCCTGATGATCCCGCATCGTCAGGCCCAGATCCGAGGATGTCACGCGTACAAGACACGCGTTCCCAACCGCAATGCCATCTAGGCTGGCGTTGATGTAGGGCGATTCCAAAAAACTGGCCGGAGGCCGCAGTGGCGTAACCAACCCGGAGGGAGAAACGCTCGCGACTTCATTGCCGCCGGTGAACACCACCTGTCGGCCCGCTAGATTTATTGAGGAGCCGTCTGCATTCGAGGCGCGCAATCCAACCTGGCCGGGTGCTCCGGACTTGGTTGTGAGGAGGAGGATACACGGCTCCAAGACCACTTCGCCGAGGTGAATCTTCACGGAAGCACCCCACGGCTGTCCGTCAATCATCACGTCAACTCTGGCTTCACCGAACCCGGTTCCGGTCACCCGGCCTTCGGGCGTGACCTGCACCAGATCCGGGCGGCTACTGATATAGTGGATCTGATGCGACGAGACTGGAACGGGCCAGCCGTCGAGCCTTCGCACGTCCACCCCCAGGGTTTCGTTGGTCCAGCCGCGGCGGAGGTATACCTCGCTAGGATACACACGCACCATGTTGGCACATGATGCCATCTCCGCGTTGGTCACCGCAACCGCAGTAGTTCGGACGCGCGGTCTCCCCACGGCGGCGCATGCGGTCACGCGGACGGTGTAGCTGCCATTGGTCGCGTAGCGGTGCTCGGCTGGGAAGTGGCTCTCCCCGCTGTCTCCATCCCCCCAATCCCAGACCACCCTTGTGACGCTGCCAACCGAAGTGACAACGCCACCGCCGACGCTCACCCCGCCACAGCAATTGTACGCTGGCGTGGCGAGGGAGAGTTCAACGAAGCTGCAGTCCCCTTGCCCGGCATCGGCAATTGTCACTTTTACTGTTCTGGCGACCGATGCCGCACCTTCTGCGGAGACCGTGGCGGTGACCGTGTATTCACCGTTGGTCGCATAAACATGCCTCGCAGGGAACCAGGTTTGGCCGCGGGTCCCGTCCCCCCAATCGAAGTCCATCCGGGCCCCAAGGCCCGCGTCGCTGCCAAAGGCACCGTTGATGGAGACTTGACCACAGCCCGGGTACTCCGGGTCCGAGAGGGCCAGATAGAGTGATCCGGCATGCGCGCTGGCACAAAAGCAGAGGGTAAGGAACAGAAAGAGCCAAGTTTTCCTGAACATCCTAGCCCCGGACGGTATTGGTGTATCCCCTGACTTGCGACCACAATGTGACCCGCCAATACGTCACTTGCGGAGTGAGAGAAAGAAAGGGGTGGGAGAGGCAACGGTGTCCGGCACGATGTATAGATAAGATATCGTTGCGGCCCGCGATTGCGCGAGGGCCATTATCCAACGCGTCCCGTTGAGAATTCCATTGCGAACGGCACGGACAAACTGGGCCGTCAGTTGGACCACCGCCGGCAATAGTGTTTGCACCTCCGCCACCTTCCTGCCGGCTTTCTTCGCCTGCTGCTCGCGGCAAATCGTCTGCGCCTTGCGCTTCCGCTCCACCTTTTCCTCCCGCATCCCGTGCCCGCGCTCCAACTCGGCCCGCAGCAGCACCAGAAGATTGCGGGTCAGTGCCACGAAGTGGGCGCGGATCTCCTGCGCGGGGTTGCCGACGAAGGTCGGTGCAGGCCGGCCCTTGCGGACCCGCCACTGGGGCAAACAAGGGATGACACGCTGGCGGAACACCGGCATCTCGTGACCGTGGCTTCCGTCGCCTTGCACGGCTCCCAGGTTCCAGAGCAGCGCGATGAGACCGCCAGCGCGGGCGGCC
>WBXI01000045.1 GCA_008933025.1 Verrucomicrobiota bacterium
CAACCGCCGGATCCCTCGTCGATCACGTCGTAGAAATACGGGAGGTCCTGCTCGCGCGCGAAGTCCCGCAGGATGTCGACGTTGCGGTTGGACTTCGAATCCGCGGTGAAGATGTAGTGGTCGGGAATGATCACCACCCGCTGGCGGTCCCAGACCTTCGCGGATTTGCCGAATTCCCGGTGGAAGACGCCGATGGTGCCCGGCCCGCACACGTCGTGCGTCATGAGGATGTCGGCCTTCACCCAGATGTTCTCGCCGGCGGTCACGCGGGCCTTGCCGGCGGCTCGCGCGAGGATCTTCTCGGTCAACGTCATGACGCGACAACCTAGCCAACGCCCTCCCGGGGACGCAATGGGGTTGCCGCGGAGAGTTTTCGCCTCCCCGGACTTCCCGCGATCTTGACTCGGCCCGGTCCCGTCGCAACCGTCCCCTACATTGATGTCAGGCCTTTCCTTACTGATTGCCTTGCTCGCGACGACCTGGGTTCTCCTTTCGGGCCCACGCCTTCTTGCCGCCCAGGACGGGGAGAACCTCGCTTTGTCGGTCACGATGACGACGCTTCCGGAACAGTCCTTCGTCCGTGACATGGACGGACTCGAGGTCGGTTTCGGCCGGATGGAAGCCGGCGCTTCCGCCTATGGGAAAGCTGTCCGCGTCGAACTGCTTCGGCACATCGAGTACCGCCGCGGATCGGGGCCTCTCGCCGGGTTCTTCACGCTTTCGTGGGAAAGGGGCGACGTCCTCGCCCTTCGGTACCGCGGCGAGACCTTCCAGAGCCCGGATGGAACGGCCACCATCGACGGGACGCTGGAAGTCGTGGGTGGCGTGGGAAAGTATGCGCGCGCCACCGGGCACGGCGTGGTCCATGGATTCCGCTCCGGACGCGTGGGCAACGCCGTCGTCTACACGCTCCACTTCGAGGTCGAGCAGCCCGAACCCCGGAGTCCCGCTTCCCTTCCGATCGCGCCGACCCCGGCCGCGAAGCCGGTACCCAACGGCCGTGGCTGGGAGGTCGCCTTGGACAGCAAACCGGGGCAGCGTTTTTTCCACGACGTCGGGGCCCTTCGCGACGTGCGTTATGGCTCGGGCCTCTGGCTGGGATCCACCCGATGGAAAGGGAACGCCGTCGCGGTGGAATTGGTCGGGCTCCTGGAATGCCGCGATGGCAACGGCCCGTTTTCCGGATTCCTGTTCCTCGAATCCCCCGACGGCAGCGCGATGCTTTGCCGCTGCTCGGGCACGACCTTCTGCCAACCCAAGGGCGGCACCTCGATTCATTGCAATCTGGAGGTGATCCACGGTTCCGGCCGCTGGGCCTCCTCGAGGGCGTCGGGAACTTTGGTGGCCGGCAGTCCCGGCGACGGCGATGGCATCCTGTCGGCGCACGTCGATCTGACCCTCGACTAGGACGGCTCCCACAATCGGCTGGCTCCGGGCCCAAATAACCCCATCGTCCGCGCATGAAGACCTTTGGCGCGGAGTTCTTGGGCACGCTGTGGTTGGTTCTCGGCGGGTGCGGCAGCGCGGTGCTTGCCGCTGCCTTTCCCGGCGTCGGGATCGGTTTGCACGGCGTTTCCCTGGCCTTTGGCCTGACGGTGCTGACCATGGCCTTTGGCATCGGCCATATCTCGGGATGCCATCTCAATCCCGCGGTTTCCATCGGCCTCTGGGCCGGAGGCCGGTTCCCGGGCCGCAAACTCCTTCCCTACATCATTGCCCAGGTTCTGGGCGGGCTGGCGGGCGCGGGAATCCTCTACGTCATCGCCGGCGGGGCACCGGGTTTCGACGCCAGCAAGGGTTTTGCCTCCAACGGCTATGGTGCCCATTCCCCCGGCGGCTACTCGCTGCTGGCCGCCTTCGTCACCGAGGTCGTCATGACCCTGTTCTTCCTGATCGTCATCCTCGGCGCCACCGACAAACGGGCCCCCGCCGGTTTCGCCCCCATCCCGATCGGCCTCTCGCTCACCCTCATCCACCTCGTCAGCATCCCGGTCACCAACACCTCGGTGAACCCCGCCCGAAGCACGGGCGTCGCCTTGTTTGCGGGCGGTTGGGCCGTGGACCAGCTGTGGCTCTTTTGGGTCGCGCCCATCATCGGCGCGGTGCTGGGTGCCGTGGCCTATCGGTTCGTCGGCTGCACCAAGGAGTAAGTCCCATGGAGCTTCCCACGCCGGCCCCGGCGCCCTACCAAGGACGGGTCCTCGCCGGGGCGTCGGTCCTCATGGTCGTGTTGCTGGCGGTTTCGGGGGTGCGCCCCTACGACAGGACCACGTGGATGCTCGAGGTCTTCCCCGTCGTGCTGGGATTGCCGATTCTCTGGGCGACCCATCGCCGGTTTCCGCTGACGCCGCTCCTTTATGTCCTGCTCTTCGCCCACGCGATCGTCCTGATGGTCGGCGGCAAGTACACCTACGCGAGGGTCCCGTTGGGATTCGAGTTGGCCAAGATCTTGGGAATGGCCCGGAACCCGTACGACAAGATCGGCCACTTCTTCCAGGGATTCGTGCCCGCGATCATCGCGCGGGAGATCCTGATCCGGGGCCGGCATGTCCGGGGCGACAAGATGCGCGTGTATGTCGTCCTCAGCATCGTTCTGGCGATCAGCGCGACGTACGAACTCTTCGAATGGGCCAGCGCGGTGACGCTCGGACAGGGCGCGGACGAGTTTCTGGGTACCCAAGGCGACCCGTGGGACACCCAATCGGACATGTTCTTTGCCGCGATCGGTTCGGTGACCGCGTTGCTCCTGCTCTCGCGCCTCCATGACCGCCTGATGGTGCGGATGGGGATCGATCGGTCCGGGGACTGATCGAACCGCCTGCTCGGACGCTCAATCCCCGGGGTCCTCGCTCTTCCGGCGACGCCCGGGCCGGAAAGCCTGCCGGAAACACAAGGCACCGACCAACGCGACCGCCCCGATCGAAGCCCAATACGAAGCCGGGCTCTCGGCCCGGACCACCGGGACAATGGCCCGACGTCCCCAAAGGATTTGCCCATCCCGAATGCCCGAATGGACGCCGAGTGCGGCGATCGTTGCCGCCATGGTGTACGCGGCGCGCACGAGGACATTCATGACGCCCTTGGGGAGCCGCTCCAGTTGGGAGAAGAGCACCCCCATGAGGACCGCTCCCAGGACGCCAATGGCCGCCGCCTGAAACGGCCCGATATTCCCGGCCCATCTCCACAGCAGATGCTCGAATCCCGACATGGGTGGGCTTGTTGGGCGGGGGCCGGGACCACTCAGCGTCGCAGCGTCACAAGGTCGCCGCGGTCGTTCCGCGCGTAGATGCGGCCGGCGGCCAGTACCGGCGTGGTCCAGCACGTCTTCGCCAGAACCTGCCGGCGACCCAGTTCCTTGTAGCCGTCGCGCGATGCCCTGAAGGTGACGAGCTCGCCGCTCTCGGTGAGAGCGAGGACGTCGGAGCCGACCCCGATGGTGTTGCCGTAGCCGAAGCCATCCTTGGCCCAGAGCACCTTGCCGTCGGCGAGGTTGACCGCCACCAAGCGCGCCGACGATCCCTGCCGGCCGTCGATCCCATAGATCGTGTCGCCGACGATCACGCTGTTGTTCATGGCATTCTTCAGTTCCTTGATCGACCAGACCGCGGTCAGGGCGGAACCGTCGAACGCGAGCAATTCCGCCGCGGAATTGCCGGCCACGAGGATGCGCTTTCCATCCGGCAGCACCGTCGGCGACGTCGCGTTGAGGTCGAATCCCGACTTGAACGGACGGCGGGCAATCTCGGCGCCGTCCTTCGCGTCCAACACCGAGAAGCCCTTGCCGTCGAGGGCCGCGACGAACTTTTTCCCGCCTTGGACGAAGACAGAAACGGTGGCGTAACCCGGATGATAGGCCTCCTTCGACGTCCAGAGTTTGTGCCCGTCGGCAAGGTCGAGAGCGACCACCTTGCCGGCAGCAAACAACACCTGTTGGCCGTCCACGACCGCCGAGGCTCCGAATCCCCAGCGTGGAACCTCGATGCCGAGGGCATCGGACAGCTTGGCCTGCCAGAGCTTCCCGCCATCGGCGGTGGCCAGACAGAAAACCTGCCCGTCCTTGCTCACGGTGATGACCTTGTTCCCGACCACGGTGGGGGTGGCGTTCGGACCCCCGGAATGCATCCGCGGCATGAGCTCGGCGGGATACGCGTGTTTCCATCGCGATTCGCCGGTCGCGGCATCGAAGCAGAACACGGTTTCCCCGGCCTTTTCGTCGTGCCCGATGCAATAGGCGCGTCCGTCCGCCACGGCCACCGACGAGTAACCGCGTCCGAGGGAAGCTTTCCAGCCGTCCTTCCACTGGGCCAGGTCGGCGTCGAAACCGTCGGCCGCGGCGGTGTTGTCGCCCTTGGGCCCCAGCCAATGGGGCCAATCGCCGCCGCGCAACGTGCCCGCGGCGAGGAAGGTGCCCAGTGCAAGGGAGACGGCGATGGAAAGGAGCGGGCGGGAAGGGATGGGATTCATGGCGCGGACGGGATGATCGGCTCCATCAAGCCGCAGGAACCGGCGGATTCAAGCGTCCAATTGGGCGCGTCCGGCTTCCGGGGCGACCGACCGTGTTCGGGCGCCGTGCCGCGGGATCCCGAATCCACGGATCTCCGGGAATGGGCCCACGGGGACGCCGCGACACGAAGGGTCTCCCGGTTTCCGGTGTCGTTGCGCCGAATCGCTTCGTTCCGGCGGGCCCATTGACGGCGCACAACCCGGCCGAATTGCGCCGTCCGGTCGCTATGCGGATTTCGGTATGTCCTCCCGTGTTGGCCCCTGCTATCCCGGGCGCATGAACCGCCGCTCGTTCCTCGCCACGGGCACGCTGGCCGCCGTTTCCACCGCGATTCCCGGCTCCCTCCACGCCGGGAAAACCACCGCGTCGCGCCCTCCCATCCGGCTCGCGATTTCCAGCTACTCGTACTGGCATTTCAAGACCGCCCGCGTGCCGATCGAGACCGTGATCGACAAGGCCGCCGGCCTCGGCGTCACCGGCGTCGACATCCTGCATCGCCAGATGGACATCCCGGAGAAGGAGCCGCTGACCGCGGAACACCGCGGTTATCTGGCCCGCCTCAAACGCCATGCTTTCACCCGGGGGGTCGACCTCATGGCGCTCTCGATCCACCAGGATTTTGTCGACCCGGACCCCGCTTTCCGCCGCCGACAGGTCGAGCACACCCTGAAATGCATCGAAATCGCCTACGCGCTGGGCATCGGCTGCATCCGTCTCAATTCCGGCCGTTGGAACACCATCGAGTCGTTCGACGACCTGATGAAGGCGCGGGGGATCGAACCGGTGTTGCCGGGGTACACGGAAGACGACGGGTTCCGTTGGTGCGAGGAGTGCATCCAGGCCTGCCTGCCCAAGGCGGCGGAATGCGGCGTGGTGCTCGCCTTGGAAAACCACTGGGGTCTGACGCGGACGCCGGAAGGGCTCCTTCGCCTGGTGGACGGCATCCGGTCGCCCTGGCTCGGCGCGCTCATGGACACCGGCAATTTCCTCGAGAATCCCTACGGCAAACTCGAGCGGATCGCCCCGAAAACCGTGTTCGTGCAGGCCAAGACCTATCTCGGGGGCGGCGAATGGTACACGCTGGACCTCGACTACAAGCGGATCGCGCGGATCCTGCGCGACGCCGGCTACGGCGGCTACGTCTCGCTGGAGATGGAGGGAAAGCAGGACCCCGACATCGCGGTCCCGGCGAGCATCGCGATGCTGAGGAAAGCGTTCGGCGTCTGAAGGCCCCTCAGCAGCCCGGCCGGTCGTTTGGCGCGGGCACGCCGCCACAGGCGCTGCCGGCCTCGATCTGGCAATCCGCGCACAGCACGCGGCCGGCAATGCGATGGGCGTCCGGCGCGCCGCAAAAGTCGCAACGATCGGGCTCCGGCGCGGGCGTGGGTGGGGTCTGCAGTGCCTCTGGGTTCTCGGGATTCATGGTCTTGCGGATGATGGATGTTTGGCCGGCTCGTCCTCGCGCTTGTTCCCGGGTCCGGTTCCCCTATGGTGGCCGCTCGATTCGATGAGCGAACCAGCGATCACTCCGGAACTCGTGGCGAAACACAATCTTTCGCCCGAGGAATACCAGAAGGTCCTCGAGATCCTCGGCCGCGTGCCGTCCTACACCGAGCTCGGTATCTTCTCGGTCATGTGGAGCGAGCATTGCTCGTACAAGAACACGCGCCCGGTCCTCAAGACTTTCCCCACCAAAGGCAGCAACATCCTCGTCGGCGCCGGCGAGGAAAACGCCGGCATCGTCGACGTGGGCGATGGCATTGCCATCGCCTTCAAGATCGAGTCGCACAACCACCCGAGTGCGGTCGAACCCTTCCAGGGCGCCGCGACCGGCGTCGGCGGCATCATCCGCGACATCTTCACCATGGGCGCGCGCCCGGTGGCGGCGATGAATTCGCTCCGCTTCGGCGAACTTTCGAATCCCGTCGTCCGCCGCCTCTTTTCCGGCGTCGTCAGCGGCATCGCCCATTACGGCAATTGCTTCGGCATCCCCACGATCGGGGGCGAGGTCTATTTCGACAAAAGCTACGAGGGCAACCCGCTGGTCAACGCCTTCGCCCTCGGCGTGCTGCGCCACGACCAGATCACCCGCGGTGCCGCCAAGGGCGTGGGCAATCCCGTCTTTTACGTCGGCCCCGCCACCGGGCGCGACGGTCTGGCAGGAGCCGCCTTCGCGTCGCAGGACCTCACCGAGGAATCCGCCGAACAACAACGCGGTGCCGTGCAGGTGGGCGATCCCTTCATGGAGAAACTCGTGTGCGAGGCCTGCCTCGAGTTGCTCGCCACCGGCGTGGTCGCCGGCATGCAGGACATGGGTGCCGCCGGCTTGACCTGCTCCACCTGCGAAACCGCGGCCCGCGCCGGCACCGGCATCGAGATCGAACTCGACCGCGTCCCGCAGCGCGCCCCGAACATGTCGTCCTACGAGATCATGCTCTCGGAATCCCAGGAACGCATGCTCGTCGTGGTCCACAAGGGACACGAGGAAGAGGTCAAACGCATCTTCGACAAGTGGGACCTGCCTTGGTCCGAAATCGGCGTCGTCACCGACTCCGGGCGCATGGTGGTGCGCCACGGCGGGCGGGTCGTCGTCGACGTGCCGGCGAAAAAGCTGGCCGACGAGGCCCCGATCTATTTCCGCGAGATGCGCGAGGCCGCCTACATGGGCGAGGTCCGCGCCTTCCGGCTCGATGGGCTTGCCGACTCGACCGATCCGGCCGCAGACCTCGCGGCGGTTTTGGCCGACCATTCCGTCGCGTCCAAGAACTGGGTCTACCGCCAGTACGACCACATGGTGCGCGACGGTTCCGTGGTTTGCCCGGGCAGCGATGCCGCGGTGATCCGCATCAAGGCCGACTCCCTGCCCGTGTTGCCGGCGGGCCATCCCGCCGCGGGACAACCGGTGCCCGACAAGTACGTGGCGATGACCGTCGATTGCAATGGCACCTACGTGTATCTGGACCCCTACGAGGGCGGGAAAGCCGCGGTCGCCGAAGCCTGCCGCAATCTGGCCTGTTCCGGCGCGGCGCCCTTGGGCGCCACCGACAACCTGAATTTCGGCAACCCCCACAATCCGGAGATCTTCTGGCAGCTGCGCGAATCGGTGCGCGGGATCGCGGAGGCTTGCCGCGTGTTCCAGGCCCCGGTCACCGGCGGGAATTGCTCGCTCTACAACCAGCGCGGCGCCCTCGGATCCATCGACCCCACCCCGACCGTCGGCGTCGTCGGATTGGTCGAGCGGGTGGAACACATCACCACCCAGTGGTTCAAGGACGAGGGCGACGTGGTCCTGCTGCTGGGCGATGCGGTGGACACCAACGATCCGTTGCTCGGCTTGGGTGGCAGCGCCTATCTGCGCGTGAAGCACGGCAAGAAGACCGGTTTGCCGCCCCGGGTCGATCTCCAGGCCGCGCAGGTCCTCCACACCACCGTCCTGGGATTAATCCGCGAGGGCGTGGTCAAGAGTGCCCACGATTGCAGCGAGGGCGGTCTCGCGGCTTGCCTCGCCGAGTGTTCCTTCAGCCAACTCATCGGCAAGAACACCCCCCGCTTCCTCGGCGCCACCATCGATCTGTCGGCGGTCGCCTCGCCGCGGTTGGACGGGCTCCTGTTCGGCGAGACCCAGAACCGCATCGTCGTCACGGTGGCGTCCTCCGACGCCGGCCGGGTCTTGAAACAGGCCGCGACGATGGGCGTTCCCGCCACCCGGATCGGGGTCGTGGGCGGAAACCAACTCGTCGTCAAAACCGCGTCGGGTGAATGCCGCGCCGATCTGCCGTCGTTGCACGACGGTTGGTGGAACTCCATCGCCCGCGCGATGGAGTGAGGAAGGGCGGGTCTCCCGATCGTGGGCCCGCCGCGGGATCACGGCTCCTGCCCGCCCCGCAACAGCCGCCATCCCGAGGCGGCGGCACCAAGCCGCCGATGGGTCGGCCATGCCGCCACGGTGGCCACCGGACGATGCTTCCACCCTCGAAGACCCGATGCGTCCGGAGCGGCGCCTCAGGCCAGGATGCCTTTGACCAATTCGCCGTGGATGTCGGTCAGCCGGAAATGCCGGCCTTGGAACTTGTAGGTCAGCCGCGTGTGGTCGATCCCCAGCAGGTGCATCACGGTCGTGTTCAGATCGTGGATGTGCACCGGGTTCTCGACGATGTTGTAGGAGTAATCGTCGGTCGCGCCGTAGGTGGTGCCCGCCTTCACGCCGCCGCCCGCCATGAAGATGCTGAAGCATCGCCCGTGGTGGTCGCGCCCGTGGTTGTCCTTCGTGAGCGAACCCTGGGAATAAATCGTGCGGCCGAACTCCCCGCCCCACACCACCAGCGTGTCCTCCAGCAGTCCCCGCTGGCGCAGGTCCTCGATCAACGCCGCGGCGGGTTGGTCGACGTCGCGGGTCTGGCCGCGGATCTGCCGCGGCAGGTCGCCGTGCTGGTCCCATCCCCGGTGGAACAACTGCACGAACCGCACCCCGCGCTCCACCATCCGGCGCGCGAGCAGGCAGTTCCGCGCGAACCCGCCGTCCGTGGGCCCCTCCTTGACGCCGTAGGCCTCCAGCACCTGTTTCGGTTCCTTCGAAAGATCCGTCAGTTCCGGCACGCTCGCCTGCATCCGGTACGCCATCTCGTACTGCGCGATCCGCGCGTCGATCTCCGGATCGCCGAAAGCCCCGGCCGACATCCGGTTGATCTCGCCCGTCGCGTCGATGAGGTGCCGCCGGGTCGAGTCATCGATGCCCGGGGGATTCTGCAGGTAAAGGACCGGGTCGCCCTGCGAACGGAACCGCACGCCCTGGTGTTCGCCGGGGAGAAACCCGCTGCCCCAGTACCGCGTGCTCAACGGTTGGTCGGTCTTGTTGCCGCTGCCCTGGGAAATCATCACCACGAACCCCGGCAACTGGCGGTTCTCGCTGCCGATGCCGTAGCTCAACCACGCGCCCAGCGCCGGACGACCGGCCTGCTGGTGCCCCGTCTGGATGTAGGTCACCGCGGGATCGTGGTTGATCGCCTCCGTCCACATCGACTTCACCACGCAGAGTTGGTCCGCGACGCGTCCGAGGTTCGGGAGCAATTCGCTGAGCCAAAGTCCCGATTGCCCGTGCTGTTTGAAGGAGAACATCGGCGCCACGCACGGGAACGATTTCTGTCCGCTGGTCATCCCGGTGAGCCGTTGGCCCATCCGGATCGATGCCGGCAATTCCTCCCCGTGGTGTTTCTTGAGGTCGGGCTTGTAGTCGAGGAGATCGATGTGCGAGGGCCCCCCGGACATGAAGAGCCAGATGACGCGCTTCGCCTTCGGCGCGAAATGAAGGCCGGGCAGCGTCCCTTGGAGCGACGAACCACCCTCGGCCGCGGCCGCCGGGTTGAGCAGCGAGGCCAAGGCGGCGGTGCCGATCCCCGCGCTCAGGCGGCCGAAGAAATGGCGGCGCGTCTGGAGCAGGGCATACTGGGAATGCGGATTCATGGCGGACTTCGGACTCGCTTCCTCGTACGGCGTACGGCGACACGACTCAAGCGCCGAGATGGGGCAATGCCACCCCGGGCGACGACGCGATGCTCCCGCCGGTGCGGCGGCGCCTTCCCGCTTGCGGTGCCGGCCGCGCCGGGTGGGAATGAGGTTGTGCTTGGTTCCCGCCATTTCTTCCTGCTGCTGGCCATCGGCATTCCCGCGGCGCGATGCCAGGACCTGCCGGCACTCGACGATCTCTTCGACCAAGGCCGGCAACTCGTGGAGGAACACCTGGACGATCGCGTCGGCAAATTGCTGGAGGCCCTCGAGTCGGGAGACCGCGGACAAACCCGCCGGATGCTGGAGGAACTCCAGCGGGATTTCATGGGCGATCAGGTTCTCGATTTGCCCCGCCTGAAACGCGCCGCCCAGACGTTGCTCCCGATTCTGGAAGAGGACGAGTCCACGTTGCCCTTTGCCGCGTGGCTCCGGAGCCGGATGGATTATTTCGAGGTCGCCGAGGATCTGGGACGCCTGCCGCCGCCGCCGGTCGCGCGCACCAACACCGCGGGAACGGTGACGGTGCAGACCGGGACCAACGCACCGGTGCCGGGCGCCGCGGTCCGCGCGAATCCGCCCGCCGCCGCGCAACGCGAAGCGTGGGAACGCCGGACCGCCGGCCGGGCGGCTCCCGCGGGCGCCGCCCGTTACGTGGAACGATTGAAGCCCGTCTTCGCGGCTTTCGGCGTGCCCGAGGAATTGGTCTGGCTGGCAGAGGTTGAATCGTCGTTCGATCCGGCCGCCGAGAGTCCGGTCGGTGCACTCGGCTTGTTCCAGTTGATGCCGACGACGGCGCACGGACTGGGCCTGTCGATGTCGCCACGCGACGAACGCCGGCATCCAGAGAAGAGCGCGCGCGCCGCCGCCGCCTACCTGAAATCGCTCCACGACCGGTTCCACGATTGGCGGCTCGCGCTGGCCGCCTACAACGCCGGCGAGGGCCGAGTGCACCGCCTCATGGAGAAACACCATGCGCGCACGTTCGACGAATTGAGTCCCTACCTGCCGGCGGAAACGCAGATGTACGTGCCCAAGATCGAGGCTTTGGTCCGGCGGCGCGAGGGCAAGCGGCTCCAGGATCTGCGCGAGGGCTAGCGCCCCGTTCGATGGGTCTCCGGGCCGGCGGACCCCGCCTCCCGCTCCTCGCGCTTCGGGCGGGGGCTGCGGGTCGCGCGGCCCCACGCGCCGCCCCGCGGGAGCCGTTGATCCGGCCGCTAGTTCCCCGTTTTGGGTAGGTGTTTCCGGATCGTGCGCAATGCGATGCCGAGCGAACACGCCACCAACGTGGCGCCGAGGAAGAATGGCGCGCCGGGGACCGGCACCGCCCGCCGCTCGTCGACAAAGTGGCCGAACAGGCCGGTCGCCAGGATCGGTGCCAGAAAACCCGCGATGCTGCCGAGGCTGGTGATGGCGCCCTGGATGGAACCTTGTTCCGAAGGCCCGACGGATTTGGAGACCAGGGCCTGGGCGGATTGTCCGCCGATGCCGCCAAACGCCCCGAACGGGAGGATGGCGTAGATCATCCATCCGCGCGGCGCGGCACCGTACCCGGCAAGCGCCAGCGCACTGATGCAGTTCCCGCACACGATGGACCGGATTTCTCCCAGTTTCGGGATGATCATCCGGGCAAGGCCGCCCTGCACGACGGCGGCGGTGAGACCGACGACCGCGAGGGACAATCCCACCTCGCGCGGTCCCCAGCCGTAGCGAAACCCGGTGTAGAGCACCCAGGTGCTGTGGACGCAGAATTGCCCGAGATTCAGCGCGAACAAACTGATGGCAAGACCGAACGCGAGCGGCTTCTCGCGCAGGGCCCGGAGCGATCCCACGGGATTGGCCCGGCTCCACGAGAACGGACGGCGATGCTCGCGGTCGAGCGATTCGGGAACGCACAGGTAGCCGTAGAGCCAATTGGCACCGGTCAGGATGGCGGCGACCAGAAACGGCAGGCGGAGGTTCGAGGCGCCCAACAAACCGCCGAGCAACGGCCCGGCAATGAACCCGAGGCCGAACGCCGCGCCGATGACTCCGAAATTCGCCGCCCGCTTTTCCGGCGGCGAGATATCCGCGATGTAGGCCGTGGCCGCGGTGATGTTCGCGCCGGAGAGACCGCTGACCGCCCGTCCGATGAAGAACCACGGGAGCGTCGGTGCAAACGCCAGGAGCAGGTAGTCGAGGGCGGATCCCGCCAGCGCGATGAGGATGACCGGGCGACGACCGAATTGGTCCGAGAGCGAGCCGAGCACCGGGGCGAACAGGAACTGCATCAGCGCGTAGATCGCGCCGAGGCTGCCGACCGCATGGGAAGCGGCGGCAATGTCGCCGCCCTGCATCTGCTGCACCAACTTGGGCAGGATCGGGACGATCAGCCCAACCCCGAGGATGTCGAGGAAGAGCGTGACGAAGATGAAGCCCAAGGCGGGTTTGCGATGGCGCATGGCGGCAAGGATGGAGGATATCGGCCGCGACACCGGCTTGAAAGGCCCGTGGCTACGGGGTCGCGCCGCCGGCGGCCCGGGCCTGCCACCGCTCCCGAAGGGTGAGGATCGCGGGAAGAAGGGTGAGCGCGGCGATCATGCAGGTCGCCGTACCGACCGCCATGACCCACCCGAGACTGCGGATGCCGCGGTGGTCGGCGAGGATGAGGCTGCCGAACCCGGCGATGGTGGTGAGCCCGCTGACGAGCACTGCCTTGCCGGTGCTCTTGGCGAGGATCCCGGGCTGCTTCTCTTCCGCGAAGCGATTCAGGATGTGAATGCCGTTGGTGACGCCGATCCCGATCACCAACGGGAGCGTCATGATGTTCGCCGGGTTGAAGTCGATCCCGCTCCACGCCATGAAGCCGACCATCCAGGTGGCCCCGAAGGCCACCGGCAAAAGCGCGAGGATCACCGGCATGACCGCCCGGAAGTGGACGAAGACCAGGACGATGATCGCGCCCAACGCCCACCGCGCGGCCTCTTCGTAGGACTGCTTGAGCAGGGTGGTGTAGAGCATGAGCTGGACGGGCGTGCCGGTGACCTTCGGATCGAGCTTCTGCAGGTCCTCGACGAACGCCACCTGGGGAACGCGATCCCAAACGTTGCTGCGGGGATACACCATCACCAGGTGTTTGCCGTTCACGCCGACGAAACGGGCCCGCAGCGTCGGCGGCAGGTCCTGCACCCGCAGCGGACCCGACGCATCCTGCGATCGGACCGCGGCGAACGTGTCCTGGACATCCTGCAGGAAGGCCCGTTGGAAGGCCCCAAGCTGAATGGCATTCCGGTTGGTGTCGCCGCGGTACAGCGCCGCGCGAAACCCGTCGATGGATTCCCGGAGCGAATGCAGGTTCGCGCCGAGTTCCTTCTCGTTGGTCTTCGCCACCTCGTCCTCCGCGAGGCCCAGCAATCCACCGAACGCCCACAACCGCAGGCTGAGGTCGTCGAGGTCGGCGGGATTCGGATCGACGGGGTTGAAGTCGAGGCCTTCCAAGGTGCGTTGGACCCCGCGCACCAACCCGAGCTTGCGTTGCTGGTCCTCGACCAGAAACCGCGCCATGGACTCGGTGCTGGCGACGGTCGGCAGATTGGTGGCGCGGGCCGCGAACGCCGCCGCCTCCTCGAGGCTGTCGGTCATGATCGCCCCGTAGAGGACCGACTTCTCGGCCGACTCGACCAGCTTGTGTTCGAACACGACCGAGGGCAGGCCCTCGCTCTGCATGTGGAGCAGGTTGTAGTCGAAACCGACGCGCTGCCACCGGACGAGGGCCAGGAGGGAAACGACGGCCACGAACCCGAGGACCATCCATGGACGGTCGAGCCACAGTCGCTCGAGCCGGGCTCTCTGGTCCATGGCTTCGGACCCGACCTCGAAGGCCTCGAGCGATTCGGCCCGCAATTCCCGGGCGCCGGAAACCTCGTCGAGTTGGTTCTGGCGGCGCCCTTTGAGGAGGAGAACGGGCAGCAGCGTGATCATCGGCACCAGGCACAGCAGCATGCCACCGCCGGTGATGATCCCCATTTCGCGGATGCCCTTGAAATCGGTGAGCGCCATGGCGAGGAAAGCGCCCGCCGTGGTGAAACACCCGGTGAAAATCCCCTGTCCGGTGAACACCACCGCCTTGTAGACCGCGTCGTGCTCGCTCGCGCCGCGGCGCAACTCCTCCTCGTACCGGGTCACCAAATGCACCCCGAAATCGATCGCCAGGCCGATCAGCATCGGGACGAAGGTGATGGTGAGGATGTTGAGGTGGCCGACGACGAGGGTCGTGAACCCCATCGTGTAGGCCAGGCCGACGACGAGGCAGAGCGTCGCCTTCAGGGGCCGCCCGGTCTGGCGATAGGCGACGATGAAGATGAGCGCGCAGACCACCAGCGACACGATGGTGGAGACGGTGGAATCGTGCTGCGACTGCAGCATCTCGTCGTAGTCGAGCACCTGTTCGCCGGTGACCCCGATGTTGAGCCCGGGGATTTCGGCGCGGACCTCCGCGACGAGCGCGCGCACGCGGTCGATGGCGGCGGAATTGAGCTCGTCCTGCCTCGAGAAGCGGGTGTCCTCGATCCGTTGGGGCGAGGGGACGGGGCGAAGGCCGCCGAGGCTTTCGTACCAACGCGGTTCGACATCCGCGGCCGTCACCTTCACGAGGCGCGGCTTCGCCGATACGAGGTAAATGCGGCCCTTGGCGAAGGTGATGTACTTCTCGCGCTCGGCCTCTTCGCCGCCGCCGAAAAGCGCCTCGACGCCGGGGGACGGCGGGTTGCCGGGCCGCCCGAGACTGTCGGTCGCCATCCGGATCAGCCGTTCCATGGCCGGCAACGACCGCACGAACGAATCGGTCTTGTCATTGCGCTCCCGGCCGCTGGACCGGACCAACGCGTTCACCCGGCGAAAAAGGGTCGCGAGGTTGGTGGCGCCCGTGAACTGGACCATGAACGGCTTGTAGTCCTCCAGGGCCTGGGAGAATTCGACGAGGTTGGTCTCCGGGAAGAACAGCAGCGCCTTGCGGCCCATCAGGCGCAGGTCGCCCTTGTAGAACACGTCGCCGAACAGATTGGTCGGATTTCGCGCGGTGGACTCCGCGTCGAGCCGGGCTCCGAGCCGCTCCACGAATTGCCGCGTGCGCTCGTGATCCGTCGTCTCCCCCTCGACCACCACCACGATGTCGTCCTGTCCCGGGAATTCCTTCTTGAACGAGAGGAAATTGCGATGGGACGGCTTGTCCTCGCCGACGAGCGAGTTGCGATCCATGTCGAAGCCGAGCTGCATCGCGGTCAGGACGACGCAGGCCACGGCGAGAACGAACTGGGGCCAGACAAACCAACCCGGATGGTGGCAGACCGCGTGCGCCAGCGAGGAAAGCAGGCGGATGGCGACGGAGGGTTTGCCGGGTGGGGACATGGAAGCTCGGGATATCAACGCCGCGTCGAACCTTCCGGGACCCAGGGGCGCGATGGCAAGGCTGCGGGCGGTGCGTCGGTCACGATGGACGCAGCATGCCCCAAGGCAACGGGGGACGCAAAGCCGTCACGCGGATTCCTCGCCATCACTCCGACCCGGTAGCATCGGTTTTGGAATCCAGCGATGCGGCTTCCGGCAACGGCGACAGGACCGTCGCCATCGCGGCCACGACGAGGAACGCCGCATGGAGCGACAGGATCTGGAACGGGAAATCGAAACGCGCGTGCAGCAACATCCCGCCGAGCGCGATCGCCACGATCACCCGGAACTCGGGCGACACGGGCAGGACGCCGTGCCGCAAATGGACCACCGGGACGAGGACGAGCAGGGCCAGGACGAGCAGGTAGCCCACCCACCCCAGGGTGACGCGCGCCTCGAGCCAGTCGTTGTGCACGTAGGCCGGCCAATCCGAAGACGGCTTCTCGCGATACAGTCCCGAAATGGCCATGAACGATTCCGCGCCGGTGCCGAATACCGGGAAATCCTCGGCGATGCGCCGCGCGCTCGCGTAGATGTTCGTCCGGCCCGACATGCTTTGGTCCGTGCGGATTTCCCGGAAGCGGTGCTCGAGAAAATCGCCGGCCAGCAACCACCCCACGCCGAACACGAACGCCACCAAGCCGGAGAGCATCCAGTGGATGCCCCGTTGGCGGCGCCCCGAAAAGGTCAGGACGGCGACGACCAGGACGAGTTCGACGAGCCCGACGATGACCCCGCCGCGACTGGCGGCGACCAAGGATCCCGCGAGGATCAGTGCCGCACAGGGAAGGAGGACGATGTGGGATCCCCCGCCCATGCGGAGTCCGGGTCCGAGGGTCCGCTTGGCTTCCCGTCGGAGGATCCACCAGAAACCAAGAACGAGCGGCCAGACCAGATTGAGGTATTGCGCGCCGTTGGCCCGATAGGGGAACGGGCCGAACATCGATTCCGCGGAGTACATCCGCACCTTGCGGAGCCAGAGCAGGTCATGGGACCCATCCAGACGGTGCAACATGCCCACGAGGCTCATCAGTGCCGTGCTGAGCGCGAAGGTCCAGAGCAGGATCCGGAGTCGACCGGGAACACGACCGGCCTCGCGGCCGAGGCGTCCGTCCTCGGCCCTGTGCCGTTCGCCCCGAGTCATTCCCACGAGCCAGTCGCGCGTGCCCCAAAATGCCAAGGCCAGCCCGGCATAGCGCACGAATGCGCGGGTCGTGGCATCCAGATCGTAGGTCGTGGGCAGCCACGGTACGAAATCGCGGTAATCGAAATCCAACCCGTTGTCGTTCCAAAGGACCCGCGCTCGGGCATTGAGGACCGAGATCCCCACGTAGGCGACGACGAGGACCGCCACCACGGCGAGCGCCCGGGACCATGCCGCACCGCGTCCGGGTGTATTCCAGCGTGGGTCGGAACACCCCGAGGCGCCCCAGCAGATTCGACGGGCCACCGACACGAGACCGACCGCGTAGGCCAAGGCGGTGGTGGTCCACGCGGCCCACGACGTCGTCGAGCCAAAGGCCCAGGGTGCGAAGACCACCCACGCCACGAGGAACACGCCCACGAAGTGGTCGAGGCCGCGGTTCAATTCGCGGAGGTTGGACGAGGTGGAACGGGACATCCGGGATGTGGAAAAAGGGGAGGGACTCGGTCGGCCGACCGCGGGGTTATCGCCTAACGGCCGCGTTGGCAACCTCGGGTTTGGGCGCCAGGGCCTCGGGAGGCATCACGCCGCCGGGGTGACCGGACCCGAATGTTCATTGCCTCCGCCCAATCGACCACGGAGGCGCGGGACCCCGAGGGGTCGTCGGGTTCCGGCCAGCCAACCGACACAAAACGCCCCGGGACCCTTCGACGGCGACGAATCGCCCGGCGGGCATCCGGACCGCGCCGGTGCCCCGTGGGATCGTTGCAATAATCGCCTTGTGCCTTGCGGGCCCCGTGGAATCGTTTCGCCGTGCTCGAACGCGTTCCCAACGCCGCGGCCGCCGCCCCGGCAGAACCGGCTCCTCGACCCAACCGCCGCACCGCTTCCCCCGGCCACGGCCACAAGGTGAAGAACTACGTGCTGGACACCAACGTTCTGCTGCACGACCCCAATGCGCTGCTGAATTTCGAGGACAACCACGTCCTGTTGCCGATCGAGGTCATCGAGGAGGTGGACAAGTTCAAGCGCGAGACCAGCGAACGCGGGCAGAACGCCCGCACGGTGTCGCGGCGTCTGGACGGGTTGCGCGCCCAGGGAAGCCTGGCGACCGGCGTGCCGCTGCCGAACGGCGGCACCCTGCGCATCATTTTCTCCGAGCCGAGCAAGCCCGCGCCGTTGCTGGGCGGGGGCTCGGTCGACTCCCGGATCCTCTCCCATGCCCTGGCGGTTCGGGAACGCGAGAAGTCGCGTCCCACCATCCTGGTGACGAAGGACATCAACCTCCGGTTGAAGGCGGACGTGTACGGGTTGCCGGCGGAGGACTACGAGACCGACCAGATCAACCTGAAGGATCTGTACACGGGGATGTTCGAGTGGACGGTGACGCCCGCGAAGCTGGCCGATTTCAAGGCGCAGGGCCATCTGGCCCTGCCCTCCGCACCGCGGCGGCACGCCAACCAGTATTGCTCGTTGACGGAGGAAGGCGCCTCGAAGCGCACGGTGCTGGCGCGCGTGGACCCGTCGGGCACAAAGCTCGTGCCGTTGCAGGACGTGCAAAACGTCTGGGGAATCCGCCCCAAGAACCGCGAGCAACACTTCGCGCTGGACGCATTGCTCGACGACGGGATCCGGCTCGTCACCCTGATGGGCAAGGCCGGCACCGGCAAAACCCTCCTGGCGCTCGCGGCCGGCCTGAAGAAGACCATCACCGACCGGGAATTCCGACGCCTCGTCGTCGCCCGCCCGACCATCGCCATGGGCAAGGAACTCGGCTTCCTGCCCGGTTCCCTGGAGGAGAAATTGTCCCCGTGGATGCAACCCATCCACGATGCCCTGGAGTTGTTGGGCGACCTCAACATGGGACGCGAGCACGGGCGGACCGGGGATTTGCTCCGCAGCGGGACGATCGTGGTGGAGGCATTGAGCTACATCCGGGGCCGCAGCATCGCCCACCAGTTCGTGATCGTGGACGAAGCCCAGAACCTGACGCCGCTCGAGGCAAAGACCATCCTCACCCGCGTGGGACAAGGGGCGAAGATCATCCTGACGGGCGACCCCTACCAGATCGACAACCCGTACGTGGACTCGGCGTCCAACGGCTTCAACTACGTGGTGAGCCGGTTCCGCGGCCAGGCGCTGTCCGCCCACGTGGAATTGGCGAGGGGCGAGCGCAGCGAGTTGGCGGAACTTGCCGCCAACATCCTTTAGGCCCGCGTCGCGGACGCCCGGCGCATCAGGCGCACGTCCACGGCTTCCATCCCGGCAGCCACGATGGATTGCATGCCGAGGTCCGTGTCCTCGTAGGCGCGACAACGGGCGGGATCCACGCCGATCCGGCGCGCGGCCTCGAGGAAGATGTCCGGTGCCGGTTTCTGGCGCGTGACGTCCTCGCTGGTCACCACGGCGTCGAACCACCCCAGGATCCCGAGCTTCTCCAGCACCTTGGGAATCGCGTGGCGCGAACCGCCGGTCGCCACCGCCATGGGCAGCCGTCCCCGGTGTTCCCGCGCGATGGATACCACCTCCTCGATGGCTTCCACCCGGGGCAAAAGCTCGAGGTAAATGGTTTCCTTTTCCTTCGCCACCACCAGCGGATCGTAATCCGTCCGGCCTTGTTCCCGGGCGAGGAGGCGGAGGATGTCGCGCGTCGGAACCCCGCCCAGCGCGTAGAACCGCTCTTCCGGGAAATGGATGCCATGCCGCGCCGAGATCGCGCTCCAGGCCTGCCAGTGCAGGGGCATGGTGTCTGCCAGGGTGCCGTCGCAATCGAACACCAATCCGAGGGGTTGCAGGGTGGACATGGGAATCATTGCTGGTTGAGCGCCGCCAGCCGCGCCCGGATTTCCTCCGCCATCAGCGGCTCGATCACGGGGTCGAGCTCGCCGTTCACGAAGGCCGACAGGTTGTAGAGCGTGAGCTCGATCCGGTGGTCGGTGACCCGGTTCTGCGGGAAATTGTACGTCCGGATCTTCTCGGAACGTTCTCCCGTCCCCACCTGCCCCTTGCGCTCGGCGGCGTACTTGGCGTGTTCCTCCGCCATGCGGCGCTCGAGCAGCCGAGAGCGCAACACCAGCATCGCCTTGGTCTTGTTCTTCTGTTGCGAACGCTCGTCCTGGCACCGCACCTCCAGTCCCGTCGGCTTGTGCACGATGCGCACCGCGGAGTCGGTCGTGTTGACGCCCTGTCCACCGTGGCCGCCCGCCCGGCACACCGAGATGTCGAGATCCTCCGGCTTGATCTCGACGTCGTCGATTTCCTGGGCCTCGGGCAACACCGCCACCGTCACGGTGCTGGTGTGGATCCGCCCCTGTTGTTCGGTCGCCGGCACCCGTTGCACCCGGTGGACCCCGGATTCGTGTTTGAACCGCTTGAAGACGTCCTGGCCGGTCACCAACAGGACGATTTCCTTGAATCCGCCGAGATCCGATGCGCTGGAATCCAGGGTCTCGACCTTCCAACCGTGTTGCTCGGCATACCGCGTGTACATGCGGTAGAGGTCCGCCGCGAACAAGGCCGCCTCCGCGCCTCCGGCCGCGGCGCGGATTTCCACGACGGAATTGCGGGAATCGGTCGGGCTGGGCGGGAGGATGCCGGCCTGAAGCGCGGATCCGAGCCGTTGTTCCGCGGTCTCGAGGTTCCGGATCTCCTCGGCCGCCATCTGCGCGAGTTCGGAGCCCACCGGTTCGGCCGCCAGCATCGCGCGGTTTTCGGCCAGCTGGGATTGGGTCCGGAGATAGTCGTCGCCCGCCGAGACGAGATCGCGCAGCCGCGAATGCTCGCGGGTCAGCTCCTGCCCGCGCTGCGCGTTGGCAAAGGCGTCCGGCGCGCTCAGCAGGGCCTCGACCTCGGCAAACCGCCGGCGGAACCGATCGATGAACGGGTTGAGATCCATGGCCGTGGACGGGGAGCCCCGCGGCGTTGGAACAACCGCGGAAAAAGAAAACCGCCCGCAGGCGGCTTGGGGCCGGCCAGCGGGCGGGAATGTCGGGCTCGGGCTACTTCTTTTTCTTTTTCGCGTTGGCCTCGGCCAGCGCAGCCTGCGCGACCTGGGTCTTGGCGAGGCGCTGCTGGAACTTGTCCACGCGGCCCGCTGTGTCGACGAACTTCTGCTGGCCCGTATAGAACGGGTGGCATTCGTTGCAGATACCGATCAGAATGCTCGAGCGCGTGGACCGCGTTTTGACCGAGTTGCCACAGGCGCAACGGATCTCGCAGTCCGCGTACTTCGGATGGATTTCAGCCTTCATGTTCCGAAAAAGGGACGCGCAAGGTACCAATCGCGGGTCGACTGACAAGGTCCAATTTTGCCAATCACAGAATCCCCCCGTCCACCTTCACCACCGACCCCGTGATGTACGAGGCCTCGGGCGCCGCCAAAAAGCGAACCGCCGCCGCCACTTCTTCCGGCCGGCCGAAGCGACGCATCGGGATTTGGCCGGCCGCCGCCAAACGACGTTCCGGCGCCATGCCCCGCAGGGCCTCGGTCTCGATGTAACCGGGGCAAACGACATTCACCGTGATCCCGATCCGGGCCACTTCCTTGGCCAGGGACTGCGTCAACGCCACCACGCCTGCTTTGGCCGCCGCGTAGTTGGCCTGGCCCGCCGGTGCCAGGAGCGCGCTGAGCGACGCAATGTTCACGATCCTTCCCGACCGTTGTCCGACCATGACCGGGAGCACCGCCTGGCAACCGTGGAACACCGCGTCCAAATTGGTGGCCAAGACCCCGTCCCACGCCGCCTGCGGCATCGTCGCCAGAAGCGAATCCTCGTGATGCCCGGCGTTGTTCACCAGCACGTCGATCCGCCCGTCCCTCGAACGAATCGCTTCCACCGCCGCCAACCAAGCGTCCCGACGCGTCACGTCGAGGGTCAACAGGTCGGTTCGGCCCGGGAATTCCGACGTCAGCGCGATCGCCAGGGAACGGTTCTCGCGGACCCCCAACCACACCCGGTTGGCGGGTGATTCCCCAAGGAAAGCCCGGGCGCAGGCCAGACCGAGTCCGCCGTTGGCGCCGGTGACGAGGACAATGCGCGTGTTCATCGGGAGGGATTCTGGGCACCGGCGTCGGGCGCTGCAAACATCGCCCCGATGGCTTGCTGGTTGGCACCGACGATTCGGACCCCCGCCGCGGCCACATCGGCCCTCGCAATGGCCGAACAGGCCGCGACGCACGTCCAAGCCCCCGCGGCCCCGAGACCGTCGCCCAAGCTTGCCGTCAGGTGCACCCCGCGGATATCGGCCGGATCGGGCGGTTCGCCGGACCAACCGTCGAACCAGGCAGCCTTGTCGTCCCAGGCGTGTATCGCGTCCGCGATTCCTTGAGCAGCCGATCGGCGGGCCGCCCGCGTCGAAAACGAGCGTGGGCGGGTCACCCCCACCAACTCGGCCTTCGCATGGGCCCGATCCGCCGAGAGCAGCAGGGCCCCTGCTCCCTCGGAAGGGACGGCGGCGGCGGCGAAGCGTGTCAACGCGCCTGCGCTGGTCCAATCCGACTCCTCGGAGCCCACCACCAGAACCGAACGGGCCAATCCGTCGCGAATCCATCCCCCGGCGATGGCAAGGGACTGAAGGAACATGCCGGCATCGCCCACCAGCGTGTAATTCGGTCCCGTGGAGGCCGCGCACGCCGAGACATGGCTGGCCGGCGCGTTGAAGACGGTTTCTGGAAACAAGAGCGGGCTGGCGGTCGCGGGATTTTGGAGCACCTCCTCGAAGAAGCGCCGGGAATACACCACCGATCCCGACATCACCGAGAATACCAAGCCGAGCGGCGGGTTTGAGCCCCGCGTCCATTGTCCATGGGCAAGCGCCTCGAAGGCCGCGGCCACTCCGTATTGCGTCACGGGACTGGCCCGCCGCAGACGCGGCTGGGCGAAAAGTGGGGGCCGGACCGCGGGCGGCGGCACCTTCCGAACCGAGATCGCGCGGGATCGATCGGGGCAGGAGACCTCCCCGCCAAAGGGAGGCCGTCCGGCGAGGCACGAGTCCAAGGACTCCGCGGACCAACCCGCGGGTGACACCGCTCCGAGACCAATGACGAAGACCCTTTCCATGGGACGTACCGAGGGGCCGACTTTGGGGCGCCAACCGTCAAAGTCGAAGCCCAAGCTCGGAGGCCGTGCCCGGAATTGGGCGGAAATAGTCCTTGAACATTCGGAAGGCGGGATGCATCTGTGTACCCGTCACCGGCGAGATAGACGGTTGACGCAAGGGCGACAGGTACTAGGGTCGCCCTGTTCTTTGATGGTAGGACGACGAATTTCGGGATCGCGAAAGCGGTTCCACCAGCTTTCCAAGACGAAATTGTTCAGCGGCTTGGAATCTCCACATAGTCCTACTTGAACTGTTTCTGAATATTCCCCGGGGCGTAC
>WBXI01000046.1 GCA_008933025.1 Verrucomicrobiota bacterium
AAAAATTCCGCGCGGCGGCTTCCTGGGCCGGTTCGGTGTAGAGGAACTCGAGGTAGGCCGCCGCGATTTCCGTGGTGCCGTGACGCTTGGCCACGCGATCGACGAGGGCGACGGGCGGTTCCGCGAGGATGCTGACGGAAGGAACCACCATCTCGACCGGATCCTTGCCGCCTTCCTTCAGCGACAGCAGCGCCTCGTTTTCCCAGGCGATCAACACGTCGCCGATGCCCCGCTGGACGAAGGTCGTGGTCGCGCCACGCGCGCCGGTGTCGAGCACGGGCACGTTCTTGAAAAGGCCCGCGACGAACTCCCTGGCTTTTTGCTGGTCGCCCCCGTTCTTCCGCAGCGCGTATCCCCAGGCCGCGAGGTAATTCCAGCGGGCGCCCCCCGAGGTCTTCGGGTTCGGCGTGATCACGGCGACCCCCGGCTTCACCAGGTCGTCCCAATCCTTGATCCCCTTCGGATTCCCCTTCCGGACGAGGAACACGATCGTGGAAGTGAAGGGGGTGGAATTATGGGGCAACCGCTTCTGCCAGTCGGCGGGGAGCAGTTTGGCGCGTTGGGCGATGGCATCGATGTCGTAGGCCAACGCGAGGGTGACGACGTCCGCCTCGAGGCCGTCGATGACCGAGCGCGCCTGTTTGCCGGAACCGCCATGGCTCTGGCTGATCCGGAGCTTGTCGCCGGACTTGGCATTCCACCCGTCGACGAACCGGGCATTGATCTCCGCGTAGAGCTCGCGGGTGGGATCGTAGGACACGTTGAGAAACGGGATGTCCTTGGCGGCCCCCCGCGCGGTCGCGAAAAGGCAGGCGACCAAGGCGACGAGGACGGGGAGCGCCCGGGATCCCATCGACTTCCGAACGGGCCCGAGGGGCCCCCGGTTGCAGTGCATGTGCGCGATGTTCATGGGATGGCTATCGATTCGATGGGTTGTCCGGCGTCAGAAAGAGATTTGGACCCGCGTGAGCACGGCGTGCTCGGACGGGCGGTCCTTGCCGTTGAAATCGCCGGCGTTGAAACGTGTCAGCGCGTAGTGGAGGTTCACGCGGACGTTGGGGTTGAGATACCAGTTCACTCCCGCGGAGTATTCGGTGGCGTCCGAGACCGAATAGGCCGGATTGGCGATGGTCGGGAACGCCTTGGGATCCAGATGCAATTCGCTGTAACGCGCGAACAACTGGACGGCACCCCACCCCCCGCCGGAAAGGCTGAAGTCGTGGCGCGGCCGAACCCCGCGGTACGTCGCGTCCTCGCCGGTCAGGACGTAGCCGACATCCAGATGCCACGCCGTGTTCTCGAGTCGGACATGTTGGTCGGCGCGATGGCCAAAGCCACCCCGGTATTCCGAACTGTTGACGACGTACTCCGCGAGAATGCCGAGGGGCCCCTGGTAGTGGTAGATCTGCGGCACCCAGCGCCATTGAGCACCGTCCGGCTCCGCCGTCGCGGTCACGGCGTTGTCCGTGCGCACTTGGTAAATGGATTGCGACCCCCCGCTGAGCAAGGCCCCGGGACGCGCCGCAACCCCCTCGTGACGCCCCCAACTCCCGGCCATGCCGAATCCCAGGCCTTGCAGCCAAGCGGCATTTCCCTCGCGAAACGGTTGGGCGAACACCCGGGCCACGACGTCTTTGGTCCCATCGATGTCCGTCGCGCCGGCATTGGCCCCGTCGGGCCCACCGTTGAAGAGGCCGACCTCGTAGGAAAGGCGGGCGTCCAGCAGGTCGCCGTGCAGCGTGACCCCGTTGTCGCGCAGCGGCAGCAACCCCGTCACGGAACTCCACTCCATGCCCATGCTCTGGAGCGGGCTTTGAAGGAATTCCAGACCGAGGGGCGACTTGAAGCGACCCACCTTGATCTGGAATTCGGGCCGCAGCGCGTAGTTCACGCTCGCGTCGAGAAGGGTGGCGTTGGCGCCGCCGAATTCCGGTTGGAAGAAGTACGTGAAATCCTCGAGGAACGTCCCCTCGACCACCAACCGGGCGCGGCGGATCAGGAAGGTGTCGCCTCGCGGGGTGGCGGCGCCGTTGGTCGTGTTGACCGCGTTGAGGAACCAGCGGGAATCGGCCTGCACCCAGCCACGGATCTTGAGGTCGTATTTCGAGTCCGGCGAACGGAAGGACAGGTTCGGGGCGCCGACGCTCACCTTGGGCTGTTGGCCGGCTTTTTCGACGGCCTGTTCCTGGTCGATCTCGCGTTGCCGCTGCAGAATGCGGACTTCCTGCCGGAGCGCTTGGATCTGGCGCCGCAATTCGCGCAACTCTTCGCCGACATCCGGCGCATCCGCACGCCCGGGAATCGCGACGGCCGCAGGCAAGCCCACGGCGGCGAGCAGCCAAAGCAGCGATCGCCGCCCGGATGCCATCCCCCTCACGTTGTGTCTCGATGTCTTCACGCGACGGCTTCTTGTCTACTATTCGAGTAGAGATCGTCAATCCATGAAATCAGCGCGGGGCGATCTTCGACCCATTGCCGGTCTTGTCCGGATCCGGGTGCCATGGACTTCGAGATCCCCGCTAGATCGCGAAATCCAATGCGGAGCCCGCGCCCGACAACCGTTCTTGCTGCTCCAGCAATTGCGCCAGCGTCGTCTCGTCCAAGATCTTGGCGGTGGCATCGCGAACCTGCTTCATCACCAGGCGAATCGTGCAGGTCTTCTCGTCCAGGCAATCGTCGCAAGGCGCATAGGCCGTCTGGCTCACGCAGGGTATCGGCGCCAAAGGACCGTCGATCAACCGGATCACCCGCCCCATATTGATGGTGTCCGCGGGCTGGCGAAGACTGTAGCCGCCCCCTTTCCCGGGCCGGGCCGCCAGAATTCCGGCCGACTTCATCTCGAGCAGGATGGCTTCGAGGAATTTTTGGGGCAGCCGTTCCTGCACCGCGATGTCGCGAATCAAGACCGGCTTTCCCGATCCCTTTTGCCCGAGGTGAATCAGCGCCCGGATCGCATACTTCGCCTTTTTCGACAACATGCGTCGGGAGAGTAGGGAAAACGCCCCTCCCCTCGCAAAACAAACCTCCCGCCGGATCCCGGCGTCAGAGACCCACCACCCGAAGCCACCCGGCGGTGCCGTACGCCGCCTCAAAGGGCGCAACGGCGGCGTCCGCCGTCTTCCGATCCGGAAAGAACGCAAACGTCGTGGAACCGCTGCCCGACATCAGCGTCCCCATCGCGCCAAGGTCCCGGAAGGTCTCCTGATAGAGAGCGAGCACGGGATGCTTCTCGAGGGCGGGCGCTTCGAGCGAGTTGTAGAGCAATCCCATGGCCCCGTCCCGGTCGCCGGCAACCAACCGCGCCGCCAGTTCCCGGGCCCGGCCCGGCCGACCGGCGAGGGCGTCGGGAAACCGGGCGAGTTCCTTGTACGCCCATGCCGTGGAGATGCCGAATCCCGGGTGGTAGAGCAACAGCGCGCACCCATGGAGGCAGGCGAAGGATTCCAGCGGCTCGATCCGTTCGCCCCGTCCCCACGCCAAAGCGGGATTGGGCTGCAGGAAAAAGTTCACGTCGGACCCCAACCCCGCGGCAAGCTCGTCGAGCGTCCCGGGCTCCAGGGGCGTGCCGAACAGTTCGTTCAGGCCGAGCAAGGTCTGCGCGGCATTGCCACTCCCGCCCCCGAGTCCGGCGGCCAACGGGACGTGCTTCTCGAGATGGATGCGCACCCCCTCGCGAAGACCGGCGCGCTCCAGAAATCGGGTCGCCGCACGATGCACCAGATTGCCCGAATCGAGGGGGAGATCGGGATGGCTGCAGGTCAGGACCACGCCGTCGCCGCCGCGAGCGAAACGAAGTTCGTCCTCGAGCGGCACGGGAAAGAACAGGGTTTCGAGTTCATGGAAACCATCCGGCCGGCGGCCGAGAATGTTCAGCAGCAGGTTGACCTTGCAGGGGGAACGGCGGACGAGCGGCATGTTGGGAAAAGAAAAAACGCGCCAACCTGCGTTGGCGCGTCTTGGAAAATCGCATCGATCACTCGAAGATCTTGAAGCGGCTGCCCGGCGAGAAGGGCACGACATCGGTGGTGTCGAAACCGAGCGACGTGTCCGTCTTCAGCGCGGAAGTGTCCAGCACGCCCGGCTTGTAGGAATCGGGGTAAACCGGATTCACGGGCTTGATGTAGGGATCGCTGGGGATCGGGAAGGTCAGGACCTCGAAGGCACCGACGCTGGCGCGCGCGAAAGTCCGGCCGATGCCGTGGACCAATCCCGTGGAGTAAGTCGCGTCGGGACCATCCCAGAGATACGACTGCTCCATGGAACGCTGGAGTTCGCCCAAGCGGATGGGCTCGGAGAGATTGTTGAGGCCGCGGCCCAGCTTGCGCTCGGCGCTCGCACATCCGGTCGCCAAGGCGGCGACTACCACAACCAGAGAAACTTGCTTGAATCCCGTGCGCATAAAATCGTTGAGAACGCGACCAGCGTACCGGCGGACCTTCCGGGTGCAAGCGCCGAGTTCCCCCTTTTCCAGCGCCGGAGGTTCCTCCAGCCTCCGCGGCCACGAGATGAACGACATCGTCCTCCAAGGCCCCGCCCTCGACGACGCCGCCGCGGCCGCATGGCAGTCCCGCGCCCAGGCGACCGGCCGGCGGCAACTCGCTCCCGGCGTCTGGCGGCTTTCCGATGCCGCTGCCGGCCCCGACTTCGCCGACCCGGCGTTGGCCGCGGGACTCGACGTTTTCCGCATCGACCGACCGCTCCGCCGGGAAGACTTCCGCGTGCTCGCGATGGACATGGACTCGACGCTGATCACGATCGAATGCATCGACGAGATCGCGGACTTGGCGGGCAGGAAGCCGGAAGTCGCGGCGGTGACGGCGGCGGCCATGCGGGGCGAGTTGGATTTTGCCGGCTCGTTGCGCCGTCGCGTCGCCCTGTTGGAAGGCCTGCCGGCGGACGCGCTCCAGCGGGTGTATGACGAACGACTCCGGCTGTCGCCCGGTGCCGAGGCGTTGCTGGCGACCGCGCGGGCGGCGGGATGGACGACCGTGCTGGTTTCGGGCGGATTCGAGTTTTTCACCGATCGGCTGAAAGCGCGGCTGGGGCTCGACCACACCCTGGCCAACACGCTCGAGATCGTGGAGGGCCGACTGACGGGCCGGGTGCTGGGAACCATCGTCGACGCGGACGGGAAGGCAGCCCGGGTGCGCCAAGCCTGCGAGGCCCTCGGTTGCGGACCGGGGCGGGCGGTGGTGATCGGCGACGGCGCCAACGACCTGAAGATGATGGCCGGGGCCGGTCTCAGCGTGGCGTACCACGCGAAGCCGGTGGTGCGGGCGCAGGCTTCGATCGCCGTCGTCCACGGCGGGCTCGACGCCGTGCGGTGGCGATTCGAGGACTGAGGGACTACGGATCGCCCGGCCGCATTTCCGGCTTTTGCCCGAAGCCGTCCCGCCCCCAACCTCCGCCCCATGGCCAACGCCCCGCTCGCCGGTCTCAACGTGCTGGTGGTCGACGACGAACCCCTGCTCCGCCGGCACCTCCTCGCGACGCTCGAGCGTCTCGGCGCCGAGACGTCCGGCGCCGACAGCCTGCGTGCCGCCCGCCAACTCGCGAACGAACTGGGATTCGACTTCGTGCTGCTCGACGTGAACCTGCCCGACGGGCTTGGCACCGACCTGCTGCGCGAACGCGCCTTCGGCAGCCAAACCGGCGTCGTGGTGATGACCTCCGAGGGCGGGATCCGCGGCGCGGTCGAGGCGATCCAACTCGGCGCGATCGATTACATCGCCAAGCCCTTCGAGCCGGAGGCGCTCTCGTTGGTGCTGACCCGCGGCCGACGCTCGCGGGCCCAGGCACGCGCGGACGAGCACCGGAAATCGGAATCGACGGCCAACGCGTTTTACTTCGGCGAATCCCTTGCCAACCTCGAGCAACAACTGGCCCGCATCCTGGCGGCCGACCGTCGGCTCGGCACCGAGTTGGCGCCCGTGCTCGTGCAGGGCGAGACCGGCACGGGCAAGACCGCCATCGCCCGGTGGCTCCACGACAAGGGTCCGCGCGCCGAGGGACCGATCGTGGAAATGAATTGCTCGGCGATTCCGGAATCACTCGCGGAATCCGAGTTGTTCGGCCACGAGAAAGGCGCCTTCACGGACGCCCGGTCGGTGCGGCTCGGCCTGTTCGAGGCCGCGGCGGGCGGCACCCTGTTCCTCGACGAGATCAACAGCCTGTCGCTGCCCGTGCAGGGCAAACTGCTGTCCGCGATCGAGGAGCGCCGCGTCCGCCGCGTCGGCGGCAACCGGGTCTTGCCGATCGACGTCCGCATCGTCGCCGCGTCCAACCGCGACTTGCGCCAGGAGGTTGCCGCCGGCCGATTCCGTGAAGACCTGTTCCACCGCCTCGACCTTTTCCGGATCGCCATCCCGCCGCTGCGCGAACGCGGCGCGGACATCATCCGGCTGGCGGAAGCCTTGATCCAACGCGCTTGCCGGCGACATCGTCTCCCGCCGAAGCCCATCGCGGAGTTGGGACGCCGGCGGCTGCTGAACTACGGATGGCCCGGCAACGTGCGCGAACTATCGCACGAGGTGGAACGCGCGCTGGTCTTCGAGGACGGGCCCGCGCTCCAGTTCGACTCCCTGCTCGGGGCCGGCGGCGGAGAAACCGCCGGCACGACCACCGCCGACCAACGATTCCCGGCGCCAAACCTCGCTCCCGGCTCCGGCGTTCCCACGGACGAATGGTTCAACGCGGCCTACCGGTTTCCCGAATCCGGATTCCAATTGGAAGAGGCCATCCTCCGGTTGATCCGCCACGCGCTGCAGCAGAAGGAAGGCAACGTGTCCGGCGCGGCCCGCCTCCTCGGGGTCTCCCGCGATTACCTGCGCTATCGACTCGCCCCACAACGGGGCGACGCCGTCGAAACCGACGGTGCCCGGGGACCCGCCTGACCGGTCAGGGCTTGGCGAGCCGGTAAAAGCGCGCGGTACCGGCCGCCTCCAGCGTCACCACGAACCGGTCGCCCGCAAGGGTCGCCGGATCGACCACCGGACTCCAACCTTGGCCGGGCAAAGTTCCGGTGGATTCCAGCCGGTAACCCGCGGAATTGGTGCTCCACGACAACGCCACGGCATTGCCAGCCAGAGCGGAGATCGAGAGCACGGGCGGCGGTTCGCTCGCGTCGCGGACCACCAACCCGATCAATCCGAAATCCATCCAGATCCCGATGCCGTAGGTATCGAAGCCCACGAGCGTGGGCGTGTTGTAGGCAAACACGCTGCCCGAATTGCCCGTGGCATCGAGGGTGAGTGGATCGGCAAAACCATCGTTGCCGTCCCGCTTGGGCATGATCTCGAATGCCCCGCCCGCGCCCGCCGTGCTCCCCAGCAGTTTTCCGGCGAACGAAACGATGTCGAACACCGCCCCGTCGGCCCGCCGGATCGTCACGAGTGCCGATTCCTGATAGGTCAACAATCCCGATGGCCCCGCGGTGATGGCCTGCGCGTGCAACCCTTCGGGCCACTCCATCCTCCGGAACCGCCCGGTCGGGACTCCGGGCCCGATGGAGATCGTCGAATACCACCACTTGTCCTGGGAGTACGTGAAGAGGTAGTCGCCCGTGCGGATGGTGTCCGACGTGGCACCGGGAGCCTCGACCGTCATTCCCTGCGACGCGTAGAAAAAAGCCGTCGTCCCGGCCCGTGCATGGCCGAGTGCCAAGCCAACCCAGAGCGCGCCCGCAGGTACCAACAAGAAGCATGTCTTCATGAGCCCTCCATGCAGGGAATCTCGGGGTCGCCCGTGCCGCTCGCCAACACAGCCGTTGCCAATCTTCCACAGGGAAATGCCCGCCGATGGACGACGTCCCTGGCGAGGGAAGGCGTGCCCCTCGGGTTGGGGCCAGTCCCCCAACCGCGCCCGCTTCCGCCGGGCCAAGCACCCAACTCCCGGCGAGTCAGGCCGGCGACACCGGACGGAAACCCGCCATTACGGGCTTTTTCGACGCTTTCGGAGCGTGCCGAACCATGGCATGGCGACTGCAGAGCAATCCGGCAAGGGGGTGCCATGAAAATGGTTCCCAAACGGAAACAGAGTCAACAGGGTCGGTTTTACAAGACTTCCAATCGGAGGAACACATGAAGAACTTCAAGAAACTCAGCGTGATCGTGGCCATGGCTTTGGGCTTTGCCGGCTCGATCCTTGCGGACGACGGCGGCGACCGCGGCGGCGACAAGCCGCCGGTGCCTCCCGTGCCGCCCAAGACGGAGGGTGGCCGTCAGGGCTTCGAGATTCCGCGGCTCGGCGTGCCGCCGAACGCGAACATCCCGGACGCCCTCAAGGCGCTCATCGCCCAGTATCAGGATGCGGCCCAGAAATTCGCGGCATCCCAGAAAGATCTGCTCGCCCAGCTCAAGGGCGCGACGGAAGAGCAAAAGCAGAAGCTCAAGGAGCAGCTGAAGGGCAACCGCGACACTTTCCTCGCGGACACGTCCCAACTGCGCTCCGACATCCGCGAGCAGTTGCGTGAATTGCGCAACACCCTCAAGGGCTCGACCCCGGGCGCCGTGGACGGCGGGACCGACCCGAAGGGCAAGGGCGGCCGCAAGCACTGACCTCGCAGCATCCCCCGGTTCGCGCCTCCCGCCGAGTCCGGGCATGCCAGGCCGGCGATCGTTCCCACGATCGCCGGCCTTTCGCACATGCCGATGGCGCGTCTCCCCGAAATCTTCCGCGTGGCGGCCGGTGCCGCGGCGGCCCTCGCGCAGGTTGCCGTCACCGCGGGTCCTTTCGCGTACGGCCCGATCCGGGACGAGCCCGGCCCCTTCTTTCTCTGGGACATCCAACTCACCGTCCGGACCGGCGGCGGCTACAAGGAGAACGCCCTGCTCGCCGCGACCCAGCGTCAGGACACCGGCCTGGCCATCCTCGGCGTCGAGTGGATGGTGTTCCGGCCCCGGTGGACGCGAACCAGGTGTTTTTCTTCTTCAGTGGCGACCAGCGGTATTACCTCAACCCGGCGGTCACGGGGGTCGGCCAACCGCTGGCGACCGAGGAACAGGTCTTCCTCACCCATCTGGCCTACAAGCGGACCCTGACCGAGCGCCTGACGGCGGGACTTTCGCTGACCCACCTCTACAACCAGCAGGTGCTGGACGCGACGGAGTACGGCGGCGACCGCGGCAGCGTCCAGGTGGTGGGGCACGGGATCCTCGTGGGGCCCACCCTGCGCGGGACGCTGCCCGCCGGGTTTTACGTCGAGGCGGGCTTGCCCCTGAACCGCCAGTTCCTCCGCCAACCCGTGTCGAGCTTTCGGGAATGGGGACCAAAGCTCACGGCGGGCTGGAACTACACCACCAACGGCTCGGTCGAGACTTCGTTCGCCTGCATCGAGCGGCCCTTCGACACCCGCGAGCAGGCGGATCCGCTCGGCGTGCCGATCGCCGGGACCCGGTTGACGACGCACGATTTGCGTTCGGACCTCGTCTGGAAGCAATCATGGGATGCGGGCCGGCATTTCCAGACGACGGCCCGACTCTTTCACGTGCGCCGGACGGACAACGGCGAGGGATTCACCGACTACGACCGGTTCGGGGCGGCGACAACCCTCAAGCTCGAGTCCAAGGACTGGTTGTTGCGGGGAACGGCCCGCTGGACGACCTACCAATTTCCGCGGCAGGTGGTATCGGTCTTCGACCCCTCGCTGCGGACGCGGGACGGACTCGAGTTCGAGGGCCGCGTCGAGTATCGGTGGACCAAGCAATTCCGCCTCTACGGGGAGTTCTTCCATGAACAACAACGATCGAACGTGGCGTCGGACGACCTGCACGGGCACGTGTGGCAGGTGGGGATCGAGCGTGATTTCTAGAACCAGGGCCCGATGACAAAGTTCCGCACGCAGTCCCCATGGACCGCGGGGTTGGCGATCCTCGCGGCATTGGCGTTGCTGGGAACGGCCATCACCCTCGGCCGGGCACCGATGCGCGCCGACATGCGGCGACAATTGGCACGCAGGGACGCGAGCATCGTGGCGGCGTTGGTCGAGAAACAACTGGGCGACGCCGCGAACGCGGACGAGGCGGACCCGCTCGTCGTCCTGCTCGACGCCGCGACCATCCCGGGTTTGCCGGGCGTTCTGGGAGCCCGGTTGCACGCGCCGGAAGGCACGCTGTTCGCGACCCTTCTGGGCGGCACCAACGCGGCGGCGGGCCCGGACGACGCCCTGATCGCCGGGGCGACCCACGGCGAGGTGGGGGTCCGCTACGTCCCGGAGCCCGATCCGCGGCTGGACCTTGCGGTGCCGTTGCACGACTCCCGCGGGATGCTGGTGGGCATCGCGGCGATGACTCTGGACGCCTCGGGACTCGCGGCGGAATACCGTCGGCTGGACGCGAGTCTGGCGCGGCAGGGCTGGCTGGCCTTCGGGGTGTTGGGCGGTGCGATGGCACTCGTGCTTGGCATCGCGTTCCATCGGCTCCAACGCCTCAACCGACTCCTCGAGGAACGTTCGGAGCGTCTCGTGCGCGCGAACCGGGAACTGGCCCTGGCGTCCAAGACGAGCGCCGTCGGCGCGGTGGCCTCGCACCTCGTCCATGGCCTGCGCAACCCGCTGTTGGCGCTCCAACACTTCGTGGCCCAGGAAGGACGGGGCGATGCCGTGGACCAGGCCGATGCGGCGGCCACCGCGCGCCGGATGAAAACGATGCTCGACGACGTGGTCCGGGTGCTGCGCGACGAGCAGGGGCTTTCGGCTTTCGAGATTTCCGCCGCCGAACTCTGCGGCGAACTCGAGCGCCGGTTGCGGCCCGCGCTGGGCGAACGTCCGGTGCGCCTCGAAACCAAGGCGGCCGCAGGACCGCCACTGGACAACCGGACGGCCAATCTGGCCCTGCTGGTTTTGGAAAATCTCGCCACCAACGCGTTCCAAGCCATCGACGGCCCGGGCGTCGTGCGCGTGGAGGCAGAACGCCCCTCCGGCACCCGGTGGTGCTTCCGGGTGAGCGACAGCGGCACGGGCATCGGGCCCGAAGCGGCGGGACGCCTGTTCACGCCGCAGGAGTCCACCAAGCCCGGGGGAACCGGGCTCGGCCTCGCCCTGAGCCGGCAATTGGCCCGGCATCTCGGCGGCGATCTCCGCTTGGACCATACCGGCCCGTCCGGCACCACCTTTCTCCTCGAACTCCCGGGCGCGGTGTCCACGTCATGACCACGGCCGAGCCACCGGGAACCCATTCCGGGACATCGTTTCGTCGCGGGCTGGCCGACGGCCCGTCACCGCCGCATCGCGGGACGGATGCCCGCGCGTTTGCACCGGGAACGACCTTACCCTAGCCTCCTCGGCGTTCCTCACCTGTCCCCAGCATGAACCGCCCATTTCGAGCGTGGATCGCCCTTCTCGTCCTCTGCATCGCGCAATCCGCCGTCGCCGGAACCACGAACCTCGTCTGGCACTGGTCCAATCCCAGCCCCTTCGGCAACAACATCGCGGATCTGGCCTACCACACCAACAACCCCCTCGTCGCCGTCGCCGACACCGGCCAACTGGCCACGACCACGGATCTGGCGACATGGACCCTCCCGAACACCGGCACGCGACGCTGGCTGCGTTCCGCGACCTGGTTCGGCACCACCGCCGGCAAGGCGGGCGCGTTGCTGGTCGTCTCGGCCTCGGAAGGGGGCATCCTGCTGAGCGAGGATGCCGCGAGCTTCAAACTCGTCGAACTGGGCACCACGGATTGGCTTGAAGGCCTGGCCAACTCGGGAACGCGCCTGGTTGCGGCCGGCGACAACGCTGCCATTTACACCAGCGACAACGGCACCAACTGGACCCGGCGCGCGGTCCCGTTCAACGATTGGCTCCGCGGGGCGACCTATAGGACGGGCGGCCCCTTCGTCGTCGTCGGCGAGAACGGACTGATAGCCACCAGCGCGGACGGCGTGGCCTGGACCCGTCGCACCAGCCGCGTCGCCACCCATCTCAACCGCGCGGCCCCGACCCGCATCAACGGTACCGACGGCATCGTGGTCGCGGGCGACGGCGGCGTCGCCCTCTATAGCCCCGACGGCAGCAACTGGACCGTGGGCCGCACCGACGTGACCGCCGACCTCTACGTGGCGACCCAGGAAACACGGACCGATTTCCCGCTCCAATTCGGCGCGGTGTTGGTCGCCGGCGACGAGGAAGTTCGCAGCGGCACGATCCTCTCGGGCACCCTCCGGTTTACCGACGAGACCAGTCCCGGGCGTTCCTACCCTGCCCCGCGCTCCACCTATTACGCCGGGGTCTCGACCGGCCAGAAGCTCGTCCTCGCGGGACGCGCGGGCCAAGTGGTGCAAGGCGCCCGCAGCACCCAGTTCTCGCCGGCCATCGATTGGACCACGCCGTCGCTCTCGCCGCGCAGCCTGTTGTTCGCCGCCGCCACCAATGTCGCCTTCGGAACCAACATCGCGTCGCGTTTCGCCGAAAACGCGGTGGTGCTCTCGACCAACCGCACCACCAACACCTTCTACGTCGCCGTGGGCGACGGTCCCACCATCCTCCAGAGCGACTCCGGGGCCACGTGGATCACGGCATTGGTACCGACCAACGCCATGGGGCAGGCCCTCCTCGGCGTCGCCTCGGCCCCCGGCATGCTCGTGGCGGTCGGTTCGGGCGGGACCATCCTGAAAAGCAGCGTCGCCTACGCCCCGCTGGTCACCACCAACACCTATACCAACGCGGTTTCGGTCGTGATCCCCGTGGTCCTCACCAACCAGGCCAACACCCTCGGCATCGCGTGGGAGTCTGCCGCTTCGCCCACCGCCGCCGCCCTTCACGGCGTCGCCTGGGGCAACCAGCGTTTCGTCGCCTGCGGCGACGGCGGCACCTTGCTCTCCAGTCCGGACGGCAAGGCCTGGACCCTTCTCGCCTCGCCGACCACCGCCAATCTCCTCTCCATCGACGCCGGCCCCACGGGGTGGATCGCCACCGGGGCCAACGGCACCCTCCTCTTCAGTCCCGACGGCGACGCATGGTCGGCACACCCTTATCCGACCGCCGACACCCTTTCCCGGGGACGCTGGCTCGACGGTTTGTTTCTGGCCGTCGGACAGAATGGCACGTTGCTTTCGAGTGCCGACGGCCAGGCGTGGACGCCACGGGTTTCCGGCGTCACCAACTGGCTGAACGACGTGTTGCGGGTCGACGGCACGTATTATATCGCGGGAAACCAAGGGACCGTGCTCGGCAGCCAGGACGCCGCGGCCTGGACCCTTCTCGACAGCATCACCTACAAGTCTCTCTACGGTCTGGCATCGATCGACGGGCAACTGGTGGCCGTGGGGCTGGACGGTTCCATCCTGCGGAGCCAGGCCGGCCCCTACCGGGCAGGCGTGGCGATCGGGCAATGGCCCCGGCAATCCAACGAGACCCTGTTCCTGTTCACGGGATTCCTGGACCAGCAATTCCTGCTCGAGCGCAGCACCAATCTGGTCGACTGGACCGCATCGGACATCCTGACGATCCGCGACGCCGCGGGCACGCTCCTCTACCTCGACCCCACGCCGAACGACGATTCGCGACAGTATTTCCGGACGTGGGCGGCGCCGTGAAGTGCCTTGGCCGGACTGATTTCCCCGATGCCAATCCCGGGCGGCCTCCCAATTCCCGCCGCCCGCCGGCACTTTTGCGTCCGGGGCGGCCACGGCCCCTGCCCTAGGCCAAGATGCCTTTCACGACGTTGCCCGCGATGTCGGTCAACCGATAGTCGCGTCCGCTGTGCCGATAGGTCAGGCGTTCGTGGTCGAAGCCCATCAGGTGCAGGATGGTGGCTTGGAAATCGTGCACGTGGACCGGATCCCGTCCCACGTGGATGCCATGGTCGTCGGAGGCCCCGTACACGGTTCCCGCCCGGACCCCCGCTCCCGCGAGCCACGACGAATACACCCAGTGGTGGTGCTCCCGACCCTTCGCGTCCGCCGAACTGTTGAACGGGGTCCGGCCGAACTCGGTGGTCCAGACCACCAGGGTGTCGTCCAGCATCCCGCGCGATTTCAGGTCGCGGAGCAACCCGGCGATGGCCTGGTCCACGTTCCGAGCCAACGGCACGTGGGCCATCATGTCACCGTGTGCATCCCAGTTGTCCGACGATCCCGAGTCGATCAACTCGACGAAGCGCACCCCGCGCTCGGCCAACCGCCGCGCCACCAGGCATTGCCACGCGAAGCCCTTGGTGCTCCCGCGTTCCAATCCGTAGAGCCGCAGCGTGGCGTCGCTCTCGCGAGAAAGATCGAACACGTCCGGGAGTTCCATCTGCATCCCGAAGGCGGTCTCGAACGACTTGATCCGGGCCCCCAGCACCGCGTCTTCCGCGCGGGGTGCGAGATGCCGCCGGTTCATCCGGGCCATCGCCTCGAGTTCCAGTTCCTGCAACCGGTTGCTGGCGACGCGGCGGCGGATGTTGGCCACCGGTTCGTCGCCCGGCACCACCAGCGTGCCTTGGTGCGCCCCCGGCAGAAAATCGCTCGCCCACACCTGCCCGCCCGCATACGGCGTCTTGGGCGCGATGACGACGAACGACGGCAGGTTCCGGTTCTCGGTCCCCAACCCGTAGCTCACCCACGAACCGATGCTCGGCCGCGCGAAGGTGAACGACCCGGTATGGATGCCGAGCGTCGCCTCGTAGTGGTTCGTGTGGTCCGACTTCATCGAGCGGATCACGCACAGGTCGTCCACGCACCCGGCCATGTGCGGGAACAACGAACTCACCTCGGTGCCGCACCGGCCGTGACGCGAGAACTCGAATTGCGGCCGTTTGGCGAACATCTTGAACTCGCCCTTGCGCCCCTGGAATTCGTCCACCGTCACCGTCTTCCCGTGCTCCGCGAATAGCCGCGGCTTCGGATCCCACGAGTCCACGTGCGACACACCGCCGCTCATGTAGAGGAAGATCACGCGCTTCGCCTTGGGCGCGAAATGCGGCGCCCGCGGCAGCAAGGGATCGCCCGCCCCCGCCCCGTCCTGCGCCAACAACCGCGACACCAATCCGGGCAACAGCGCGGAACCACCCACCATCGAGCGCAGGAATCCGCGGCGATGGGGATCGAATGCAGGGGGCTTTTTCATCGGCAGGTCAATCGGCGGTCAGGAATTCGTTGGTCCCGAACAACACCCGGGCGAAGGCCGCCAGTGCGCCGCGCTCGGCCTCGGGTTTGCCGGCCGTGGCCAACTCCCTGCCGTACGCCGCGAGGAATTCCGCGGCCTCGGCCCGTTCCCGCGCGTCCGGATCGCGGCCCAGGGCAAACCGGTAGGCAGCCACCACGTGCCGCGCGGCGTCGCCGCCCGCCGCCATCGCGCGTGCCGCGAGCTTCTCCGCATTCGCATGCACGAACGGGTCGTTCAGGAAATACAAGGCCTGGGTCGGCACCGTCGTCACCCGCCGCTCCGCCGTGCTCGCGTTGGGATCGGGTCCGTCGAACAGCGCCAGGAACGGGTGCCGCCGGATCCGCTGGGTCATCAGGTACACGCTCCGCCGGTTGTGCTCGTACACCGCACCGAACGGGCCGTGCTGCGTGTATCCCCAACCCGTCGGCGAGGGAAACGCGTGTGCCTGGCCCACCGATGGATCGAGGGCGCCGCTCGCGAACAGGATCGCGTCGCGCGTCTCTTCCGCTCCCAATCGCCGGCGCAGGAACGGCGCGAACAAATCGCCGCCCACCGCCATCGCCGCCTCCCGGCGTCCCGCCGCGGTCGGCACCACCGGACAATCCTCGGACGCGCCCGCTTCCGGGAAGACGCTGCCGGCGGCCGGATGCAGGCTTCCCTGCTGGTACGCCGCGCTCGCGAGGATCATCCGGTGCATCGCCTTCACCGACCAGCCGCCGCGCATGAATTGGGTCGCCAGATGGTCGAGGAGTTCGGGATGGGACGGCGCCTGCCCCCGCACCCCGAAATCATTCGGCGTCCGCACCAAGCCCTTGCCGAAATGATACTGCCAGATGCGATTCACCATCACGCGCGCGGTCAGGGGATTCGTCGGGCGGGTCAGCCACTCGGCCAATTCCAGGCGTCCGCTGCCGGCCGTGTCCTTGGACAGCTTCCCGCCGCCAAGCGCTTGGATGAAACCCCGCGGAACCCGGTCGCCGGGTTGGTCCGGTTCGCCGCGCTTCTGGATCCGCGCGTCGTGCGGCGTTCCCTCGGCGACCGCGTAGGTCAGCGGGAACGGGCCCTCGGCGAGCAACGTCTCGAGTTCCAACCGGGCCTTGTCCGCCGCCGCACCCAGCGCCAACTGCCGCCGCACCGCGGCGATCGCCGCCGTCCGCGTCGCCCGCCGAGCCTCGGTCTCCGCCACCGCCGCCGAACCGAACGGCGGCAACGGCATCTCCCCGACCACGAAGTTGTCCGCGTCCAGCGCCGGTCTCGGGCCCGGCAGATGCCCATAGCTGTCGACAAACGAGTAGTCGATGCTGCCGTCCCAACCGTCCGCGAACTGGCCTTCGAACTCCGTGCGGCCATCCGGCGCCGCGATGGAACCCGTGTAGTGCTTCGCCTTGAGGTCCAGATCGAGTTGCACCTGGTACCAGGTGCCCACTTTCAGTTTCCGCACCGGGTCGCGCGCCGCGCCGCTCCTCCGGAAAAACTCGCTGCCATTGAATGCCACCTCCACCGCCGCGGAACCTCCCGCGCCGTGCCCAAGGTAGAACCGCCACGAACCGCCGCCGCCGGCTTCCACGCCGGCCAACCGGAAATCAAAGCCCGCGTGCAACGCCCCGGTCCGGTCCGCCTGCCAGCGGTTGGTGAGGGTCAGCCCGAGTCCGTTGTAGGCCTCGGTGTTGGGCATGTGGATGCCGAGACGGCCCGCGGGATAGATGTTCCCATACGGGCTCTGCGCCCTCGCCAGCACTTTCACGACGCTGTTGGGACCCGGTCCCCACGGCGAGGCCGGCGGCGCGCCGTCGGCCTGCAATTCGAAGTCGCCGTCGTGCCCGGCCAATGCCCGCAGTTCCCCGTTCAGTTTCTCCGCCTCGGATTCGCCCCGCAAACCGGCGAGGACCGGCGACGTGGTCGCCACCGGCGCGATCGGGGCCTCCTGCACGCCCAGATTGTCGAACGCCGCCGCCGGGCGCAGCCCCGCATCGGGTCCCGACGCGTCGAAACCAACGGCGTCGATCGTTCCCGTCCAACCCGCCGCGAGGGGGATCGCAGCGAACTCCACGACGTCCCCGGGCAAGCCGACCCTGCCGGAAACCGCGCGCGCCTTGGGATCGATCGCGAATTGCAGGTTGTGCCACTGGCCGGGGCGCAGCGCCCTCGGCGTCGTCACGCGGTCGCCGACGCGGATCGCGACGCTGCCGGATCCCAGCAGCACCTCGAAGGCCGGGCCGGAGGAAAGCGACCCCAGCCAAAACCGGTGTTTCCCGGTGGCGGCGGGATCGTTCGTGGCGACGCGGACGTCGAGGTTGGCGTGGAGCACCGCCCCGCCCGAAAGCGGCCACCGCGGGTGGATCGACTGGACGATCCGATAGTCGTTGGTGCCCGCCGGCACGCTGGCGCCGACCCTGCCTCCCGGATGGAGATTGCGGAACGGACTCTGCGCGTCGGTGGTGATCGCGATCTGGCCCTCGTAGATCCAGGGCGGCACGAGCACGCCCTTGCTGCCGCCGGATGCCGGCGCCTGCAGTTCGAAGTCGCCGTCGAAGTCCGCCAGCGACCGCAACACGGCCGAGGGCGCCGAACGTCCCTGTCGCTCGAGCTGTTTCGCCAGCACCGCCGCGCGCGCCTCGAACTCGCGCCAGCGCGGCACCGACTCCTCGGGCGGGATCACCGGGGCCATCGACCGCAGCCGTTGCTTTTGCTCGGAGCCGGGAAACGCGTAGCGGGTGCTCTCGAAAATGCCGTACAGCCCGTAGTAATCGGCGGTCGAGACCGGATCGAACTTGTGGGCGTGGCAACGCGCGCAGCCCAGCGACAGCCCCAGCACGCTCTGCCCAAGGGTGTCGATCGTGTCCTGGATGGTGAGGTGATGGTAGTTCTCCGAGTCGAACCCGAAGCGCCGGGAGATGGCCAGATAACCCGTCGCCGTGACCCGTTCCGCATACCGTTCCCGCGGACCGCGCGCCGCCAGGATGTCGCCGGCGATCTGTTCGCGCAGGAATTCGTCGTAGGGTTTGTCCGCGTTGAAGGCATCGATGACGTAGTTGCGGTAACGCCATGCCACCGGTACCGGGTAGTCCGCGGTTTCGCCCGCCGTGTCGGCGTAGCGCACCACGTCCAGCCAATGACGACCCCAGTGCTCCCCGTAATGCGGCGAATCCAACAACCGGTCCACGAGCCGCGCATAGGCATCCGGCGCCGTGTCCGCCACGAAGGCGTCGGTCTCGTCCGCCGTCGGCGGCAAGCCGGTCAGGTCCAGGGTCACCCTGCGGATCAACCCCCGCCGGCCCGCCGCCGGCGCCGGTTGCTGGCCGGCCGCCTCGAGGCGGGCCAGGACGAACCGGTCGATCCCGTTCCGGCACCAATCCGCGTGTCGCACCGCCGGCAATGCCGGATCCCGGACGGGCTGGAAGGCCCAATGGGCCGGCTTCGCGTCGTCCGCGCCCCGCAGCGGAGACGCCGGCAGCAACGCCACCGCCATCCCCAGCAGGAACGACCGGACGCGGTTCACGACAACACCCCCTGCAGCACCTCGCCATGGACGTCGGTGAGGCGACGATTGACGCCGTTGTGGTAGAACGTGAGCTTCTGGTGGTCGATGCCCAGCAGGTGGAGGATCGTCGCGTGGAAGTCGGGGATGGTCACTTTCCGTTCGCCGACGAAGTAACCGATCTCGTCCGAACTGCCGTAATGATGCCCGCGTTTCACGCCGGCGCCCGCGAGGAAACAGGTGAAGGCGGTCGGATGATGGTCGCGGCCGGTGGCATTCACGCCCTGGGTGGCGGGACCCCGCCCGAACTCCGTGGACCACACGAACAAGGTGTCTTCCAGGAGGCCCCGTTGCTTGAGGTCCTGGATCAGGGCCGCCACGGGCCGATCCATCGTGGCCGCCTGGGTGTCGTGGTTCTCCTTCAGGTTTTCGTGCCCGTCCCAATTGATCCGGGGACTGCCGAAGGCCCCACCGTTGATGATCTGCACGAAGCGGACCCCGCGCTCCAGAAGCCGGCGTGCCATCAGGCAATTCCGCCCGAACCCACGGTTGGCCGGGTCGTCGATCCCGTACATCCGCCGGATGGAAGCGGATTCCCCGTCGAGATCGGTGGCCTCCGGGATGCTCGATTGCATGCGTGCCGCCAGCTCGTAGGAACGCAACCGCGCCGCGAAGGCCTGGTCGCCGGCATGCGCCTCGGCGAATTCGCGGTTCATCCCCGCCAGCACCCGCATGTCCGCCGCCCGCGCGTCGGCCCCGACCGAAGCCGGCGTGTGGAGGTCCACGATGGGATCGCGGGAATGGGTCCGGAAGGGGACGCCCTGGTGGTTGGCCGGGAGGAAACCCGCGGCCCAGTTGATGGATCCGCCGGCCGGCAGGCCGCGCGGGTCGGGCAGCACGACGAACGCCGGCAGGTTCTCGTTCTCGCTGCCCAGCCCGTAGCTCATCCACGCGCCCATGCAGGGAAACCCGTTCAGCGTGAACCCGCTGTTCATCTGGAAGGTCGCCGGGGTGTGGTTGTTGCTCTTGGCGAACATCGAGTGGACGAAGCAGAGATCGTCCACGCACCCCGCCAGATGCGGCAGCAGGCTGCTCACCCAACTGCCGCTCTGCCCGTGCCGACGGAATTCATAGACGCTCTTCATCAGCTTTCCCGGCTGACCGAAGAACCCCAGATTCTCGCCCTTCCCCTCCATCGCCTTCCCGTCCATCCGCTCCAGTTCCGGTTTGTAGTCGAAGGTGTCGAGGTGGCTGACGCCGCCGCAGCAGAACACCTGCACCACCCGCTTGGCCTTGGGCGCATGGTGCGGCGCCCGGGCCGACGACGGCAGCGCGGCCTCCCCGGCCCGGCTCCGGTCGCGGCTCAGCATCCATGCCAACGCCACGCTCCCCAAGCCACCCGCGGTGTTGGAAAGGAAATGGCGCCGCGATACCAGCGGCGTCGACTCCGGCGCGAACGCCGGCCAATGACGGGGATTACCGGACATAGACGAACTCCGTGGAATTGAGCAGCACCCAGCAGACGCTGGCCAGACCGCGGTCCAGGACGGTGGCGCGCCCCCGTTCGATCTCCGCCGCCTTCGCCGGGCGTCCCAGCGCCAAACGGTAGGCGGCGTCCACCGCCCCCGCCACGTCGTTGCCGGCCAGGCGCAGCGATCGTTCCGCCAGGGCCTTCGCCTGCCGCTGCACGAAGCTCCCGTTCATCAACCCCAGCGCCTGCAACGGCGTCGTGGTCACCCCGCGCCGCGGCGTTTTCACCGACGGGTCCGGACAATCGAAGGCGTCCAGCAAAGGTTCTTTCCCCGAATTGATGTTCATGCGGTAGACGGTGCGTCGATTGAACTCCGGATCGGCCTTGTCGAACAGATGGTAAAACGTCGCCCCGTAGTTCGACGTCGTGAAGGCCCGGAAACTCGGCCCGCCCACCTGCGGGTTCAATTGCCCGCTCGCCGCCAGCATCGCGTCGCGCACCGCCTCCGCCTCCAACCGCCGCGGCGAGAACCGCCACAACCGCGCGTTGTCCGCGTCCACCGCCGCCGCGTCCGCGCGGTATTCCGACGATTGCCGGTACGTCGCGGAGGTCAGGATCAACCGGTGCAGCGCCTTCAGGCTCCAACCGCCCGCGACGAATTCCGAGGCCAACCAATCCAGCAACTCCGGATGGCTCGGACGCGTCCCGCTCACCCCGAAGTCGTTCGGGGTCGCGACCAGTCCCTGGCCGAAATGGAATTGCCAGACCCGGTTGGCCATCACCCGCGCGGGCAGCGGGTTCCTCGGATCCGACAGCCAGTCGGCGAATTTCAGCCGGCGCCGCGCTTCCGGGGCATCCGGCGCGAGGCCGAAGTCCGCCTTCACGCCGGCAATCGCCGACAATCCGGCCGGCGCCACGACCTCGCCCGGCGATTTCACGTCGCCCCGCTTCAGCACCTTGGTCGGCGTGGGTTGCTCGCGCCGGCCGGCGTAGGCCATCGGGCGGGGTCTCGACGCCGCCGCGATGCCCTGCTTCGCCTTGTCGATCCGCGCCAAAGCCTCGTCGCGTTCCGCCCGCCGGGTCTGGCTAAATCCGGCGAGGATTTCCGCCTCCGGCACGGCAAAGCCACCGGCACGGAAAGAAGCCGCCACTTCCGCCGGGGCCAAAGCGCGGTCATGCAGCGCCGCCCGCCGGATCGACCCGGTCAACCACGGCCGTCCACCGCCTTTGTGCCGCATCCCCAGTACCACGTGCGCCGCCCCCGCCTTGAAGGTCCGCAGCGGCGAAGACGGCGTGTAGGGTTGCCCGTAGGGCACGCCGTTCCGGTACAGGGCGATCCGGTTGTCCTCCGAGTACACCGCCGCCAGATGCACCAACGCACCCGGCGTCGCGTCTTCCACGGGCGCCTCGAGGTTGCGCGTCCGGGCCAGACCTTCGCTGCCCGCGATCCACTTTCCCGGCTGGAGTTCGGCGAACACGATCGCGTCGAACACGCCGCCATCCAGGTTCTCCAGGGAAATGGCCGCGCCCCCGCCCTGCGCGAGGTCGGACAACGCCACCCAGGCTTCCAGGGTTTTTTCCCGGATGTCCTTCGGCAACGGCCCGGTCTCGTAATGCGCGCCCGCCGACGGCAAACGCAACCGCCCGTCGGCCACCGTCGCCCCACCCTTCGCCGTCCCGGCCATCGTTGCCACCGGTTCGCCGTCGAAGGCCCATCGCGCGAAGGGATGCGGCCCCGGTTCCTTCGGGACCCCGCCCAGCTTCGCCGCGATTGCCTTGGCCCCGGCCTCGTCGATGCGCGCGACGACCGCGGACGCCGCCGCCAACTCCCGTTCCCAGCGGGCCCGGTCATCCGCGCGCTCCCTCGCCTCCGCCGCCCCCTCGGTGGGGCGCTCGCCGTGCCGCACGCCTTCGAAGACCGCCTTGACCCGGTAGTAATCCGCCAGCGGGATCGGGTCGAACTTGTGGTCGTGGCACCGGGCGCAATTCAGCGTGAGTCCCAGGAACGTCTGTCCCACCACGCTCACCAGATCCTCCATCTCTTCCTCCCGGGTGATCGCACGCTGGGTCGCGTTTGCCTGGGCGTTGCCCGCCTGGTCCCACGGTCCCGAAACCAACAGGCTCGAGCCGACGATGCCCTCGGCGGTGACCGGTTCCATCGCGTCGCCCGCCACCTGTTCCCGCATGAACCGGTCGTAGGGCTTGTCCGCGTTGAAACTCCGGATGACGTAGTCGCGGAACGGCCACGCGTTGTCGCGCAGTTGGTCGTATTCGAATCCCTGGCTCTCGGTGTAGCGCACCACGTCCAGCCAGTGCCGCCCCCAGCGTTCCCCGTAGCGCGGCGACGCCAACAACCGGTCCACCAACCGCTCGTAACGGTCCACCCCGGGATCCCGCTCGTACGCCTCCATTTCGTCCGGGGTCGGCGGCAGGCCGGTCAGATCGAAGCAAACCCGCCGCACCAACTCCCGGGCCGGGGCCGGTGGATTCGGCGCCAATCCCTGCGACCGCAGCCCCGCCGACACGAAAGCGTCGATCGGATGCTGGCCCGCCCGCACCGCGGGACGTTGCAGGGGTTGCAGCGACCAGTGCGGCGCCGGCGGTCCGGCCGCCGCCGCACGGGCCACGCACCCGGCCGCGAGGAGGGCGGACAGCAGGCGCACGGAACCCG
>WBXI01000047.1 GCA_008933025.1 Verrucomicrobiota bacterium
GATCTGGGCGAGAAGATTTGCGAGCGATTGCGGCGGTTTGCTCATGAGTAACTAGAACGCTAGTTACATATGGACAAAAAAGAAGAGCAAACTCGTCTCTCTTCACATTTTCGTCATGCACCCACCGGCGACGAAGTTCCGCGGGCTGATCGAGCTGATGGTGGAGGCGGACCAGCGGTTGCTGAGGGACCAATTGTCCGGCAAACCCATCTGGTCGTACTGAGGGAAGGCCCATCGGGGTGCCGTACCCGAGTCGGGTGCGGTGCCAAGGCCATCGGATGGGCGCGACACCGCTGCGAGACCCGTCGCGGCAGCGGTCGGTCGGGGCGGATGGGCAGGCGCGCTTGTCGTCGAGCGATGAGTGCGTCCCCGCACTCTGCGGCCGTCGCATACCCGGGTGCCCTCGAGCGAGAGGCTTGGAATCGCGTCTCTGGGCCGTCTCCGGATGCGCCCTGCCGAAGATGCCGCCGCACGCGGGGATTGCGCGGGTCAGCCCGGTTGTGGCGAAATGAATCGGTCCCCACGATTTGCCGTCCATCGGCGGCGTCTTACCGAATCAAAATCGTCCCTATCGTCCCTATCGCCCCCATGAAGTTCACGTTCGCCACCGCCTGCGCATTCGTCGCGGCCGCCGCGCTTACCGCCGAAGCCGCTCCCAAGCGCGTCGTCGTCGTCACCGCCACCAAGGGATTCCGGCACAGTTCCATCCCGACCGCGGAAAACGTCATCATCAACCTCGGCGAGTCGTCGGGTGCCTACACCGTGGTCGATGTGGTGCGCGGCGGATCGGAGGGCAAGGACGACTCGGAAGTCGCGGAGAAGCTCACCCTGGAGAAGTTGAAGAACGTCGATGCCGTGGTCTTCGCCAACACGACGGGTGATCTGGCGATTCCGGACAAGGACGGTTTCATCCAGTGGATCGAGAACGGCCACGCGCTCGTGGGCATGCATTCGTGCTCGGACACTTTCCACGGGTATCCGCCGTACATCGCGCTGCTGGGCGGCGAATTCCAGACGCATGGATCGCAGGTCGCGGTGGACATGCACAACCAAGACCGGGCGCACCCGGCCGTGCGTCACCTCGGGCCGATCTGGACGGTTTACGACGAGATCTACGAGTTCAAGAGCTTCGAGCGCGCGAAAGTGCATGGATTGCTGACGCTCGACAAACACCCGCAGACGATGGTTCCGGGCGATTATCCGGTGTCGTGGTGCAAGAACGTGGGTCGATCCGGCAAGGTGTTCTACACGTCGCTCGGGCATCGCGAGGACGTGTGGACGGATTCGCTGTACCAGCAACACATTCTGGGCGGCATCAAGTGGGCGCTGGGGCTGGAGTCTGGCGACGGCAAGCCGACGGACACGACGAACCGGTTGTCGGCCGCCGAACGGAAGGAGGGATTCGCCCTGCTGTTCGACGGCAAGACGATGGACGGATGGAAATACCGGCGCGATACCGGCAAGCGTTCCTGGAGCGTCCAGAACGGGATGCTCTGCAACACGCTGGGCAAGGACGAGCACGGCACCGACATCTACACGGAGGCGAAGTTCCGGGACTTCGTGGTCCGGTATGAGTACCAGGTGCCGCCGGGCGCGAACTCCGGCTTCTACCTGCGGGGCCGCCACGAGATCCAGGTTTTCGACGACTACAAGACCGGCAAGCCCGGACTTGGCGGCAACGGGGCGATCTACAACGTCAAGGCCCCGTCCCTGTTCGCCTCGCGCAAGCCCGGCCAGTGGCAGCAGGCCGAGGTCCGGATCGTCGGGCAAAAAATCACCGTCGTCCTCAACGGCGTGAAAATCCACGACAACGTCGATTGCCCGAAGGGTACCGGCAGCCAGTTGGACGACAACGTCGACCAGCCCGGACCGATCCTGCTGCAGGGCGACCATGGCTCCGTCGCCTTCCGCAACATCCGGATCAAGCAACTGCGCTGAGCGCGGAGTTTCGATGCGGCGGGGCCCAAGGTGCATCGCCTTGGGCCCCGTGCGTTGGGGGATCCCTGCCGGCTAGCTTTGGCGGCGGATGTCGGGAGCCGTGGTCCGCGGACTCAGGTCCACCGCTCCTTCCCGTTGATCCTTCAGGAAGCGTTCGGTCGCCCCTCGAAGGTCGCCGACGCGGAAGCGTTCGATCGTGTCGTCGTCCCCCAACGCGTGGACGCGACCGGAATACCACTGGTGGTAAATGACTGGCTGCTCCGGTCGATCGAGGTAGGCCACGGTGCCAAAGCCGTAGTTGGTTTGGTACTGCTCGAGATACCGGATGCTGCCGGGATGATGGGCAAGGGCCTTGCAGAAAAAGGCGTAGTACGCTTCCTCCGGCTCGAATCGGTAAATTGCCGCCTTGGGCTTGGCACCGAAAAAAAACGGGGGCCTGAGGACTGCATCGCACCGGGCCTTGTTCGCGAGAATGAAGGATGGGTGGAGCATCTGGGGACTGTTGCGGAGTCGGCATTGGTCCCGGACGCCGATCAGGAGCAATTCCGGATGCCGGTGGAATTCGGCGAGGAAATGGTCCCAGTGGCCATCCAGCAGGACGGCGTCCTGGTCCATGATGACGACGTACGGTGCCCGCGCCCGGCAATAGAGCCACTGCAACGCGTTGGGATGCCCCGCTCCCGCATCGAAGCGATGCAGGGAAAGCCGCGGGCTCAACTTCGCGATCCGTGCCAGATCGGGCGATTGGGAGCCGTCGTCGACCACGATGATCTCGTAGTCCAACCCGGCGGCATGACGGCAGATGCTTTGGATGCACAGTTCCAGGAACTCGATGCAATCCTTGTGGGCCACGAGGAAGCTGAACCCCGGCCGTCGCGTGTCATCCGCCTTCTGGAGCCAAGTCCCTTCCACCAGGTCGAATCGGCATCGCACGTACCGCCACAGATCGTATCGGGTCGATGGATCCCTGGAGACGAGGATCGTCGCCTTCCTCAACAGGGCCGAAACCAACGACCGGAAGCGCATCGGTCGAGGTTGGGACAACGCGACGAAACCCACAAGGCGGCGCTGGCCTTGGCACATCATTGCATCGTGGGGAGCCAATCCGCCGGACCTCGGGGTGGGGCGTGGATGCCCCGTCGCCCCGGCTCCCCGCGGGGTCGGATGCTCGCGACGGCACGGGCTGCTACCGGAACTCCCGCGCCAGTTTCGCGGTCTGGACGTCCCACAATCGCAGCACGCCGTCCTGGCCACCGGAAACGATCCATCGCCCGTCCGGGGTCGCCGCCAGCGAGTAATTGAAATCGCGGCCGCCTTCGTAGCTGGCCGGTTTTTCGCCCGATTCCGTCACGCGCCGCAGTTCGTTCTCGCCGGAGGCAACCACGATGTCGCCCTCCGTCCCGAGGTGGGCGACGCCCGTGATTTCCTTGGGGAATCCGGCGACGGTCTTGGCCTTCTCGCCCGTGGCCAATTGCCAGAATTTCACGGAATAGTCCGCGCCGGCGCTCGCCAAGACCCGCCCATCCGCCCGCCACGAAAGCGCGAGCACATGCCCGGTGTGCCCCTCCAGTGCCGCGGATTGGCGGCCGGTGGCAAGGTCGATGATCCGGGCGAACCGGTCTGCCCCGCCGGACGCCAAGCGCATGCCGTCGGGCGAGAACGCCAGCGCCAGCACGGCATCGCTGTGCAGGTTGGTCATCGCGAACAGTTCGGTGCCGCTCCAGGGCTCCCACACCCGGATCTCGCCGCTCCGCGTCGGCTCGCCCGAACCGCTGGCCAGACGCCTGCCGTCCGCACGGAATGCCAACGCGTTCACCCGATCGGCAATGGGCGATTGGTCGTCGCCGGATCCCAAGGCATGCCGGAGTTCCCAGCGCGGAAGAAAACTCCAGATCCCCGACGTCCCGATGCCGAGGACGGCCTCGGCGCGGAATGCCAGTCGGCCGTCCTTCGCGGCCTCGTCGTCCATGGCGGAAGCGACGAGCGCACCGTTGGCGACGGACCACACGTGGACGCTGTCGGCGAATGCGGCGGCAACGAAGCTGCCGTCGGGAGACCAAGCGGCGGCAAGGGGAGGCCTCGGCCACTTTGCGGAAGGCGCGGGTCGGGTCTCGGCTCCGGCCAAACGCGTGGTTGCCTCCGCCAGGAGACGCTGCGACACCAGCTTTTGGGTGGAGGCACGCCCCAACGAGAGATCGGCCAACCGCAATTCCTCCTCGGCGGTCGACGCGCGGATCGCGGCCTTGGTGGACTCGGCCGCGGCCGGATCGACCAGGGGCTTCGCCTTGTCGACCCGCTCTTTGGCGGCCTTCACCGCGTCCGTCGGGGCCTTCGTCCGCTCGAGTCGCGCGAGCGACGCCTCGGCGATCGACAATTCCGTCCGGGCCCGGGCTTCGGCGGCGGACTTCGCATCGGCCTCGCGTCGCGCGGTGCCCAGCGCCTCGGTCGCCTTCGCGAGGCGCGTGGTCTGGGCCTCGGCCTCCTTCGTGGTGTTTTCGACGCGTCCCTTTGCGAACTCGGCATCCGACTTCGCGAGTTGGCGGATGCGCGCGGGCTGTTCCAGTGGCGAGACGAACCGGGGTACCAGATCGACGGCGCCCTGACCCTCGGGCAGGACCAGACGCAGGACGTGGTTGGTGGACCATTCGAGACGACGCTTTCCGTCCGGCGCGGCCAAAGCCCGGGCGGGAAAGCCGTTGGTGCCTTGGGCCGCCCCGCCGCCCTTGCCGGCGTGGGGCACGGAGGGCGTCCGCTGCCATAGCTTGATCTCGCGGTAGCTGCCGGAGGCGATCCATTCCCCGTCCGGCGAAATCGCGACGCTGTCCACGAGATCGCGGTGCGCGGCGGGTTGGCCGCCTTTGGCGAGCGCGGGATCGTCGAGGCGCACGAGGGGGTTGGTATGGCTGGTCTGGTGGACGAACAATTGGTTGCCGCGTCCGGCCACCGCAAAGAGTCCATCGGCGCTGATGGCCGCGGAGTAGATGGGCTGGAGGCCCGGCGGCAGCGGGTTCCAGGCGATCTCGACGTGACGTCGTTCCGAGGCGCGCGCGCCTTGGTCGATCCAGAGGGCGAGGAGGCCGAGTTCCTCGGGCCGGAGGTTCGTGGCGTTGACCTTGTTGTCCTTCGGCGGCATCCGCGGCTTCGATTGGTGGGCCGACAGCTTGAACAGCAGCGATTCCGCGGACTTGCCGGGCACGAGGGCGGGGCCGGTCTCGCCGCCCTTCAGCATGTCGGCCGGCGTTTCCAGCAACAGATCCGCCTTGGTCGTGGTCTTGTTGTGGCAGGGCAGGCAATTGCCCTGGAGGATCGGCAGGATCTCGCGGTCGAAATCCACCGGCCCGGGATGGTTTGGGCGCGCGACCGCCAAGGCCGGCGGCGCGGGATCGGCGGCGCGGAGCAACCATGACGCGAGGCACGCGACGGCGAGACGGAGGGCGGATCGGGGCGACATGTTCACTTCTTGGGAATGGGATCGACGCGCACGACGAAGGGACGCGACCACACGGTCAGCGTGACATCGCGGGGTTTGGCGCGTTCCTCCGCGGCCTTTTTGGCGGCTTCCGCCGCCTTCTTCGCCGGTTCGGCCGCGGCCTTGCGATCCGCCGGGGCCGCGGCGATGGCTTTTTCCGCCGCCTTGAGCGCGGCGTCGGCGCGGTCCACGGCCTCGGGTTGGTTGCGGTATTTCAATGCGGCCTGGCCCTGCAGCCAGAGCGTGTGCGTGCCTTCCGGCAGCTTGAATTCCGCGAGGTTCAACTCGAGCACCGCGTTGGTCGCCTTCTCCGCGAATTTCACCTCGGGGACTTTCTCGAGTGCCGGATGACCGGAAACCCTCAGCGAGAACGCCGCCATGGAATCGAATCGCCGGACCGCCGTGATCGGGATCGAGAGTTTGCTTCCCGACACCGCCACCATGGGTTCCGCGACGCCGGCCACGACCGTGAGCGGCGCGGGTTCCGCAACGACCGCGAGGGTCGTGCGCCGGGCGAGCCGGTACGCCACGGGTTCCTGGTTGAAATCCGGGACCTGCCATTTCACGGCCCCCCAGCGCGCCGCGTGCGGCTTACCGCCGGCGACGGAACCCGCCGAGCCCAGGATTCGCACGTCGGCCGTCGCCTCCGGGGCGTCGTCCCGCGCGGACAGCAACAGCCAGTCCGAGTTTTGTCCGGAGGGCAGTCGCGTGGTCGCCACCGTGACTCCGGCCGGCAAGTCGGCGCAGGTCAGCGCGATGTCCCCGGCGAATCCATCGCGCCGGAATGCGCCGACGCGCACGCCGAGCGTTTGCCCGCGCCGCAGGGCGAGACCCGCGGGGTGGAGACTGCGGTCGTCGTTGTTGGCCTTGGGCGGCGGCGCGGGCCATGCCGCCAACGCGAAACCGGGCGAGGGCCTGTGGATCGAAAGCCGGTAGGGGCGGCGCGGCGAGGTTCGCGAGACGTGCAACAGATCGCGCACCAAGACCCGGTAGGTTCCGTCCTCGCCGACCTCGAGCCGGCCCGTGCCGTCGCGCGACGCGGTGTTGAAGTCGTTGCCGCCGAGGTTGGTTTCCCCATCGCCGATTTCGGAGACGTCGTTCCACTTCGATGTTCCGTCGGCGCGTTGGATCACCGCGTGGGGATCCACGGGTTGGCCGAGGCCTTCGGCCACCAGCTCGACCTGGAACACATCGCCCTTCCGGGCCTTGAAGGCGATGCCCGACACCTCGCCGGGGTGCGGGAAGATGCCCCCGAAATCGATGGGAACCGGGACTTCCGAAAGCCCGCCCGGCAACCGGTCGCGTTGCTTGCCCGGCGCCGGGACAGGTGCCGCAACCACGCTCTGCGCGGTCAACCCAAACACCAGCGGATTCGAAATGCCGTTGGTCGCGGACCATTGCCACGCCCATGCCGCGACGCCCGCCTGTCCGGGCCTTTCGAGTTGGTCCGCGGGCCACACAGCGGGATCGGGATCCATCGGCGCCGGAATGTCGGCATCCACCACCTGCAGGGCGCCGCCGTCCGCGCCGTGGAATGGCGTCGCCCGGCCGCCGGGAAGATTCCGGCCGAACAGCGCGACCCGGTTGGTGGTTCCGCCCCGCAGCACGCACGGCACCGCGAAATCGAGGGTCGGCCCGGACTCCAGCGTGATGCTGCAGCCGTAGGTGTCGCCGCCGCGGAACAAATCGTCGGCCAATTGGAGCAGGAAGGAGCCGTCGCCCGGGGCCGTGAAATCAAGCCAGCCGAGCCGGCGGGTCCGCGCGAGCTCGGCGCCCGCGGCATCGAACACCGCGAGGTTGGGCGCCAGACGGGAATCCAATCGCGCGGCCTCGGCCCGCGCGACGAGGCGCTCGCCCTTGCGCGCGTCGAACCGGAACCAATGCGTGTTGCCGGCAACCACCCGCGCGTGGAACGCGTGGGCGCGATCGATGCCCGCCGCGGCCGCCACCGTCGTGTTGGTGGCCGGCACGACCACGACCGGTTTCGGTCCGACCAGGAATGTGACCGGCGCCGATGCGCCGAATCGCCCGACGAACCGCGCGTCCACCGCGCCGGCCGGGACGTCCGCGGGGACGACGACGGCGAACGCGGCGGGATTTCCCGGCACCGGCGTCCCGACGATGCGGCGGTCCGAGAAGACCAATGCCCTGGGATCGTCGAGGTCGGTTCCGGACAGCATGACGGTGTTGGTGGAACCGGGGGAGCCCCCGGCCGGGAACAACCACGCCAACCGCGCCGCCGGCAATTGCGCGAGGAGCGCCGTCTGGAGCAAGACCCCGGCGAGCGCGGCGGGAACGAGTGTCGGGGTCCGGACGGGCGCGGACCGGCGCGGGTGGAGTGGCATGGTATCGGGCAAGCGGCGGTCGGGGCCCCCGCGCGTCGGCGTCGTCGGACGCCGACGCCGAAGGGCCCGGGAGGGCGTGGATTCGGACGCCCCCATTCGGCTCAGTGGTTGAAAAGGAATTCCTTGGTGTTGAGCAACGCCCACACGGCGTCCTCGAATCCCTCGCGCCGCGCCTTGGCGCGCGTCGCGTCGTCCTTCGCCGCCGCGGTCTTTTTGGCGATGTAGCCGGTGGCGAACGCGATCTCGGCATCGCGCGGGTCGCGCGAGAACGCGATCCGGTAGAGCGTGCGGAGCCGGGCGTCGTCGCTCGCCTTGGGATCCGCGACGAGGGCCGCGGCGCGTCCCTGGTCGGCGGCGATCTTGGTCTGGATGTCCTTGGAATTGAGCAGGTGCAACGCCTGGCTGAGCGAGGCATCGAGGCTGCGCTCGCATTCGCACGCGCTGCTGGCCTCGGGCCGGCCGAACACGGTGAGGAAATAGTTCGCCGCGTTGAAACTGTTGTCCGGGAGCGCGACGGCCCGCGTTCCCACCGGCATGCCCTCGAACCTCGACTCGCCGCCGACCACCGTGTTCACCGCGTCGTGCAGGACCTCCGCCCCGAGTCGCCGCGGATAGAACCGGGCGAAATGATGGCGGTCCCGGGCGTTGTGCGCGTTGGGTTCCGCCGAGAGTTGGTACGTCGTGCTCGTCGCGATGGTCCGAACGAGGTGGCGCAGGTCGTGCCCGTGGGCGACGAAATCGGAGGCCAACGCCTCGAGCAACTCCGGGTTGCTCGGGGGGTTGGTGTCGCGCATGTCGTCCTCCGGCTCGACCAGGCCGCGTCCGAGGAAATGTTTCCAGTAGCGGTTCGCCAAGGCCTTGGCGAACCACGGGTTCTTGGGCGAGGTCATCCAGTCGGCGAGGGCGAGGCGGGGATCGTCGTCGACGTCGAGTTCGCCGATCGGCGCGCCGAGACCTGCCGGCCGGACCGGTTTGCCGGTCTTCTTGTTCGTGGTCTGGGCGATGCCGCGCCGGTGGAAGACCACCTCTTCGCCGGGTTGGCTGCCGGCGCGCCTGCCGACCTGGGAGAAGAACGCGCCGAAGCTCCAGTAATCGGCCTGGCTCCACTTCTCGTACGGATGGTGGTGGCACTGCGCGCACTGCAACCGCTGGCCGAGGAACAACTGCGCCGAGTCCTCCAGTTGTCCCTGCAGCGTGCTCACCTGCCGGTACCACGCCACCGGCGGGTTGTCCGACATGTCGCCCGATGCCGACACGATCTCGCGCACGAACTGGTCGTACGGCGTGTTGCGCAGCAGTTGGTCGCGGATCCAGCCGTGGAACGCGAAGTTGCCGCGCTGGTGTTTCGCATCCGCCCGCTTGTTCCGCAGCACCGCGCTCCACGTGTTCGCGAAGTAATCCGCGTAATCCGGCGAAGCCAACAGCCGGTCGACCACGGCGTCGCGTGCCCGGAGCCGGGCTTCCGATTGCACCGGCCCGCCGCCCGGCGAGGTCGCGCCCGCGCTGTCCCCGGCCCGCGCTGCGGGGAGGAAGGCGGCGAGTTCGGCGGGGGTCGGCAACCGGCCGGCGATGTCGACCGTCGCGCGGCGCAGGAACGTCGCGTCGTCGCACACCGCGCTGGGAGGCATGCCGACGACCTTCAACTGGCGGAAGACCTGTTCGTCGACCGCGTTGCGAGCGATCGGCAGCGTGCCGACGGGGGCGCCGAGCGGGATGGTGCCGCGGAAGGTGGCGACCTTGCCCTGGTACCGGACCATGATCGCGACCTCGCCCGTCTGGTTGAAGGCCTTCACGAGGCCTTGCTCGTCGCACCGGGCCAGATCCTTGTCGTTCGGTTCGTACAGGGACCCGCGGGTGACGTCTTCCGTCGAGCCATCCGTGTAATGCGCGGTGACCACCAACTGCTGCTCGGCCTCGAGCGACAACATCCGCGTGGTCGGGAACACCTCGATGCGGTCGACGGTCGGCGCGTCGGCGCGGCCGCTCGGCAGGCCCTGGCGGATCCAGCGGACGAGCTGGCGATAGTCGTCGGACCCGGGATCGATGCGTTTGCCGCCGCCGTGGGGTAGCTGTGCGGCGGCCTTGGTGAGGAGCAGCGAGCGTTCGGGCGAGGCCGGGAAAACGCGGCGTCCGCGCGCCTCCTTCACGAGGTGTTCGTAATCCTCGCCGGGTTCGAAGCCGAGCAACGACAACCGGAAGCCGTTTTGCCCGGCCGCCTTCCCGTGGCAACCGCCGCCATTGCAGCCGTTCTTCGTGAAGATCGGCACGATCTGGTTCGCGAAATGGACCGGCGAAACCTCGGCGGCGCGCTCGACGTGGACCGGCAGCGTGGCGACCGATCCGTCCTTGGCCTTGGCGGCGATCACCGCGTCCCCGTCGGCGCGCGGCGTCACCCGGCCCGACGCGGTGACGTCGACGATGCCCGGTGGCGAGGAGGACCAGACCACCTCGCGGGTGGCATCGCGGTCGGTGCCCGCGGTGGCGAGGAGTTGCTGTCGGGCATCGGCCGTGACCAGGACGAGCTTCGGGCTGGCCCCGCGGAACTGGATGGAGACGGGGCCCGCGGCGGCGGGAAGCGCGGCGGCGAGGCAAAGCGTGGCGAGAAGGGACTTCATGGTTCCGTTCGGTTCATCCGACCAATTCGCGCATGGGCTGGCAGCCGTCCGGCACGAGGTACTGCGGGCGTCCCGTGAGATCCGGGATGGCCACCTTGTTCACGTCGATTCCGAGGGTGTGGTAAAGCGTCGCGAAGACCTCGCCGAACCGGACCGGCCGTTCGCTGGGTTCGCCGCCGAGGCGATCGGTCGCGCCGATCACCTGGCCGACCTTCATGCCGCCGCCGGTCAGCAACGCGCAACTCGCGCGCGGCCAGTGGTCGCGGCCCGCATCCTTGTTGATCGTCGGCGACCGGCCGAACTCGCCCCACACGATCACGCTCACGTCCTGCGACATCCCGCGGTCGTGCAGGTCCTCGATCAACGCGGCGACCCCCTGGTCGAGCAGCGGCAGGTCGTTGCGCGCGTTGCCGAAATTGTTCCCGTGGTAATCCCAGAAGCCGTACGCGACCGTCACGAACCGAGCGCCCGCCTCCACCAACCGGCGGGCCGTGCAGAATTGTTCGTTGAGCATCGGCGCGGCGTCGCCATGGACCTTCGCGTCGCCCTTGCCGTACTTGGCGAGGACCCTCGGGTCTTCTTTCGACAGGTCGAGCGCCTCCAGCAAGCGGCTCGAGGTCAGCATCCCGAACGCCTGTTGGTTGAACCCGTCGATCCCCTCCATCAGCCCGCTCGCGTCGACGTCCCGACGGAACCGGTCGAAGCCCGACAGCAACGCCCGCCGGTCGGCCAACCGCTCGGTGGTCACCCCGTTGAGCACCATGTCCGACTTCGCGTCGGCCGCCGGCCGGAAGGCATCGTGCGAAACCCCGACGAATCCGGGCGTGGCCGCGTTGTAGGGCCGGTGCTTCATCTTCGGCTCGAGACCGATGAACGCCGGGACCGCGGGGTCCTGCGGCCCGAGGACCCGCGAGACGCAGGCACCGATCGTCGGCCAACCGCCCGGCGGTTGGTTGCCCTTGCGACGCCCGGTCTGGCACATGAAATCGGAATGGTCGTCCACCGCGTCGGCGATGGAACGGATCACCGTGTACTTGTGGGCCAACCGCGCGAGGCGGGGCAGGTATTCGCAGATCTGGAATCCCGGCACCGTGGTGGGGATGGGCTTGAACTCGCCGCGGATCTCGGAAGGCGCGTCCAGCTTGAGATCGAAGGTGTCCTGGTGCGGCGGGCCACCGGGGAGATAGATCATGATCACCGCCTTGCGCGACGGGCGGGACCCGGACTGGGATTCCGCGCGCAACAGGCCCGGCAACGCGATTCCCCCCATTCCCAGCGCTCCGATGCGCAGGAAATTGCGCCTCGAAAAGCCGTCGCAAAAGCCACTCGAGGGTCCGGGGATGGTGAGCATGGGGAATGATTACAGCGGATGGCCCCGCCGCGCCAACCCCGGGATTGGGGAATTTTGCGCCGATTCCCCCTCACCGTTTGCCGAACGCGTACAACGTCGACGCGGTGCGCACGTACAGTCGCCCGTCCGCGATGGCCGGCGTCGCCACCACGGATTCTTCCAGCGCGTTCCGGGCCACCACCTCGAGCGTGTCGCCCGCCCGGTACACCACGCCCACGCCCGCCTGCGAGAACACGCACACCATCCCGTCGGACGCCACGGGCGAAGCGTAATTGTCGCCGGTCGCCCCGAGCCGCTGTTGCTGATAGTGGGCCCTGCCCGTCCTTGCGTCGAGGCAGGTCGCCAAGCCGCCGTTCCGCACCAGATACAGCCGGCCATCGTGCCACAGGGGCGTCGGGCAATACGGAAGCCCGCGCGGGTGGGTCCAGACCACGTGGGTCGCGGTGACGTCGCCGTGGCCGCCCGGCCGCACCGCGAGCGCCACGTTCCGCGAGGCATCGAACGCGTGGGCCGCCGCCTCGTACTCGGCCCGGGTCAGCCGCCCATCCTTGTTCCCGTCCAGATACACGAAATGGGTCCGCGCCGGTCCCCCCGGGGCTTCGTCCCGCGCCAACACCCCGTCGTGGTCCGCGTCGCCCTCGGCGACGAGGCTCTCCCATGACGGCATGCGCGACACCCCGGAGCCCGAGGTCCAGCCCGCGGCGAACACCCACCCGTCGTCCCCGGCCACCGGCGAGCTCACCATCTCGTTGGGCAATCCGTCTACGTGCCACGCCTCGGCGCCGTCCTTCAACCGGTACGCGGTCAGTCGCAGCGAGCCCGCCACCACGGCGATCTCCGGATCGGTCGCCGGCCAGGCCAGCGGTGTCGAAAAGCCGCGCCGCGCCGCGGGGCGTTGCGTGCGCCAGACCTCGCGTCCGGTGCGCTTGTCGACCGCGAGCAGATACGATCCCACGTCCTGGTCGCAGTTGAGGAGCACCAGGTCGCCCGCGATCACCGGCGAGGTGCCGGCACCATGCTGGGTCAGGGGATTCGGCAACGGCAGGCGCCATTGTTCCGTGCCGTCCGGGGCGAAGCTGGCGAGGCCGAACGGGCCGAAATAGACGACGACCCGTTCCCCGTCGGTGGCGGGCGTTGCCGTCGCGGGATTGCCGAGACGGGCACCGTGTTCGATGGGGCCCGCGGGCAGGGCGCGGCGCCACAGGGGGTGGCCGTCCGCGCGGGAATGGGCGAGCACCAGCAGTTGGTTGTCCGCGAATCCGGTGAGGAACACGAGCGGGCCCAGCAACGTGGGCGACGAATTGCCGCCGGGCACGGGCACCTTCCACACGACGTTGGTATCCGGTCCGAACCGGACGGGAAATCCGCCGGAGGCGACGCCGGACGCGTGGGGTCCGCGGAACTGGGGCCAATCGGTCGCCGAAGCCCGGGGGGCGGCGTTGGCGAGCGTCAGGACGGCGACGAGCGCGGCGATGCGGGGGAACGGGGACACCGGGGAACAAAGACCCGATCCAGCGGGCGGGGACAACCGCAATATGCGGTGGCCGCGGGGAGGGGAGAGTTCCCGACGGTCAACGGATCCGTGGCAGGGCGTGGCGGAAGACATACGTGCCGATTTGCCGACCCGTCTTCAGCCCGTCGACATTCGCGCCCAGGAAGTGGATGCCGCCGTAGATGCGGCTCATGCCGGCTTCCTGGGCGGCTTCCGAGAAACGACGGTACCGTCGCTCGGTGCCGAACAAGCCGTCGGATCGCAGCGCGAAGGCAAAGCGGTCGCCGCCGGCATAGGCCTCGAGCAACGCGGCCGCGGCCCCGCTGAAAGTGCTGTGTCCCGACGGGTATTCGGGAAACGGCGGCGTGACGAGGAGCGGTCGCCATTGGGGATCGGGCGCGGTGTCCGGATTGCCGTCCGATGCCGCGGCGCGGATGGCGGCGATGGGGCGCCAGTAGTTGTGGGCGTACTTGGCGTCCCAGCAGGCTATGCCGGCGTCGGCGAGGGCGAGGTTGAGCAACGCGAGCAAGCGGGCGGTTTCGGCCGTCGAGAGCTTCCGGGCCAGGGCGAGTTGCTGGGCCACCTCGTTCCAGCGTCCCGGCGGCGATTCCGTGCCCACGCCATCGGCCCAAAACCAGGCGATCTCGGTTTGCTCGCGGGTCCGCGCGGTGCCGTTGGTGGCACCGAGCGATTTGACCTGGTTGAACTGCCGGGCCCATTCGGCCCCCGCGAGTGGCGTCGGTCCCGGGGGACGGAACTGGTCGGGGCGCGCTAGGACGAACGGTTTGAGCGACGCCCACTGGGGGAGCAGCGCGCTTTGGAACAGCGGGGGCGTGGGTTCCCAACGCCCGGGGCCGGGCGACGAGCGGAACTCGACGCCGTAGGTCGCGCCATCCAGTTCGCGCTCGCGAAGGATGTCCAGGGCGACCCGCCGCCCCCACGCGAGACCGGCCGTGCGTTCGGTGCCCTCGGGAATGCCGACGAACTGTGCCTCGAGGGCCGCGTCGAACGTGGGGGTGAAGGCGGGATAGGAATACCGCAGCACATGGTTCGCGGCGGCGGCCAACGCCGCCTCGCGGGAAAAGGCGGGCGGCGGGTTGGTGTGGGATCCATAGGCGGCATGGGTGCCGTCCGGACCCTGGATCGCATCGTGAATGGCGACGTGCAGGATCGCGAGATGGCGCGATGCCGCGGGGGGTGGCGTGTTGGCGAAGCGGATGGCGTCGAGCGCCAACGCATTCCACTTCAGCACCGGGTTGGCAGCCCAGGCGGCCGACGCGCAAAGCAACCACAACCACACCGATGCCGCCCGACCGCCGGGACGTTTCATGGCAACGCCGGTCCCCAGCCGGATTCGGTTCCCACCCGGTGGTACCGGCTGGTGCCGGTGGCGCCGAGTTCGTTGTCGCCCCACGCCCACAGCGAGCCGTCGGATTTCCGGGCCATGGAATGGTAGGCGCCGGCCGCCACGGCGACCCAATCCGTGTCCGACCCGATGCGCACGGGTTGGGCGCGGTTTTCCGTGGTCCCGTCGCCCAATTGGCCGTGGTTGTTCCGGCCCCATGCCCAAAGGGAGCCGTCCGCCCGGATGGCCAGCGAATGCTCGTAGCCCGCATCCACCGCGGTCACGTCGGCCAGTCGTGGGTTGAGGGTCGGCACGCCGTGGGTCTCGGTCGTCCCGTCGCCCAGTTGGTTCTCGCGATTCCGGCCCCAGCCCCACAGCGAGCCGTCGTTCTTCACGGCCAGGGCATGCGTGGTCCCCGCGGATACCGCGCGCCAATCGTTGTCGGTGCCAACCCGCGCCGGGGTCGGGTTGTCGGGCCCCCCGTTGTTCCCCAGTTGGCTTTCCGAATTGCCACCCCAGGACCACAGGGAACCGTCGCCCCGTACCGCCAGGGAAAAACCGTCGCCCGCCGATGCCTGCACCACGCCCGTGCCCAGCGCGTCCACCCGGACCGGTGCCGGGGAACCGTCCGCCGGACCGGCACCGATCTGGCCGGAAGCGTTGTCGCCCCAGGCCCAAAGCGCGCCGTCGACGGTGATCCCGAGCGAGTGCCCCGACGAGACGTCGACCCGGAGCCAGTCCGTCCGGGTTCCGATCCGGACCGGGGCGAATTCCCAGCCGCCGGCCGAGCCGGTCCCGACCTGTCCGCGGAAATTTTCTCCCCAACCCCAGAGCGTCCCGTCGGTGCCGACGGTCTGGAAGTGGCTGCCGACCGCAATGACGGCGGGGGTCGCGGCGAGGGCGACGGGCACCGGGAAGATGTGGGTTTCGAAGGTGCCGTCCCCGAGCGGGGCATTGCCCCAGACGGCGACGGTGGGCGTGGCGCCCGGCAGTTGGCGGATCCCCGCCGAACGGAGGTTCCCGGCACCCGCTGCCAACCAGGGGCCGCCGTCGATCCGCGACGGTTCCCGGGGATCCTGTCCGGTGCGTCCGATACCGAGTTGGCCCGCGGCGTTGTTGCCCCGGCCGAACATCCTGCCGTCGCGATCCACCAGCAGCGTGTAACCCCCGAACGTGCCCGCGATCGCCGCTTTCCATCCGCCGCCCCCGACGATCCGCCGCGGTACCGGGAGTCGTGCGGGTTGGTCGTCGGCCAGTTCGCCGGCGTCGTTGCCGCCGAATCCCCAGACGCTGCCGTCGAGCTTCAGGACGACGGTGTGGAACGAGGAGCAGCTGGCCGACCACCAATCCGAATCGGCCCCGGACCGCGTGGGCTGGGTGCGGAGCGCGAAATCGCCGAGCCCCAGTTGGCCGCCCGAATTGATGCCCCAGGACCACAGGGAGCCGTCGCTCCGGATGCCGAAACTGGAATCGGCCGCGGCGGCGACGCTTTCCCAGTCGGCACCCGAGCCGATCCGGCGGGGATCGGGGTGGTCCCCGAGGGTGCCTTCGCCCAACTGTCCGAAATGGCCGTCGCCCCAGCCCCACAGCGTGCCGTCGTTGCGCACGGCGATTCCATGGTTCCGGCCGGCGGCGACCGAACGCCACGCCGATCCGGGAAGGATCTCGGTGGGCTGGAGTTGGTAGATGCTCCCGCCGCCGCCCACTTGGCCGAAAAAGTTCACGCCCCACCCCCACAGGCTGCCGTCGGCACGCAGCGCCAGACTGAAGTCGTCCCCGGTCGCGATGGACGACCAGTCGGTCGCGGTGCCCACCCGGGTGGGCACCGCTTGGTCGGCCTTGTTGCCGAGCCCCAGTTGTCCCGCGGATCCGTCGCCCCAAGCCCAAAGCGATCCGTCCGAGCGGAGCGCCAGATTGTGCCGGGGTCCCGACGACACCGCGGTCCATTGGGTCTCGTTGCCGATCCGCGTCGGCGTCGGATGCGGCGTCTGGTCGCCGGTCCCGACCTGCCCGTCGTCGTTGCCGCCCCACGCCCAGAGCGAGCCATCGTTCCGGGTCGCCACGGCATGGAGGGCACCGCCCGAAAGGAACCGCGGGGCGCGCGCCACCGCGGCCATCGTCAGCGTGCCCGCATCGGCCGTCCCGCCCGCGCCGGGCTCCAGTCCGGAAACCGCGGCGAAGGTCCTTCCCTGCGCGTCGGTCCGGCGCGCGATCACGTCGAAGGGCCCGAAGGCCGTGGGCACGCCCGCGAATTCGAAGCGTCCGTCCACCCCCGTCTCGGCTGGCGGCACAGCGAGCCCGGTGAGCGTGACGATTACTCCCGCGGCCGGGGTGCCGTCCGGATTGCGGACCATGCCGGCGACGTTGGCCGTGGTCGTCGCGCCGGGGGCGACGTCGATCACCGCGGTCCCGGTGGCTCCCTGGTTGGATGCCGTCAGGATCGCGCGACCGGCGCGGATGGCCGTGACGTTGCCATCGGCATCCACGCTGACGACGCCCGGATTGCTGACGCGGAACGTGGTGCCCACCGCGGGCGAATTCAGCTCGCCGGTCGAGCCATCGCCAAACCGGGCGACCGCGTGCAGCCGGGTCTTCGCGCCGAGGGCGGACAGGATGTTGTCGTCGGCGACCAACTGGATCGACTCGGGCAACAGGGGCGGCACATCGGAAAACACGAGGGGCGGTGCCGCCACGACCTGCGACTGGAGGAGGCGGAAAAACCCGCTGGTGGCATACCGGTTCTTGCCGCCGTCGTCGCTCACCGCGATCACCCGCAGCAGGTCGTCCCCGACGAAATCGGGAGGATCGCCGGGGTTCGCGCCGAAGACGTCGGCCACGGAAATGTTGCCGATCCGGAAATTGCCAAGGACATCGGCGTTGACCGTCTGGGATCCGATTTGCACGCGCCAGGTGGGGTCCAGACGACCGGGCCGGGCGAGGCCGGGCGAGATGAGCGCGGCCGCCTCGAAATCGCCCGTGCCGTTCCCGTCGGTGTCCGGCGACAGGGGGTCGAGTTGCAGGAAGAACTCCACGAAGTTGTTCAGACCGTCGCCGTCGGGATCGGCGAACGTGTCGGAGGGATCGGTCGGATCGAGTCCGACCGCGCGTTCCCATTCGTCGGGCAACAAGTCGCCGTCGAGATCGAGATAGGGGGCGACGGGCCCGTCGGCGGGCCGGGCGGAACGGCGGGCGGCGGCGAACGCGGCGAAGTTGCCGCCGGTCTGGCAGACACAGGCCGCCTTCTGGGCGGGGTCGTAGGCGAGGGGTCCGCCGAAGATCGACACCATCTGGTACAGGGCGAACGCGCGTTCCTCGCAGATGAAATGCCCGACCGGATTGTTGGCCGCCGCCTGGTCGCAGACCGCCATCATCTCCACCAGGAACTGGACGTCGCAGTGGTTCTTCGCGGCATGGCAGGTGCCGTAGCAGATGTCGTGGTGGTCGCACGGGACCGTGAAGCAGAAGGGGACGGGCAGGCCGATGCCGGGGAACGGCGGGGGAATGAGCCCGCAGTTCGTGAATTTGTTCCCGCCGCCCATCGCCGCCGCGCCGCACCCGTTGGAAGTCGGGACGGGTGGCTCGCACTTGTGGCAGTCGCCGGCGACCGAGTAGGGCGGGCAGTTGCAGCCCCACCCGGCCAGAGTCAGGCCGGCATTGGGATCGGTGACGATCTGGGCGCCGTCTTCGGAGACATGGCCGCTCGACACGATCTCGAACCGTTCGGTGTCGTGGTTGAAACTGAGGAAATACGCCACCGAACCCGCGGGCAGACCGCTCATGTTCGGGTATTCGATGCGAACCGCCTTGTCGCTGTCGAAGGTCGAGCCGCCCGGTTGCAGGGTCCAGGCGAACGGCGGCGAGACGCCGTCGGGCATCGGCATCGGGATCTTGTCGTGGTGGACCTGGTTCAGCGAGACGAGGGCGGGCCGCTCCGGTGTGACGCGGACGCCGTCGGCGTGGTGCATGGAGTTCGAGCGGATGACCATCCGCAGGCCCGCGATGCCGGAGCAGGTGACGGCAAGGTCGTGGGTGCCGTCGTAAAGGGTGGCGTTGGCCGGGTCGAGACGCGGCAGCAGGACGGGCGTGGGAAGGGAGTTCTCGGCGTTGGCCACCGTGACGATGCCGTAGCTGAGCGCGGGGAAGCTGTTGGTCGGAAGGGTCCGGTTGCCGACGCTGGTGGCGGTGGTCCCGTTGACCCGGAGGTGTCCCATGCCACCCGGGACATGGTTGAAACGGAACCGTCCCTGGACGTCGCTGAACGTGCCCACCTTGTATTGGGCGACCTCCAGTTCGCAGTACGCGTGTCCGATCGGTTGGCTGGCGTTGTCGAGGACGAGGCCCGTGAAAACCCCGGGCTGACCTGCCATCCGTGCCACCCCGCGCACGAGGAACGTGGCCGGCCTGCCCAACTGGCCGGGGAACGTGGCCTCCACCAGATTCGGGCCGGCGTCGGGCCCGGCGAGGAATCCCACGGAAGCATGCCCCGTGATTCCCGTGGTCACCGCAAGCTCGTCGGCCCGGGTTCCGGGGGCCGCGCCGCTGGTGCCGTCGCGCCCGCCCGGAGTGAGCTTGCCGCCCCCCTGGACCACCCGGAACGTGACCACGGTTCCCGGGGTGGGATTGAGCCCGTCGCTCACCCAGGCGCGGAGGGGTTCGGTGATGGACGCCCCGGTTTCCACCGTCTGGTTGTGCCCGCTCCCGATGTTGATCTGCCGCGCGGGCGACGGCACGGCCGACGCGCAGAAGTAGACGCGGTTGCCCATGCCCAGGCCGCCGACCGCGACCCGGTTGTTGGCGGAACCGGAATCGCTGCCCAGCGTCCAGGATACCCGGGCCTCGCCCGCGGCGTCGGTGCGCAGCAACACCCGCATCGCGCCGTGGGGCCGCGCGTTCGGGTGCGCGTTCCAGTCCGCGGCCAGTTGGTCGAGGTCCAGCGGCAGCAGTCGTCCGTCGCTGCGGGTCACCTCGAACGCCACCACCGTGCCCGCCAGGGGCGTTCCGTCGGCCTTCAGCGCCCGCACTTTCAACGGCGTCGCCAGCCGGTGCTGCACGTTCGTCCGCTGCAGGTCTCCCGAAACCAACAACAGTCGCGGTCCCACCGCGGTTTGGCGCACGACCTCGACCTGCCGGAAGGTGCGGTTCCCGAGCAGGTCCGACGCGATGACCGTGAGGGTGTTCGGACCCGCGGCGAGCGGTACGTCCGTCCGATGGAACGTGCCGTTGGGTCCGATGCCGACGTCGACCCCGGCGGCGAGGGGACCATCGGCCGGGAACTTCGCGTTGGCCGTGGGAATGGAGCCTTCGGAAGGCGAGGAATGGACCCAAACCTGGAGTCCGCGATACCCGCTGAGCGCGTCGCCGACCCGGCCGCTGACGAGGGTCCGGTCCACGTCCAGGACCAAGCCGTTCGTCGCGGCGGGAAAATCGACGAACAGCGTCGGCGGCTGCGAATCCTGGAGGACTTCCAGCGGTTGCCCGACGCTGGTGTTCCCGGCGGCGTCCACGGCGGCGACGAAGAGCCGGTTCAGCCGGTTCTGGTTGAGCGGGACCGTGAGCGCGAAGGATCCGTCCGTGGCCACCCGGTTGGTCGCGAGGGCGGCCCCGCCCTCGACCCGGACATAGGTGTTCGCCGGGGCGGTCCCGCCGAGTTCCAGCAACAGGCCGGAGGTCGCGTCCGGAATCGCCGCCAACCGCGGCACGGCGGGCGCCGGCGGAAGATCCGACACGAGGGGATCGGTGTTGCCCCGGTATTCCTGGAGGGTCGTCAACCCGTCATGGTCGGGATCCTCGCCGGCATCGTCCGGGTTGAACGGGTCGAGGAACGGCGGCCGCGACAGCTCGTAGACGTCGTCCAACCCGTCGCGATCGACGTCCCGCGGCGCGGTCAACGGCAGTTGCACCACCCGGTAGAAACGGGCAGTGCCGGCGGGCGCCTCGAGTCGGTCCACCAGTTCGATTTGTCCGTCCGAGCCCAGACGGGCATCGGTCGCCGCCTGGATGTCGGAGATCTGTTCGCCCCGTACCAGCAGGTAATACGAGCTGGCCTTCGCTTGGATCCGGACCCTCGCGCCCAGGGGATCCATCCGGAAATCGACGATCGCCAGATCCTCGGCACGGCTGGGACTGGCGATGCCGAGGAGCAATCCAAGGGCGAGGGAAAGCGCGCTGACGGAAGCGGGTTTCATATCCGGGAAGTCGGAGGAATGCCTTTGGCAGCCGGGACGGGACTCCTAGGACCTTGCCCAACCCGGTCGCAGCCTGTCAAAGGTCCGATGGGACGGGGGCCTGCCGTCGCGCCCACCCTGTTTAGCCCCTCGCGTCGCGCCGATTCATGGGGTAACTTGCGTCCGGTTTTCCGAGCCATGCGCGCATCCAATTCTTTGGCCACTTCCATCCAAGGCCTCGCCCGGCCGGCATTCGCCGTCGCCACCGGCCTCGTCCTCGCATGCGGTGCCTTCCGCGGCGGCGCCGCCGAACCGGCGGTCGATTTCGCCAAGGACATCGAGCCGATCCTGATCAAGCGCTGTTCCGAGTGCCACGGGCCCGACAAACAGAAGGCCAACCTCCGGCTGGATTCCCGGGCCGCCGCCCTGAAGGAACCCAAGTCCGGCCAACCCGCCCTCGTCCCCGAAAAGCCCGACCAAAGCGGCCTGCTCCGGCGCGTGACCTCCGCCGATCCCGACGAGGTCATGCCGCCGAAGGGCGAGCGTCTCACGCCCGGCGAGGTCGCCAACCTGCGCCGCTGGATCGCCGGCGGCGCCGTCTGGCCCGAGGTGGATCCCCGCAAACATTGGGCCTTCCAACCTCCGGTGCGTCCAGCCCCTCCCGTCCCACGCAATCCCGCCGCGGTCGTCCGCAACGACATCGATCGCTTCGTTCACGCCCGCCTCGAGAAAGAAGGCCTGGCCATGCGTCCCGAGGCCGACCGCGCCACCCTCATCCGCCGGGCGTCGCTCGACCTCACCGGCCTCCCGCCCACGTGGGCCGAGGTCGAGGCGTTCCGCAGGGACCCGGCGCCCGACGCCTACGAGAAACTGGTCGACCGCCTGCTGGCGTCGCCCCATTACGGCGAGCACATGGCCCGGGGTTGGCTCGATCTGGCGCGCTATGCCGATTCCAACGGGTACCAGGTGGATCTGGCGCGCTCGATCTGGCCCTACCGCGACTGGGTGATTGCCGCCTTCAACCGCAACGTTCCGTTCGACCGGTTCACGATCGAGCAGTTGGCCGGCGACCTGTTGCCGAACCCGACGCTCGAACAGCGGATCGCCACCGGTTTCAACCGCAACACCAAGCTCAACGACGAGGGCGGGGGCGACGCCGAGGAGTACCGGGTCAAGGCGGTGAAGGACCGCGTCGCGACGCTGGGCACCACGTGGCTTGGCCTCACGTTGAACTGCGCCGAGTGCCACACCCACAAGTACGACCCGATCACCCACGAGGATTACTACCGCATCTACGCGTTCTTCAACAATTCCACCGACGGCGGGAACTATAGCCCGGCGCCCTCGGTCGACGTTCCCCGGCCCGACCTCCACGAAACCGAGGAATACGTGCGGAATCGATTGGAACAAGCGAAGCGGGAATTGGCCGCGGCCGAAGCCAAGGCGGCGGCGGAACAGGCCGCGTGGGAAAAACGGGTCGCCCGGAAAGGCGACGTCTGGAAGGTGCTGGCATTGAGGAACCCGTCGTCCACCGGCGGATCGGGTTATACCAACCTGCCGGACGGCTCGCTGCTGGCGACCGGGGTCAACCCCATCTACGACACCATCACCGTGGAGTCGGAAACCGATCTCGCGGGCATCACCGCGGTGATGCTGGAAGTGCTGCCGGACCCGAGCCTGCCGAAGAACGGGCCGGGGCGTTGGGGCCAGACGGGCAACTTCATTCTGGACGAATTCGCCATGGCGGCGACGCCCAGGTCCGGTCCGGCCCCGGCCAACACCAACCTCCTCTTCTCCACGGCCACGGCCGATTGGGAGCAACAGTATTACAAGGCCGAGCACGCGGTGGATCGCAATCCCAAGACCGGTTGGGCCA
>WBXI01000048.1 GCA_008933025.1 Verrucomicrobiota bacterium
CTCGGAAAAAGAAACACGTCCGCCCCGCGCAATTCCCGGGCCTTCGCCTCGCCCGCGACGAACCCGACGTATTCCACCGCGTCCCGGAGATCGGGACGGCCCACGCGCGCGTGGAAATCGCGCTCTTCCTCCGCGGTCACGAAACTTCCGGCCACCCGCAGCCGGAATCGCGCGGTGCCGGCCGCGTGGTTCGCGAGGGCGACCGTCTCCAGCGCGTCGAACACACCCTTGTCACGCGTGCAATGGGCGAGGAAGAGGACGCGGGTCACATCCCCGGCGCGGCGAGCTTCCAGTCGCGACCGGCGGTGGCCGGCGAGTCCGGCGGCAAAATCGGGACAGGGATCCGGCACGCCGTTGGCCACCCGCTCCACGCGCGCGGGACGGAACTCCATGGCGTCCGCCTCGTTGAAGGACGACAACACGACCGCGAGGTCGGCGCCTCCGAGCAACCAAAGCGACAGGCGCCGTTCCCAGCCGCGTCCGGGCTCGCGGAGCCACGCCCCGAGCCCCACGGCATGCCAATGGAAGACCACCCGCGGGAAGAACGGCCGCAGCAACAGCAGCGCGATCCAGTCCCGGTACAGCGACGTCCGCTTCGGCGGACTGGGCACGTAGTACAGGGCGTCGATCCCTCCCCGCGCCCAGGCACGCCACGCCGCGAGGCAATGCCCGCCCAGCAATCGCAACTTCCCCCCGCGCGCGCTGCCCACGTCCGACAGATCTTCCGACAACCGGGCGTCGACATGGACGACCTCGATGCCGAGGGACGGGTCGCCGCGGAAGCCGTCGACCAGATAGGCCACCATCTGGCTTTGGCCGTGCAGCGGCGGCGGGACGTGGGCGAAGACCAGCAGCTTCATGCGGGTCAGCGACCGGTGCCACGGCCCGCCTTGGCACGCACTTCCGCCAGCGTGACTTCCGTGCCGCCGCGCCGCCGGCTTTCGTCCGCTGCCTCCATGAACGCCAGGATCTGGATCGTTTCCTCGGCCGCGACCGGTGCCACGCCGGTCCGGAAGAACCTCACGATTTCCACGACCAGGGGCGCGTAACCGTCGTAAGCGCCGACCGCCATCTCACCGCGCGTGCCGCGTGCCGTTCCCGAGTAGCCCTTGCCTTCGGCAAACGTCCCCGTCCGCCCGTCGTTCCAGCGGCCGGTGACCTCGATCCCGCCGGCGGCATTGGTGCCGCGCCGCACCGATTCGCAGCCGGGTCCGAGGACGGTGAACAGCGATTCCACGCCGTGGATCCCGTACCAGAAGAGATCGGGGTGGTGGGGCTCGAGCTCCGCCGGGCTCGTGGTGACGGCGTTGGTCACGGTGCCGATCGCGCCGGCGCGGGCGGCCTGCGTGGCACGCGCGAAGCGCAGCGACGAGGCCGTGAACACCGGGACCCCGGCCTCCTTCGCCAATCGGAAGATCTCCAGTCCGTCGTGGAGCGATCCCGCCATCGGTTTGTCGATGTACAGCGGCTTGCGGGCGGCGATGACCGGCTTGGCCTGCGCCAGATGCGGCCGCCCGTCCACGCTCTCGATCAACACCGCGTCGACGTCGCGACACATCGCCTCGATCGAGTCGTAGATCTTGACGCCGTGTTTTTCGACGAGGGTCTTCGTGTAGCCGTCGACCCGCGACGCGCTGGAGGGGATGTCGGGACTGCCGCCCTTGAAGGCGGCCACCACGCGCGCGCCCTCGACATGGCCCTTGGCCGACGGATCGTTGAGGATCTCGGTGAAGGCGGTGACATGGGACGTGTCGAGTCCGACGAGCCCGAGCCGAAGGTCGGCGGCGCCCACGGCGAGGGCCGCGAACGGAAGGAGGCACAGGAAACGGCGCATGGGTGGATTTCCGGCCAGCCACGCACCCGGGGCAAGCAAGGAAACGCCCGTCCGTACCGAATGCCGTCCCGATGGCCGGGGAAGGATCGTCTTGGCAGGACCGGATTCCGGGGTTCGCCGTGGCCGGGAGCGTGGCACCCCGGGCAAGCCCGATGGTTATCGCGGCAAGATGCGCCCCGGAAAACCGGCGCGCCGGGATTGCCGATCCGGGATGAACGGCGCAACGTCCGCGGCATCCACCCGCGATGCCCCGGCCCCGGGCCGGCATTTCCCTCCATGTTCCAGTCCCGACGCCAATTCATGGCGCGGGCCGGCTTTGCCGCCGGTCTCGCGACCGCCGCCGTTCCTTCCCTCCTCGCCATGGACCCGCCGTCCGAACGCGTCCGCCTGGCCGTGGTCGGGCTCGGGCGCGGGATGGACCACGTGGCCGCCCTGTTGGCGGTGCCGCATGCCGAGGTGGCCTTCGTGTGCGACGTCGACGAGCGGCGCGCCTTGGCGGCGGCCGACCGCGTCGAAAAGACCTCCGGCCACCGGCCCCGGATTCACCGCGATCTGCGGCGGTTGTTGGAGGAACGGGACCTCGACGCGGTGACCATCGCGATGCCCAATTTCTGGCACGCGCCGGCGACGATCCTCGCATGCGCCGCGGGCAAACACGTCTACGTGGAGAAACCCGGCAGCCACAATCCGCGCGAGGGCGAGATGATGGTGGCTGCCGGGATCCGTCATCGGCGTCTCGTGCAGATGGGCAACCAGCGCCGGAGCTGCGAGTCCGTCCGGCGGGCGATCGACGAACTCCGGTCGGGCGCGATCGGTCCGGTCCGGTTCGCGCGGTGCTGGTACACGGGGGCGCGGCTCGCGATCGGCCACGGCAAGCGGGCCCCGGTGCCGTCGTGGCTCGACTACGACCTGTGGCAGGGCCCGGTTCCAGAACGCCCCTACGTCGACAATCTCGTCCACTACAACTGGCATTGGCGGTGGCATTGGGGTGGCGGCGAACTCGCCAACAACGGTCCCCATGCCCTCGACATCGCGCGTTGGGGACTCGGCGTGGAATATCCGCGGCGCGTGAATTGCACCGGCGGCCGCTACCATTTCCGGGACGACCAGGAAACGCCGGACACCTTCGACGCCGCCTATGACTTCGGCCCGTGCGGCATCTCGCTGGACTGCTCGAGTTGCACGCCGCGGAAGGGCGACGCGGAAGGGTTCGTGAATTTCTACGGCGATGCGGGCGTGCTGGCGATCGATGCCGGCGGTTCCTACCGGATATTGGATCCCAACGGCCGGGAGCAACGCTCGGTGAAGGGGCGGTGGAGCGACGTCTCGCACTTCGCGAACTTCGTCGGGGCAATCCGCACGGGAACCCCGCTCAACTCGCCGATCGCGGAGGGCCAGAAGAGCACCCTGCTGTGCCACCTCGGCAACATCGCGTGGCGCACCGGACGCACGGTCGACGTCGATCCGGCGACGGGCCGCCTCCGGGGTGCGACGCGGGCGATGTCGCGACTGTGGACGCGGGAATACCGGCGTGGTTGGGAGCCCAGAGTCTGAGTCTGGATGTCAACGCTGCCGCCGGAAGGCCTGCGCGGGCCGTTGCAGCCTGAGCTTGGTGCTGCTTTCCACGTGGCCGTCGCCGTAGACGGCATTGCCCCGGCCCATGTGGCGGTCCTGTGCGAACCGGATCTCGACGTTGGTCGCGTTGCGCGGGAAATCCGAAAACAGGCGCCAGTAGGTGGCGAGGCTGGCGTCCGCGGCCAACACCGTCCCGGCATCGCCGAATTTCGGGTACAGGTTCACGCAGTAGGACAGATTGGTGAGGGCGATGGTCCGGGCACTCGGCACCCACAGCCGCGTGGCGGGGCACACCAGGGACTGCGGCGTCCTGAAATCGTTCGCCGTGGCGCGGAACACCCCGTGGTTCAACGCGAGGATCCCCTCGGCGAGTGGCACCCGGACGTTGTCATCGAGGGCGCCGCCTTCCGCGGCGGGGACGTTCTGCGGGTAGTGGTCCTGGTGTTCGTGGGCAAACGCGGCAAACACGATGCCCACCTGCCGCAGGTTCGACGCGCAACGCACGCGGCGCGCGTTGTGGATCGTCTTGGTGATGCTCGGGGCCATCATCGCGGCGATCAACGCGATGATGCCGACCACCACGAGGATCTCGGTCAGCGTGAAGCCCGACTTGGGTTGGGATGTCCGGCCGAGCATTCGATTCCCCCGGGCGACGCCACCCGTTCAGGGCGACGCGCGCTTGACCACGAAGTGGTGTTTCCGGGGTTGCCGCGCCGCGTCGATCTTTTCTTCCTCTCCCGCGATCAGGCCGTCGATCCGCTTCACCTCGGCCTGCCGCAGCGCCTCGGTCTCCGGACCCTTGGCCCAGGCGGGAAACGAGTGCAACTGGACGTTGCGCCAGCGGTTGAAGAAGGCGTCGTTCTTTTGGAAAACCAGCGCGAGGACCTCGCGCGCCTGCTTCGTGACGGGACCTTCGGCCGAGGAGAGGTTGATGCCGGCGGCCAATTCCACGGCGCTGGCCTTGGCCGCGGACTCGCCGTCGATCGTGATCTCGTAGTTGCCTTCGGCCAGGCCGGCGACGCGGAGGCCGTACTGGCTGAGGTCTTCCAGAACCGGTGCCAACTTCAACGCGGCAACGGCGCGCACGTCGATCGGCATCGGCAATGCGTCGTCGGTGCGGTCGAACGCGACCCCGCCGCCCCCGGTGTCCACGTTCTCGACTTTGCAACCGTCGGCCGCGGCGGAGCCCGAGGCGATCTGGATCTCCACTTTCGAAACCGCCGCCGAGGCGCCGAGTCCCTTGAGGACGGCCCAGGCCATCAGCGTGTGGCCGGCGGGTCCGGGGTGGACGGCATCGCCGCCACCGATGAACGCCTGCGGGTTCTTGGCCCGTTCGGCGAGCATCACGCCCATGTACGGCGCGAATTGGTCGACGAACTGGGCGTTGCCTCGGGCCGCGACTTCCTTGAGGCCGTCGGAGAACTGGCGGAGCGAGAGGTTGCGGATGTCCTTGTCGGGGTCCGCCCGCTTCTCCTCGATGGGTTGCGGGGTGAGGAACGCGACCCGCGCACCCGTGCCGCCGAGCACCTTGGCAATCTCCGACTGGCCGCGGGCATAGGCGCGGAAGATGTCGGGACGGAAGGCTTGGTAGGAGTGGTCGTTCATCCCGAACTTCACCGTGACGAACGTCGGGTGCAGCGGGAGCACGTCCCGGGCAAGGCCGCTTCCCACGGATGCCTCGATCATCTGCTGCTGCGCGGTTTCGTCGGCCGCGAAAAGGCGTGCCTCGTCGGGATGGGCACGCTGGCGAAGCCAAGCCGTGTCGCCGCCCCAGCCCACGTTGCGGAAGGTCAGCTTCCACGACGGGTGCCGGGTCAGGGCATAGGCCTCGATGTAGGTGGTATAGAGGCGTTGCTCGGTGATGCTGTCGCCGAGGAACACCACGCGGTCGCCGTCATGGATCGCGAAATCCGCGGCAAGACTGCCGAGCGTGGTGGCCAACGCGATGGCGCCGGCAATGGAGTGGCGGATGGACATGGGACCAGCCTGCGCCTTTCCTGCCGCCGGGTTCAAGGCATTCGAAGGCCTTCCCCCTTCCGGGGTGCTTCCCGCCATCTTGGGTGGACCCGCCGCCGTGGATACCGTCGTGAGACGGCGTTCCTCCGTAGGAGACTTGCCGCCCTCGCTTCCCGGCGCCGGCACCACCCATCGGGGCGCCGCCGCGGTGTGGCGATCGATTTCCCCCGGGGCTTGGCACCGGCACCGAGAGTCTTTGCGACACGGCTTGCGCCGGAGTGGCTCGCCGATGGGATGCCTTGGCGCGGGATGACCCGATGGAAACCGTGATTGCGCAGCGCGAGCATTGCACGCCAGCGGGTTGCGAGTGGGTTGTGCCAAGTCCAGAACCCGGCATCCGTCCGGCTTGGACGGCCGGCAAGCACGGCGTGCGCAACGCCGGACTCGAAAAGAACATCAACATTCGACGCATAGACACAGCCATGAAACTTGTGACTCCCTATTTCCGTTCGCCGCTCGCCGCATTCTCTCCCTTCGCGGATCTCGAGCGTGAATTCGGCCGGTTCATTGCCCCGGCCACCGATGCAAACCGGGCGCCCGTCGTGGCTCCCCCCACCGACGTCCGCGAGGACAAGGACAACATCGTCATCGCGGCCGAGTTGCCGGGTATCCGCCGGGAAGACATCAAGGTGGCCCTTCACGAGGGAGTGCTCTCGATCGCTGCCGAACGCCGCTACGAGACGGACGCCAAAGAGGGCGAATACCACCGGCGCGAGCGCCACTACGGCACCTTGGAGCGACGTTTCGAAATCGGGGTTCCCGTGAACGGCGACGCGATCAAGGCGACGTACAAAGATGGCATCCTCACCGTGACGGTCCCGAAAACCGAGGCGGCCAAGCCCCGCGAGATCGGGGTGAACGTCGAGTAAACCTTCCCTTTCCCATCCGGCGCGTGTCTTCAAAGCGCGCGCGCCGGAGGCCAGGCCCCCGGCCCGAATATTTCCCTTCGGGCCGGGGGCTCTTTTTTCCGGGCCACCCTTCGGTTGACCGCGACCCGTTGCGCGGACGAAGGTGAAACACGTGCCGCCGAACGAATGGGTCGTGTTCGATCTCGAGACCACCGGTCTCTCGCCGGAAGTCGACCGCGTGATCCAGATCGCCGCGGTTCGGATGCGCGGGGGAAGGGTGAGCGCGGCCGAGACGTTTTTTTCGTACGTCGATCCGCAGCGCCCGATCCCGGCGTGGATCGAGCAGTACACCGGCGTGACGAACCGTCAGGTTCGGGGCGCCCCACCCGTCGACCGGATGTTGTCCGCGTTCAGCGCGTGGGCGGGCGACGCGTTGTTGGTTGCCCACAACGGCCACCGGTTCGACATGAATTTCCTGCGTGCCGGCTGCGTGCGCCACGGGATGCCGACGCGGCCCGTCGTCTACCACGATTCCATCTGGCTTTCGCGGACGGTGTGGCCGACCCCGCGGTTGCGCCACGGATTGGACGCGGTGCTCGAGCGCCTTTGCCTCTCCAAATCCTCGGTGCGCCGCCACGACGCGCGCGGCGACGTCGAATTGCTCGGGTGCGCGATGGAACGGATGGCCGCGGAATTGTCGGGTCGCGGCCACCCCTGCGACCTGCGGACGGAGCAGGGGGTCTTGCCCGCGCTGCCGTCGTCCCCCTGATCAACCCAATACCGCCGCGCGGATCACCGCATAGACGTCCGTCGAACCCATCCGGGCCCCCGGCAAGGGCTGCCCGGACACCAGCATCGGCCAATCCGCTTCCGACTTCGGGCGGCAACCGTGCGATCCCCTCACCAGCGTCGCGTCCAGCGGGATCACGTCCATGAGCATCCGGAACCCCAGCTTTTTCCGGAGTAGTTTCGCGAGGATCCGCAGTTTCACCGCGGGAATCGCCGGGTCCAGGAACAGTTCGACGGGGTCGTAGCCGGGCTTGCGGTGGATGTCCACGCAGCGGGCGAAGTCCGGCGCCTTGGCATCGTCGAGCCAGTAGTAATAGGTGAACCACGCGTTCTCCCTCGAGAAAGCCACGAGGTCGCCGGCGCGGGGATGGTCGAGGCCGAGTCGTCGCTTTCCCTCGGCGCCGTGGACTTCGGCGACGCCGGGAATCGATTCCAACAGGGCCCGCACCTCGCCGGCGATGCCGGGATCGTTGATCTGGATGTGGGCGGACTGGTGGTCGGCCACCGCGAAGGCCCGGGAATTGCCGGCGTCGAGCACCTCGAGCCCGAGTTCCTCCCGCACCGTGATCCAGCCCTTCTTCCGGAATTCCCGGTTCAGGTGGATCGGCGTGTCGACGGGCGTGATCCCGTACTCGCTGAGCACGATCACCGCGACGCCGCGGGCCTCCAGGTAATCGATGAGATCGCCGGCGATGGCATCGATGCGGCCCAGGTCTTCGGCAACGGCGGGATGGTGGGGACCGAGGCGCTGGAGGTTGTAGTCGAGGTGCGGGAGGTAGACCAGGTTGAGCGTGGGTCGGTGCTTCTCCTCGATCCAGCGGGCCGAGGCGGCGATCCAGCGGGATGCGGCGTCGGGCGTGCCCTGCGGCGACTGGATTCCGGCGGCGGGGCCCCAGAAGGTCGGGAACGGGAAATCGCCGAGCGCGGCCTTGAGGTCGGGCCGGAGCGCGTACGGCCACGAATAGACGTCGAAGAATTTGCGGCCGTCCGCCGGGTACATGGGTCGCGGCGTGACCGAGAAATCCGCGGTGGAATACATGTTGTACCACCAGAACATCTTCGCGCAGGTGAAGCCGGGCACGAGCCCGCGCAGCTCGTCCCAGACCTTCGGCGCCGCGACGAGGTGGTTCGATTGCTTCCAGAAGTGCACCTCGGCGAGCGACCGATCGTACCAACCGTTGGCGACGATGCCATGGACCGAGGGGCGCCGGCCCGTCAGGTAGTCGGACTGCGCGGTGCAGGTGACGGCGGGGAGCGCGGGATCGATGGCGGCGACGTGGCCGCGTTTCGCGAACGCGGCGAGCCGGGGCGTGCGCGGGCCGACAAGGGACGGCGTCAGGCCGACGACGTTGAGGACGGCGACGCGGGGCATGGCGGTCAGCGTGACGCGGTTCGCGACGCCGGGAGGGCGACGGTGCGCTGGCGTTGGCCGTGCCGTTCGCGGAGTTCCCCGATGGCGCGGATCACGAGCGGCAGGTCCATGGCGTTCACTTCGAAGCCCTGGCCGATGGCCCGCAGCAGGGTGATGGTCAACTCGCCGCCGAGGTGTTCGCGGAATTCCTCGAGGCCGGCGACGACCAGCAGCTGGCCGTCCTCGTCCGCGTGCAGCAATTCCTGCGAGAACAACTCGAACCCAAGCCGCTCGAGCAACCCGAGGACCCGCTCGGCATCGGCGTCGGGCAGCAGGCCGGCGAGCCGCGCGTAGACGACGTCGAGGGCGATCCCGACCGCGACGGCCTCGCCGTGGCGCAGGCGGTACTCGGAGAGTTGCTCGAGCTTGTGCGCGGACCAGTGGCCGAAATCGAGCGGGCGCGCGCTGCCCATCTCGAACGGGTCGCCGTTCCTCGCGATGTGGTCGAGATGGAGTTCCGCGCTGCGCCGGATCAGGCGTTTCATGGCCTCCGGTTCGAACGCCGCCAGGGCGTCGGCATCCCGTTCGATCGACTCGAAAAACCGGGCGTCGCGGATGCAGGCAACCTTGACCGCCTCGACGTATCCGGCCCGTTTGTCGCGGGCGCCGAGGGTGGCGAGCAGGCCGAAGTCGTTGATGACGGCGAACGGCGGGGCGAACGTCCCGATGAAATTCTTCTTCCCGAACGCATTGATCCCGTTCTTCACGCCGACGCCCGAGTCGTCCTGGGCCAGGGTGGTGGTGGGGATGCGGACGTGGCGGACGCCGCGGTGCGCGGTGGCGGCGGCCAGACCGACCATGTCGAGCAGGGCGCCGCCGCCGATGGCGATCACGTAGTTGTGGCGGTCGATGTGGTGGCGGTCGACGAGGGCGTGGATTTCGGAAACGCGGAAGTAGGCGTTCTTGACCGTCTCGCCGCCCAGCACGAGGACGGGGGGCGCGACGAGTTGGAGGGTGTCGGCGTGGGTCGCGAAGTAGGCTTCCAAGTCCCGGACGAGGTGGGGCATGGCATGCGCGAGGGATTCGTCGACGACCACGAGCGCCTTGGCGCGGCGGCCGAAGGGCGCGGGGCGACCGTCGGCGAGGATGTCCCGGAGCACGGGATTGCCCGGGGAGAACGCCCCTTCCGTGAAGTGCACCCGGTGGCGCCACTTCACCTCGATGGTTCTTTCGATCACGGGCATGACAACAACGTGGAAAGGCGGACGCGCCGCCGCCAGAAATATTTAGGCTGTCTGCGGCTACCAATGCAGGCGGCGGGCCCGGGCGAGGATGTGCCAGCACTCGACCGCGCGGCCCTCGTCGACCAACCACGCCTCCTGGTGCAACGCCACCGTCGGGCACACGTGCCACGGGATCGCGTACAGGACGTCGCCCACGTGGATCCGATCTGCCTTGGTGGTGCGCAACACCAGGTGTTCCTCGCTGTGCGAGACCGGTTCCGCGTCGGGCAGGGACGGGAACACCGCGCGGGGATGGGGCATTTCCGACGCCACGGCCTTGTGGCCGAGGTCGAGGCAGAGGAGATCGGGACCCGGCTTGCTCACCACGCGGGTCAGCAGCGTCGCCGCGGGAAGGAACGGCAGGTCCTTGAGCTTCGATCCGTAGCCGGCGTCCCAAAGCACCGTCGTTCCCGGGCTCAGCTCGACGTCCGGCCGGCGCGCGTGGATCGCGAAGGTCGGGGAACCGCCCGCGACGATCGCGGGCACCGGGATCCCGCCGGCCACGAGGGCGGCGGCCAGCGCGGCGACCGGTTCGTAGGCGGCGTCGCAGCGCGCGGCGCGTTCCTCCGGATCCGCAATCCCGAGGTGCCCGTCGTAGGCGTGCAGGCCGCGGAACCGCAGCGCTCGCAACCGGGAAACGCGGCGCGCCAACGCCAGGGCGTCGTTGCCCGGCGCGATGCCGGTGCGGTGTTGCCCGACGTCGAGATCGACGAACACCCCGAGCGGCGGGCGTCCCTTCCACTCCTGGTCCAGCATTTCCGCGACGTCGTCGTTGTCGACGACCGCCGAGAACTTCACCGCCGGGAAGGCGTCGGCGAGTTGTGCCAGGCGCTTGATCGCGGGGCCGACCGGTTGCAGGGCCAGCAGGACGTCGGCGACGCCGTTGGCCGCGGCGAGTTCGCACTCGGCGATGGTGGCACACTTGGCCTTCGAGATGCCGAGGGCGACCTGCCGGCGGACGATCTCGGCGAGCTTGTGCGTCTTGACGTGCGGGCGCAGGCGGGCGGGATCGCCGGCGATGCGCAGCATTTCCCGAAGGTTGGCCTCGATCCGGGAGCGGTAGAGCAGCAGGGCGGGCGAGGCCACGTCACCGGCATTGGCGATGGAATACCAGGCGGGTTTGGGTTCGGGTTCGCGGTGGAATTCCATGTTCCGTCGGTGGATGGCGGTTCAGACGAGTTCGAAGATCGCCTCGATCTCGACGGCGATGTTGCCGGGCAGCGGGCCCATGCCGACGGCGCTGCGGGCGCCGATGCCGTTCTCGTTCCCCCAGACCGCGGCGAACAGCTCGCTGCAGCCGTTGATCACCTTGGGGTGATCGTAGAAATCGGGCGCGGTGTTGACCATGCCGAGGATCTTCACGACGCGCTTCACCCGGTCGAGGGAACCCAGGTGTTCGCGGAGGGTGGCGAGGATGGCGAGGCCGACCTGGCGCGCGGCGGCCTGGCCGCCAGCGAGATCGACGTCGCGTCCGACCACGCCCTTGATCAGCGAGCCATCGGTGCAGACGGGGCCGTGTCCGGAGACATAGGCGACATTGCCCAGCACCACGAGCGGGCGATAGACGGCCACGGGCTTCGGGGCGGGCGGCAGGACGAGTTGCAATTCCTTGAGACGGGATTCGGCGCTCATGACGGGCGGTACTTTGGGGAAGGATCCGGCCCGTGGCGAGCGGAGGATTTTCGGGGCAAGGCAGGGAGCAAGCAGCGTCGGAGGGTGTCTTCCGCGCGAAGCGCCATGGAGCGCGGGTCGCAAGGTCTTGGGAACGCCGCGACGCTCCGGGGCGTTCGGTGGCCCGCGATGCCACGATTCGCCCGCCGCGTGCGTCCCCGCGGATTGGGACGTGCACGCGCGGGGTGGAGCGGGTATGGAATTTCCCCGTCGGAACGGATCCCATGCCGAACTCCATGTTGCTTTATCCCCGGGCCATCGTGGCCCGCCTTGTCCAGCAGGGGGTGGGTGGTCTTGTGGCAGGGCTGTTCTGCCTGCGGGCCGCGGCCCAGACGCCTTCTCCCGCGGTGATCGCCGGTCCGGTGGCCAATCCGGCCAACGGGCACGATTACTACCTTCTCGATCTCTCGAGCTGGGAAGAGGCGGAGGCCCGCGCGGTCCAATTGGGCGGCCACCTCGTCACGATCAACGACGCGGCCGAAAACCTATGGGTCTCCGGAACCTTTGGCCCCGGGCCGTCGGGACCGCGGTCGCTCTGGATCGGCCTCCGCGACACGAACAAGGTGCCGACGGTGGGGTGGACGCCGGTCCAGCGCATGCCGTTGTTCTCGTGGGCCGGCGGCGAGACGCCTTCGTACGCGAACTGGTGGACGGGCCGACCGAACAACTCGGGCCCGCTGGGCGATGGCACCGGCACGCAGTTCTGGACCTACCTCCGCGGCGACCTGCTTTGGGACGACGTCGACAACAACCTCAATTTCATCCAGGGCGTCGTCGAAGTGGCGCCGCCGCCGCATCGGAATCGCGTCGTTGCCTGGGGGCCGGGACTGACCGGGGCGTTGGTGCCGCCGGAGACCACGACGGGTGCCACGGGCATCGGTGCCGGCATCGGGTTCGGCGTGGCGTTGAAGCCGGATGGCGGCGTGGTGGTGTGGCCGGCGTCGGGGCCGCAACCGCCGTCGGGCATCGGGCCGGTGGCGCAGATCGCGGCGGGCGCGGGCCACGTGGTGGCGCGGTTGCGCGACGGGACGGTGCGGGCGTGGGGCGACAACGCGTTGGGACAAACCGCGGTCCCTGCCGGGTTGGCGAACATCGTGGCGGTCGCCGCGGGCCCTTCGCATTCGCTGGCGATCGATGCCGCGGGGAAGTTGACCGCGTGGGGTGCCGCGCCGGCCGGCGCGCCTTCGGCCTCGCAACTGGCGGGCACGTGGATGCTGTCGGCGGGTTTGGACGAGGATTACGCGTTGAAGACCGACGGTTCCCTGTTGGTTTGGGGCCCCGGGCCCGGGGCGAAGCAAAAGCCGGCGAACCTGCCGCCCCTGCGGATGATCCGGGGCGGGCATGTCCAGGCGGTGGCGCTCGGTCTGGACGGCAAGGTGTTTTCGTGGGGCGGATTCGGCGGGGCGACGAACTTCGTCGTGCCGGACTCCCTTGCATTCCCGCCGACCGCCGTGGTCGCGGCGTCGCTGTTCGAACCGTTCGACGTCGCGGTGCGGACGGACGAGGCGGTGATCCAATGGGGAGACACCGTCGCCGTCACCCCGCTTCCATTCCCTCCGCCGCTTCCCCGCATCCTCGACCTCGCGCTCTCGACCGACGTCGGTTACGCGCTGCTGGCCCCGCCGGCAGGCGACGATTTCGCGGGCGCGGTCCCGGTCGTCGGGGATGATGTCGTCCTATCGGGTGACAACCGGATGGCCACGGTGGAAGTGGGCGAACCGAAGCCGCTCGGCGCCGGGGCCGGCGGCGATTCCGTGTGGTTCAAATGGATTTCGCCGCGCCATTCGCGCGGCCTGATGACGCTCACGTCGAGAAGTGCCGGGCACCGGTTCGTCGCCTACACCAGCCGGTCGGAGACGGAGTCCTTCGCCGACCTCGTGGAACTCCGGCAGGAACTTCGGGACAACCAGGGCCGCTCGTTCCCGACGAGCTTTTTCACCGTTTACGAAAAGCCGGTGTGGATCCGGGTCGAAACCATTCCGGACCCCTTCGGCGGCGGGTTGAATCCGGGGCCCTGCGAGATCGATCTGTCGTACCGCATCCCATATTCCATGGATGTGTTCGAGCTTTCGCCGGCGATTGCCCCGACGGACAAAGGACCGGTCGAAGGCAGCCTGCTGGCGGCCGGCATGGAGTTCGGCGAGACGACGTTTCCGCCGGGAACGGCGGACATCTGGTGGCATTGGACGGCGCCGGCGGACCTCGGTCCGGGAGGGACGCGGGCGACGGTCTCGGTGACCGGCAACCAGAGCCAGTTGGGTCTGCGGATCCTCGAGGGGAAAGACGTGTACTCGCTGGTGCCGGTGCCCGCGGATTCCCACGTCGTTGGCCTCACCGCGATTGCCTCCTTCGATGCCGTGGCCGGCCACCGCTACGAGTTTGCCGTGGGCGGAATGCCTTTCGACAACTTCGGCGCGGTCGAGAACCACGTTTTCACCAAGGTGCGTCTGGACCTCACCGCTTCCCCGGTATCCATCCGCCAGACGCAGGTCGCCGTGGTGGCCAACGAGGCCGATCGGACGGCGCGGATTTCCGGGAGCATGACCGTGAAAAACCAGTCGGAGGCAACGACCGGTGCGCTTCAGCTCCGGCTCTACCGTCGGCCGGGTTACGCCCTGAACAACAGCAACGATTCGCCGGCCGGTGATCTGGCCCGCGCGGATCTGGCGAACGTGCTGGTGGTGTCGACCAACGGACTGGCGCCGGGCGAGGTGGCGACGGTGCCGGTGGACATGACGTTGCCGACGTCCGACGGACAACTTTCCTTCGGCGACCAAGGCATCGGTTGGGGCGGCTACGCGGTGCTCGAGGAACTGGCGGCCACCAAGTCCGGGGCCGGCCGGTGGCGATCCGTGGATCGGCGTCTGCTGGGAACCGGGCCGTGGCCGTACTTCGATCTGTCCAACGTCGGTCCCGGTGGCGGCGCCATCCGCATCGATTCCGGCAGCGGGGCGCCGGCGCTGGATCTGGTCGAGCTTTCGTCCGTGTCGGTGGGCGGACCGGACCAACTGGCCGGCGGCGCGGGCGCGGCCTTCACGGCGTCGGCGACGTGGACCGACGGCGTGACCGAGGCGATCGATCCGGATTGGAACGTCGACGGGCCGGCGACGATTTCCGCGGCCGGTGTCCTCGACACCGCGGCGGTGACCCGGACGACGGACCTGACCGTGAGGGCGTCGTACGCGAGCGGCGGCGTGGACGTGGCGGGCACTAGGAAAGTGCGGGTGACGGTGACGCCGCTGCAGTGGGGCGCGCCGCGGTTCGCCAACGGCGGCTATACCGTGAAACTGGGCGGGCGCCCGGGAACCCGGGTGCGGGTCGAGCGATCGGAAGACCTGCGCGCGTGGACGCGCGTGGACGAGCAGTTGGTGCCTCCGGCCGGCACGGTCGACGTGCCGGTGACACCGGTGCCGGGACGCGCGGCCGAATTCATCCGCGCGGTGGTGTTGCCATGAAGCGGACGCGCCCGATGCGGGGGTGGGTGGCGTGGCTGTTCCTGGCGGTCGGGAGCGCGATGGCCGGAGACGCGACGAACGCCGTGCTGGCGTCGTTGGACGGCGCGGCGACTTTGGCGCGCAGGGCCTTGCCGGCGGCTTGGACGAACGCGGTCCGCGGCGATCGGTTGGAATTCTCGGACCGACTCCGCACCCAGGCGCGGAGCCGCGCGGCGGTGCAATTGGCCGACCTCGACGTCCTGCAGGTGAACGAACTCAGCGAGTTCGAGTTGCTGCCGCCGCGGCGCGCCACCGCCCGCGCGCGGTTGGATTTCCGCCTCGGGAAAATGTACTTCCTCGACCGCACGGCCCCGCGCGCGATCGAGGTGGAAACCGGCACCGCGGTGGCGGGCATCGAGGGGACGGAATTCCACCTCGAGGTCCAGGCGGACGGGACGACGCTGCTGACGGTGTTCGACGGCGTCGTGACCCTGGCGAGCGCCCAGGGCGTGGGGACGCCGGTCGTGGTGACCAACCGACTGCAGGGAATCGTCGCGCCCGGCCAGGCGCCCCGCCTCGTGCCGGTCATCGACGCAACCAGCATCATCCAGTGGTGCCTCTACTACCCGGGCGTGCTCGACCCCGGCGAACTGACGTTGCCGCCGGAAACGACGGCCCTGCTCGCGGTGTCGGTGGCCGCGTACCGATCGGGCAACCTGCTCCGCGCGCTGGACGCATATCCCGCGGGCCGGGTCCCGTCGGGCGACGGCGAACGTGCGTACCACGCGGGGCTGCTGCTTTCGGTGGGCAAGGTGGCGGAGGCGGAGGCGTTGCTGGCGGCGTTGCCGGAGGGCGACGCCGCGGGCCGGGCGCTGCGGACGATGATGGCGGCGGTGCAGATGCGGGAGGGACTCCCGCCGGGAGCGCCGGCGACGGCGGGCGAATTTCTGGCCCGCTCGTATTGGCTCCAGTCGCGGTTCCGGTTGCGGGAGGCTTTGGCGGACGCGCGGGAATCGGCACGGCGCTCGCCGGGATTCGGGTTCGCCTGGGCCCGGGTGGCGGACCTGGAATTCGGATTCGGCCAACGCCGCCCCGCCGCGGAGGCGCTGGGGAAAGCGCTGGAAGCGTCGCCCGAAAACGCGCAGGCGCGGGCCCTTTCGGGATTCGTCGCGGCGGCGGGCGGGCGGATCGCGGACGCGCGGGCGGAATTCGAGCGCGCCCTCGCTCTCGACGGCGGGTTGGGCAACGCGTGGCTGGGGCGCGGCCTCTGCCGCCTCCAGCAACGCGACGCGGCCGGCGGCAGGGCGGATCTGGCGATCGCGTGCGCGCGGGAACCGAACCGGGCGATCCTGCACAGCTACCTTGGCAAGGCCTGGGACGACGCGGGCGACCCGCGCCGGGCGCTGCAGGAACTGCGGTTGGCGGCCCGCCTGGACCCGTCCGACCCGACGCCGCCGTTGTACCTCGGTCTGTTGCGCCAACGCGGCGACGCCGTGAACGACGCGGTCCGCGATCTCGAGGAAAGCGTGGCACGGAACGACAACCGCCGCGTGTTCCGGTCGCGACTGCTCCTGGACCAGGACCTCGCGGTGCGCGGGGCCAACCTCGCGGGCGTGTTCCGCGACGCGGGGCTCGACGAGACCAGCGTGCGCGAGGCGGCCCGTGCGGTGGCCCGCGACCAAGCCGGTCATTCCGCGCACCTGTTCCTCGCGGAATCCTTCGACGCGCTCCGCGACCCGACCCGGTTCAACCTCCGGTACGAGACCCAGTGGTTCAACGAACTGCTCCTCGCCAACCTGCTGGCGCCCGTCGGTGCCGGCGTGTTGCCGCAACACGTGTCGCAACAGGAATACTCGCGCCTGCTCGAGGTGCCGCGGCTCGGGTTGAACTCCTCGACGGAATACTTCGGCGACGGCCGCGTCCGGCAACTGGGCTCGCAGTACGGCACCGCCGGCCCGCTCGCGTGGTCGCTCGACGTCGAGTACGAACACCACGACGGCGTGCGGCCGAACAACGATCTCGACCGGTTGGAATGGTACGCCACGGCCAAGACGCGCGTGGGTCCGGACGACACCGCGCTGGTGCTGACCAAGTACCAGGATTTCTCGGCCGGCGACGACTTCCAGTACTATTCCCCGACGAACGGCCGCCCCCGCTACCGCGTGGAGGAGCCGCAGCATCCGCTGGCGGTGGTGGGTTGGCGGCACGAATGGCAGCCGGGGGTGCAGACCCTGTTCCTCGGCGGGCACCTCGAGAACCTGCAGACGGTCACCGACCTCCAGGCGCCGCAGACGGTCGTCTTGAGGGCCAACAACGGCGCGTACCAGACCAACGGCATGGTGCCGTTCGACATCGACTATCGCTGGCGATTCGAGGCGTGGACCGCGGAACTGAACCAGATTTTCCAGACCGAACGGCAGACCACCGTCGTTGGCGCGCGTGCGCAATCGGGGGATTTCGACGTCCATTCGTTGCTGTCCAACCCCGGTTCGCCGTTCGACCGCGTGCCCCGCATCCTCGCATCCCCGCCCGCGCTGGCGGATTTCCGCGAGGGCTTCTCGCGCGGGGCGGTGTACGCGTACTCGACCTGGGAAGTGTTGCCCGACCTGCGGTTGACCGGCGGCGTGACGGCGGACCGCGTGCGGTTCCCCGACAACTTCCGGAATCCCCCCGTCTCGTCGGGCGGGGCGGAGCAAAGCCAACTGGGACCGAAGGCGGGCTTGGTCTGGGATCTCCTGCCGTCGATCGCCGTCCGCGGCATGTGGGCCCGCTCGCTGGGCGGGGTCACGTTCGACGAGACGTTCCGTCTGGAGCCGACCCAGATCGCCGGGTTTGGGCAGGCGTTCCGGACGCTGGCTTCGGAGGCCGTGACGAGCTCGGTGTCCGCGCCCCGGTTCGAGGTCGCGGGACTTGGCGTCGACCTGAAGCCGTGGACCAACACCTACGCCGGGCTCCAGTTCGAGTCGTTGCAGTCGGACGTCTCGCGCACCGTCGGCGTGTTCGACTACCAACCGCGCCTCCCCGACAAGGTGTCGGTGACGAAGGTTTTCGCCGCGACGTTGCCCGAGGACTTCCGTTACACGGAGCGCTCGGTGCGCGGCACCCTGGACCGGTTGGTGGGGCGGGATTGGGCCTTGGGGCTGCGTGCCGGCTTCACGCGGTCGGAATTCGACGACGGCTACGAAACGTTGCCAATCCCGCGGACCCGGAGGGCGGCGGAGTTGGTCTCGGTGGGCGGACACGCGGTGTTCAACCATCCGTCGGGCTTCTTCGCGCGGGCGGACGCGACCTGGTATCGGCAGTGGAACCTTGGTTACGGGACCGCGCCGGAATCCGCGGGCGATGCGTTCGTGCAGGGGAACCTGTATGCGGGATGGCGGTTCGCGCGGCGCCGGGTGGAGGCGACGCTGGGCGTGCTGAACGTGACCGGCCAAGACTACCGGCTGAACCCCCTCAATCCCTACGCGGAGTTGCCGCGGGACCGGACATTCTACGCGCGGCTGCGCCTCGCGTTCTGATCATGAAGGAAGCCCTCGGAAAACGCCGGCTCTGGTGGATCGGCAAGACGGGAAGCCTCGTGCTGACCACGGGTCTGGGCGTGCTGTTGGTGGCGTTCCCCTTCACGCGGACGCTCGAGTCGTGGAGCCGGGATCTGCCCTTCGCGTTCCGCGGCTACCAGTCGGACGACCGGATCGCGATCGTCGACATCGACCCGGAATCCGCGCGGGAATTGTTGCCGCCGGGTTCGCCGCCGGAGACGCCCCTGGACCGCCGCGTCTACGCGCGGTTGCTGCGGTTGCTCAAGGAACAAGGGGCGCGGCTCGTGTTCCTCGACGTGGTGTTCCGGGCCGACAAACCGACGGAAGACGCGGAGTTGGCGGAGGCGATCCGTTCGCACGGGCGGGTGGTGCTGGCGGCGCGGGTGGACCGGACGGCGAGCAACCTCGGCGCCTCCGGCAACTCGGCGATCGCGCGGCGGGTGATGCCGAACGAAACCCTGGCGGCGGCGGCGGCCGGCGTGGGCCTCGTCAACGTGCCCAAGGACGAACGCGAGGGAATCCCGTTCGTCCGCGACCTGCCGATGCCGGAAGCGGAAATGGAACCCGCGATGGCGGTGGCGGCGGGTTTGCTCGGCGGGGGCCACCCGATGGCGTCGCACGGACCGGGACATGCCATCAACTTCCGGGGTCCGCCCGGCCACTTCGAACATCGCGGTCTCGCGCAGGTGCTCGCGTCGGGCCATGGGTTCGCGTCCAACCGGATCGTTTTGGTCGGTGCCCGGCCCCGGCAGGGTTTCCACGACGGCGATTGGTTCGGCACGCCCTACCAACGCTTCGGACACGGCCGGATGCCGGGGGTCGAGTTGCAGGCCAACGTCCTGTCGAACCTGCTCGACGGCGACCCGCTCTGCCTCCTGGCGCTCCGCTGGCAGGTGCTGCTGGCGGTGTTGGCCGGGACCGCGTACGCGGCCGCGACGATGGGCCTCCGACCCGTGGGCGGCGCGCTGGCAGTCGCGGGCGTGTCGTCGATGGTGGTGGCGGGATCGTGGCTGGGCCAATGGCAGGCGCATCACTGGTGGACATGGCTCGTGCCCGTCGCGATCCAGGGTCCCGTGGCCTATGGCTGGGCGCTGGGGTTCAAATACCTGGTCTTGGAACGCCATGGCCGACGGTTGCGCGGCGCGTTCGCGGCCTACCTGTCGCCGGTGATGGCCGACCGCATCGCCGAGAGCCGCTTCTCGCTCGAGTTGGGCGGCGAGGAGGTCGAGGCCTCGGTCATGTTCACCGACCTGGAGGGATTCACCGCGATGAGCGAGTCGCTCGCGCCGAAGGAGGTCTCGCGGTTGCTCGTGGCCTATTTCGACGAGACCACCGGCGCGATCCTGAGGGAGGACGGCACGATCGTGAAATACATCGGGGACGCCGTGATGGCCGTGTGGGGCGCGCCCCTGCCGGATCCGCGGCACGCGGAGCGCGCCGTGCAGGCGGCCTGGGAAATGCACCGCGCGGGCGAGAAGGAAATCGAAGGGCGCCGCTTCCGGACCCGGATCGGGATCGGCACGGGCCGGGTCTTGTCCGGCAACCTGGGCTCGCGGTATCGCTTCGACTACACCTGCATCGGCGACACCACCAATTTCGCGGCGCGTCTCGAGGGCATGAACAAGCGGTTCGGAACCTCGGTGCTGTTGTCGGACGCAACGGTGCGGCAATTGCCCGCCGGACGATTCCACCTGCGGCCGCTCGGGAGTTTCGTGGCGGTGGGCAAGCGGGAGGCGCGGGCCATCCACGAACTGCTGGGGCCGGCCGATTCCGGGCCCCTGCCCGAATGGGTGGCCGCGTTCGTCGCGGCGCTGGGGGCGTTCGGGGAACGCGATTGGGACCGGGCGGGCGCGGGATTCCGCGGGGTGATCGCGGCGCGCGGGGGTGTGGACGGCCCGTCGGCGTTCTATCTGGGGTTGTTGGCCGGGATGCAGTCCACGCCGCCGCCGCAAGGGTGGAAGGGCGAGGTGCATCTCACCGAGAAGTAATTGCCACGCGCAAAAGTGCCCGGGCCGGCGCCAATCCATGGCCGGCAATTGGCCCAACCTTTCTTCGCCCCGCCGCACGCCCGCTCCTAGCTTTAGCGTCGGGAATCCGGCGCCGGGCAGCCCATGCCGGGCAGGATTCCAAAGAAAGAGGAACGGAACGATGAACGCAACCCACGTGCACCTGATGATGACCCACATCCCCGTCTTGGGATCCGCCTTCGGGGTGGGCCTGTTGGGATGGGCCCTATGGCGGAAGAGCGCGGAACTGAAGAAGGTCGCGATGGGTGTTTTCGTCCTCGCCTCCCTTCTGGCCGTCCCGGTCTATCTCACCGGCGAACCCGCCGAGCACCACGTCCAATCGCTTCCCGGCATCACCAAGACGGTCATCGAGGAGCACGAGGAGGCGGCGGGAGTGGCGTTCACCGGCATCGTCGTGCTGGGGGTGGCGTCGCTGGCCGGATTGATCCTGCTCCGCGGGGGAAAACCCGTTCCCGGTTGGTTCGGCATCCCCTTGATCTCGGCGGCCCTCGTGGTCAGCGGCCTGATGGCATGGACCGCGAATCTCGGGGGACAGGTCCGGCACACGGAGATTCGGGCCGGCGCCGTCGCGCCTGCCGCGGGCCATTGAACCGGGATCGGCCCATGGGGCTCCTCGCCACCTCCCGCGGTTGGCCCGGCGGGGATCCCGGCCGTTGGTCTTGGGTCGGTCGCGTCGGGCAATCGGTCCGGCCGAGTCGCGGCCATCAGGCACCGAGGTACCGGCCCAAAGTCCCGCGCCGTCGCGGGGCCAGTCCGCGCGGGGTTCCGCCGGGGGAATCCTCCGCTCGCGCCAATCCCTTGGAACGCAGGGACCCGCCATCATTCCCGGCATCCATCGCCTCGCCTCATATGCCGGCCAATGCAAGTCGGCAGGCTCGCCATTGGCGGGACGGCCCGGGCATATAAGACACGGCAGCGGCGCGTATGTTACGAGCGGGAAACGTTTTCTTGCAAAAGCATCCCGACTCCTGTTAACGGCTAGGGCGAAGCCAGTCAGATCACACAATCGCACACGCGGTTTGCTGCATTGTTCCAGCGGCGAAACGACAGGGGGTGCCGGCGGACGATCGTGCCCCGATGTCCGGTGAAAATCGCCTTGGAAAAGCGCTGCAAATGGACGGCGTGCGGACCAACACCACGATTCATCCACCCAAGGCAGACCATGCAATCCCTCCTCGCGAAACTCAAGGCAGTCGCCCTGCTCACGGCAGGTTTGGCGGCCACGGACCTGGGCGCCCAAAACCTGCTGACCCCCGGGTTCCTCAAGGTCGATTACTTCGACACCATAGACCAAAACGGCGTCGATGCCGTGCTCACGGATCCCAGGTATCCGTCCTCGCCGACCTCGACGGAATATTGGAATGTTTTCGGGCCCTATACGACGGGCAACCACCACGGGGAACATTTCGGCGCCCGGGTGACCGGGTTCGTCATCCCGCCGGTGACGGGCGACTACAAGTTCTACTTCCGAAGCGACGATGCCGGGCAATTGTCCCTCAGTACCGACGAGACCGAGGCGAACCTGGCCCTGATCTGCCAGCAAACCGGTTGTTGCAACGCCTTCACCGACAGCGAGGGCGTGCTTTCCTCCGTCCCGGTCAACCTGATTGCCGGCAAGAAATACTTCATCGAGGGCATCCTCCAGGAAAACACCGGCGATGATTATATCCAGGTGGCCTGGAGAACGCCCGGCGAGGACCTCAACAATATCGCCGGGCTCCAGCCGATATCCTCGGCGTACCTGGCGGCCGTCGCCCCCACCGCCGGCAAGAGCGTCGCCATCACCCAACCGCCCGCGAGCGTGTCCCGCCAGCAGAACGATACGGCCACGTTCACGGTGGACTTCACCAGCACCCCGACGAGTCCCACGGCCATCGCGTGGTTCAAGAACGGCATTCCCATCCCGGGAGCGTCGGGCAAGACCTATACGACGCCGCTTCTGAAGGCATCGGACGACAACGCGAAGATCAAGGTCCAGGTTTCCGTGCCCGGCGCGGTCGCGGTCAGCGCGGAGGCGACGCTCACGGTGACGGCGGACACGGTGTTGCCGACCATCGCGAGCGTCCGGGGCAGCGCGTCCTTCACGCAGGTGACGGTCGCCTTCTCGGA
>WBXI01000049.1 GCA_008933025.1 Verrucomicrobiota bacterium
CGACCGCATCCAGTCCGCCCGCATCGAAGCCGAAAGGATCGAAGCGGACGCCCGCGTGTTCCTGGAGAGGGAACGGTTTGCGCTGGCGGAGGAGCGCAAAGAGGATCTCCGGAAGGCGCGGGAATCGCGCGAAAAAGCCGAAGCCCTGCTGAAACGCGCGACCGAAGACGCCGGCGGAATAGTCCGCTCCGCACAAGCGGAGGCGCAAAGAATCGCGGGCGACGCATACACCGCCCTGACCGAGAAGGCGCATTTGGAACAAGCGGTCCGCGCGATTCGGAATGTCATCGAAGGCTACGGCGACCGCTACGTCGTTCCGTCCCGCAGCATTCTCGACGACCTCGCCGCCGAGTATGGCAGCACCGAAGCCGGGCGCGAACTCAAGCGAGCCCGGGAGCATTCGGCCCGAATGGTCGAGGCCGGGGAAGCGGGAACCTGCGGATACGTCGAGGACGCCCGACGCAAGAGCGCGATCCGGTTCGTCGTCGACGCATTCAACGGACGCGCGGACGCGATTCTGTCGCGCGTCAAGAGCGACAATTTCGGAACGCTCCAGCAAGAACTCGTGGACGCCTTCGGCTTGGTCAACCTGAACGGAGAAGCATTCAGAAGCGCAAGTATCCTCCCGGCCTACTACGAGGCGCGTTGGGCGGAATTGCGCTGGGGCACGGCAGTCCAGCAACTGAAAGAAGCCGAGAGGGAAGAGCAACGCCGCATCAAGGAGCAAATCCGAGAGGAGGAGAAAGCCCGCCGCGACTACGAGCGCGCCATAAAGGAAGCCGAGAAGGAGGAATCGACACTCCGGGCGGCACTGGCGAAGGCCCGCGAAGAAGTAGCGAAAGTCGCGGAAATGGAACGCGGAAAACTTGAAGCCAAAATCGCCGAACTATCCGGCCGACTGACGGAAGCCGAAGCCAAGAACCAACGCGCCATCTCCATGGCCCAGAAGACCCGTGCCGGCCACGTCTACGTAATCTCGAACACCGGTTCCTTCGGGGAGGAAGTCTTCAAGATCGGCCTGACGCGAAGACTGGAACCGCTCGACCGGGTTAAAGAACTCGGCGACGCATCCGTTCCCTTCGAATTCGACGTTCACGCGATGATCTACAGCGAGGACGCTCCGACGCTGGAACACCTACTCCACACCGAGTTCGATGACCATCGGGTCAACAAAGTGAACTTTCGCAAAGAGTTCTTCCGCCTGCCGCTGGAACAGATTCGGCAACTTGTGGCAAAGCAAGGCTTGGAAGTGTCGTTCACGATGCTCGCGAAAGCCCGAGAGTGGAGGGAGACGCAATCGGTCGAACGAATGACACCGGAGGAGCGGGCGAAGTACTACGCGCGGCACGACGACGACGACAACGACGAGACGGGCGAGGACTGAGCGTGCGCGCGCAGACCGCACCAAACCTTCCCCAGCCACAGACTTCCGAACCCGCTCGGGTCATTCGTTCCGGGAGTTTAGGCACAGTTAGGCACACCCGATGCACGCTTTTGTGCGTTTTCGTGCGTTGCCGCCGTTTCGGTGGAATGTGCATTTCGATCAATATCCGCGGCATTTCCGCGCATTTCCGGTGGTTTTTTCGGATCGCGTTTTTTGGTTTTGTAAACCGTGGGTCGTCGGTTCAATCCCGACAGTCGGCTCCACCCCTCGCCCCCGACCCGGGGTCAGTCCTCACTTTTGACACAATGACGCCTTCCGACCCGGAAGGTCGACTCGTGCCCCGACTGCTGCTCGAGGCGCCGAATCAGGGGTGGGAGCGCATCGCGACCCAGTGCAGCCACAGTTGCCGTCGCCTCCAACCGGATACCACCGCCGATCGAGTGTCAAAAGTGAGGACTGACCCCTGACGGCCAGGGCTTTTCAACGCCCCACGTAGCTCTCGTACCGGACGAGCGTCCCGTTCTCGTAGATGGCCACGCTCAGGCCGCCGGACCATTTGAGACCGCAATTCAAGGGGGCACGGCGCTCGTAGGAAATCCGCGACTTGTCCGACGTCACCCGGGGTCAGTCCTCACTTTTGACACAATGAAGCCTTCCGACCCGACTGGTCGGCTCGTGCCCCGACCGCTGCTCGAGGCGCCGAATGGCGTGTGGGATCGCATCGCGACCCAGTGTAGCCACGGCTTGCCCTCTCCTCCAACCGGACACCACCGCCGATCGAGTGTCAAAAGTGAGGACTGACCCCTGACGGCCACCCGAATTGGGTTTCCCCGGATCAGGCCAAGATGCCATGGATCACCTCGCCGTGGACGTCCGTCAGGCGGCGGTTCACGCCGTTGTGATAGAACGTGAGCTTTTCGTGGTTGATCCCGAGCAGGTGCAGGATCGTGGCGTGGAAATCGTGGCTCGTGGCCACGCCCTCGACCGCCTTCCACGACCATTCGTCGCTTTGGCCGACAGCGACCCCGGGCCGAACACCCGCGCCCGCGAACCAAGAGACAAACGTGCCGCCGTTGTGGTCGCGTCCCAGCGTGTTTCCCTGGGTGAACGGCATCCGGCCGAACTCCGTCGTCCAGACCAGCAACGTGTCCTCCAGCAATCCGCGCGCCTTGAGATCCATGAGCAGGGCGGCCGCGGGTTGGTCCATCTTGCGGGCCGCCGCGCTCAACTCCCTCGGGATGTCGCCGTGGTTGTCCCAGTTGTCGCCGCCGCCGCCGTGCCCGCTCCACACCTGCACGAAACGCACCCCGCGCTCCACCATGCGCCGCGCCAACAGGCAGCGCCTGCCGAAATCCGCGGTCTCCGCCCGGTCGATGCCGTAAAGCTTTTGGGTCGCATCGGTCTCGCCGGCGAGGTCGAGCAGTTCCGGCGCGGAAAGTTGCAGTCGGGCGGCCAATTCATAGCTCTCGATGCGGGCCGTGAGCCGGGAATCGTCGGGACGTTCCGCGGCGTGGGCCGCGTTCAGGTCGCGCAGCAACGCGAGACCCTCGCCGCGACTCGCCGGGGTGATGCGTTTGGCATCGGGGGGCGGCTGCAAATGGGTCACCGGCTGGGGTGCCGAGGCACGGATCACGGTGCCCTGGTGATTCGCCGGCAGGAATCCCGAGGTGAACGCGCTCCGCCCGTTGTAGGGCAATCCGCGCACGTCGGGCAGCACGACGAACGCGGGCACGTTGTCGGCCAGACTTCCCAGCGCATGCGACACCCACGCGCCGGCGCAGGGAAATCCGGGCAGCAGGAACCCGCTGGTCTGGAGATAGGATGCCGGACCGTGGACGTTGGACGCCGACTGCATGGCCATGAGGAATGCCATGTCGTCCACATGCCGCGCGAGGTTGGGCAGGACGCTGCTGACCCACCGGCCGCATTGGCCGTGTCGCGCCCACTCGAACGGACTTTTCATCAGCATGCCGGGAACGCTGACGGTGGCCTCGACGCGTTGGCCGGCCCCGGGATCGAATTTCTGTCCGTGCCGGGCGATGAGCTGCGGCTTGTGGTCGAACAGGTCGCACTGGCTGGCGCCGCCGTTCATGAAGAGCTGGATGACCCGCTTGGCTTTCGGCACGGAGGGCGGCGGCACGGCGGCGCGGGCCTCGCGCTGCATCAACGAGGCGATGGCGATGCCGCCGAGGCCGGTGCCGATGGTGCCGAGAAAATCGCGACGGCTGAATGCGGGGTGGTTCATCGCTCAGTCCAGATGGAGGAATTCATTGCTGTTGAGCAGCAGTTGGCTGGCATTGGCCAGGTCGTGACGGCGGATATATGCCGCGAATCTCGCGCGTTCGTCCGGGGACGCGCGGCGCAGCAGGATGTGGCGGAAAGCCGCATCCGCCTGGAGCTCGGCCGTTGCCGCCCGGGCCGCGAGGCGGGCGGCAATGTGCTCGGATTGGCGGATGAGAAAGGCGTCGTTGAGCATCGCGAGGGCCTGCACCGCCGTCGTCGAGACACTGCGCACGGGCGTGGTGGCCCCGCCGTCGGGACAATCGAGGGCGTCCAGGAACGGGTCCGGCACGGTGCGGAATTGGAATCGATAGATGGAGCGGCGCCGCGACGCCGGCGCGTCGGGATCGAAGTGCTCGTAGTCCAGAAAGGCCGGGTTGCCCCCGGGCATGAAGGTGGCATCGCCACGCGAGACGAACTGCACCGCCGGCGGGCCCCCCATGGCGAGGTCGATCCGGCCACCCAGCGCGAGCAGGGCATCGCGGACCTGTTCGCCGGTGAGACGCGGCCGGTTCTGCCGCCACAGCAACCGATTGTCGCTGTCGGTGGCGGTTCCCTGGCGGGCGAGGCTGGTCTGCTTCCAGGTTTCGCTGGTCAGGATCAACCGGTGGAGCGCCTTGAGCGAACCGTGCGCCTCGTCGCGGAACCACACCGCGAGCCAGTCCAGCAACTCGGGGTGGCTCGGCGTGCCGCCCATCTTCCCGAAATCGTTGGGGGTGTCGCAAAGCCCGCGCCCGAAATGGTGGTGCCAAACGCGGTTCACGATGCTGCGCCAAGTGAGCACGTTCCGCGGGTCGGAGATCCAGAGCGCCAGGGCGGCGCGCCGCGCGGATTCGTCGGCGCCCTCGGGGATGTCCAGTTCGGGCCGCATTCCCGGAACACACGCCAGGGACCCGGGACCGACGAGCTCGCCGGGCTTGGACAGATCGCCCCGGACCAGCAGGTGGATGGGACGGGGTTGGGGCGACGGCTTGAAATTGGCGCCATCCGCCGGGAAGTCCCGGGTCACCGCATAGACGAACTGGGGCGCGGGCAGGGCGGCGAGGGCCGCTTGGTTCTCGGCCTTCAACACCGACAACGCCAACTCCCGGCGCTGTGCCTGGGTCCGGTCCGCAACCGGCGTGCGCAGGATCGCCGACCATTCGGCGCCCAAAGGCTTGGGCATGCCGGTGCCCGGCACCGCCTCGCTCGCCGAGAGTCGGAACCGCCCGATCCCGTGTCCCGGCACACCGTCCTGGAACTCGAGCAGCAACGTGAACGTCGTGTCGTCGGCAAAGGCCGCCGGTTCCTTGAGCTCGAACACCGCCGCGTGCGGTTCCGCAAAGCGGGGATACACGCCCCATTGCGTCCCGCTCTTCCCGTCGATCGCCTGGGCAGCGGTGATGTTGGGACCCTCGTCGAAATCCGCGGAGGCGCGGACGAATGCGAGGGGCGTCCCGCTCTCGCTGGTGCCCTTCGGGGCCGCGAAAACACGGAATTCCGACAGGTGAAAGTTGCCGTTGTCCCAGCGCCCGGACCCACCTTGGGGCAACCGGCCGTCGGGCAACGCCTCGAGCCGGACCGCGCCCAACCTCCCGGCCCGCCGGCGGGCCGTGACGATATAGGTGTCGCGTTCCGGCCGGGTGCCACTCGCGAACCACGATCCATCCGCCTGCCGGGTCAGCGTGGTGCCGCCGGTCGAGACGACGCTCAAAGCCTCGAACGGCACCCAGGACTTTTCCCAAGACGCCCAGGAAGCTTCCCGGGCGGCCACCTTCCCGGCGATCCCCGGGGAGTCCAGCGTCGCCAGCAACGCCGCGTCGGGTTGCTCCAACGCGCGCTTTTCGGCCAGCAACCGCCGACGGACCGCGTGCGTGGCCGGGTCGGCGTCAAAGGGACGGTTCGCCCGGTCCACGCCGGCAAAGACCGCCTGCAACGCGTAGTACTCGCGTTGCGGGATGGGATCGAACTTGTGGTTGTGGCAGCGGGCGCAGTGGACGGTAAGGCTCTGGAAAGTGCCCATCGTGGCGCTCACATAGCTGTCGCGATCGAGATTCTGGGCCGATCGATGGTCCACCGTGTCCTCCCGGACGGTGACCATCAGCGTGTGATCCCACGGCCCGGCGGCGAGGAAACCGAGGGCCACGGTGGCCTGCGGGTCGTCGGGAAACAGGGCGTCGCCGGCGATCTGTTCCTGGACGAACCGGGCATAGGACCGGTCGTCGTTCAACGCGCGGATGACATAATCCCGATAAGGCCAGGCATCGGGCCGCGCGAAATCATGGTCGTTGCCGTGCGTGTCCGCGTAGTTCGCGACATCGAGCCAATGCCGTGCCCAGTGCTCCCCGTAACGGGGCGAAGCGAGCAACCGGTCCACCTGGGCGGCATAGGCTCCGGGAGAAGCATCCGAACCGGAGGACGACCGGACGAAGGCTTCCACTTCTTCCGCGGTGGGCGGCAATCCGGTGAGATCATGGCTCAACCGGCGGAGCAGCGTGCGGGCATCGGCCCGCGGCGACGGCACCAGTTTCCTCTCGGCGAGCTTCGCGCGGACGAAGGCATCGATGGGATGGACGGCGCCGCCCGGGACCACGGGCCTCGCCAACGGGGTCAGGGACCAATGGGGCTTGCCGTCCGCCTGGGTGCCGACGGGCGCGCCGGCCTTCGTCGGTATCCGTGTGGAATCCGTCCCGGAAGCGGGAGCGGTGCCCGCCGCCGTGCAAAGCCCAACCGCGACGAGGCTCGCCACGGCGGCCATCGCCGGGATTCGGAAGGGCCTCTTCAACGTTCTCATCGGGATTTCCCCAAAGTGTGCCAACCGATCGCGCAGGACAAGCACCCGGTCGGGGGACCGGGGCGGGTGCGGTGCATCCCGCGAGGCCAATCTCCTTCGGGCGCCCCACGGCCCGCCATGGCGGGCCGTGGGGACGACATCATCCGCCCCGTCACCCGGAGGCCTACTCCTCCGCGAGGAACGCCGCCGCCTTCGCCGCAAACCCGTCGCCCGGAGCGCTCCGGATCCCGGTGCGGGCACCCAGTCGGCCGTAAACCAACGACGCAAGGTCCGCGGGCTTGAGTTCCTCGGACACCAGCGTCCTGCCCGGCGCGCCCAGCGCGAGCAAGGCCGGCAGGTCGCCGTACTTGGCGCCGCCCGGCACGAAGTCCGGGTCGCGGAAATCCAGCAGGCGCGAGAAACGGAACCCGCCCGTCTCGATCGCGGCGCGGTCGATCGAACTGCCGGCCAACGCCCGGGCCGCCGCCACCACCGGACCCGCGCCCGATACGCCCACCACGTCCACCCGCGACGATTTTCGTTCGTGCCCCCGGATGTATTTCACCGCCGTCAAAACGTCGCGCACCCGCTGCACGAAGACGCTGTCGTTGTAACCGAAGGTGAACGCCGCCGATTCGCGCGGATTTTTAACCTTGGGCGTTGGCTTCGCCGATCCGCCCCCGGCAAGGAACTCGCCCTGGTACAGCAAATCCATTCCCAGCACGGTCGTCCCGGCATCGAGCAACGCGCGGACTTCGGGCCGCACCGAACCGTCGGCCCCGCACAACCCCGCCTTCCCCTCGCCCGTCAGCCAGAGCGTCGTCCGGCCGTTCCATTGCTTCGGGTATAGGAACACCGCCGGATTCTCCGTCGCCCGCGCCGCGTCGCGCACCATCCCGGCCATGCGGATATAGGTCCCCTCGTCCGACTTGTCCTTCATCTCCCACGACGCCTCGCCGATGGCCTCCATGCCGCCGTCCAGCACGGTGTCCCAACCACCGCCGAAGATCTCGCGGAACGAGTTGTCGTCCGCGGCCGCCTTCGCCAGCAATTGACCCGCGTCCCGGTCGAGTTCCGCGAGCAGGCGGCGTTCGAAGGCGGGATCCGCGCGCCGCGGGGCCGGGTGGGCGTCGTCCCAAACGGTCAATTCGGCGCGCTTGAGCGGTTGGTAGTCGCGCTCGACGACGGGTTCCTGGAAACCCAGTTTGAAATGGCGGTTCAGCCACGTCTCGAACGCCGACCGCGACACCGCGTTGTAGTTGTGCGGGAAATACTCGCCGCGTTTGAGCATCACGTTTTCGGGCGCGCCCAGCAGGCCGTACAACCGTTTCAACTCGGGGAACCCTTTCGTGGACATCTCCCGGGTCCAGTCGTCGGCGCAGGTCATTCCCTGGGGTTTGGGCGCGAACAGCGCGGCGAACTCGACGTTGCCCGTGCCGATCCGCAGCAGGCTCGCGTTCTCGCACGTGCAACCGCCCTGCATCGCCGTGCTCACCATCACCGCCGGGAAACTGAGCGCGATCCGCGGGTCGATCGCCGCCAGCAGCATCGTCTGCGTCCCGCCGCCGCTGGCGCCGGTGATCGCGACCCGTCCGGGATCGACCTCGGCCAAGCCCAGGACGAAATCGAGCGACCGCACGGCGTTCCATGTCTGGAGTCCCATCACGCTCTGCAGGTGCGCCTCCGCCTGCGGGCTGAAGAGACCCCAGTCCAATTCGGTGTTCATCTCGGGGCGTTGCTTGGAGAAGCCGTGCGCCAGGCCCATCGGGATCTGCTGCGAATCCGAATTCCCCAGCATGTCCCATTGCCACACCACGCAACCCATCCGCGCCAACTGGACGCACATGGACTGGAATCGACTCCGGCCGCCCTGCTCGAACCGCTCCGCGCCGTCCGCCAGTTCCTTCCGCAACTCGGCATCGGTTGCTTCCGACAGCCGGGCGTCGGTCCAATGCCCGTGCGCGAACAACACCGCCGGCACTTTTCCCTGGGTTCCCTTCGGACGGTACAGGTTGCCGGTCACGAAGAAGCCCGGACGGCTTTCGAAGTAGACCTTCTCCACCGTGTATTCGCCGCGATCGATGCGCCCGTGGATCACGGCGTTGAGCGGCGTCCGCGTGGGCATTGGCCAGAGTCCCTGCGAGACGAGGATACGGCGGCGGACCCGTTCGGCGCGGGCCTGCCACGCCTCGCGGCTCGCGGGCGGATGAAACGGGAAATAGCCGTCGAGATCCTTGGGCGGCTGGAGCCGGCTGTCGGCAGGCAACTGGCCTTGCGGCAACACGCGGGGCACGGCCCCGTTGAGGGCATCGGCCAACGCGGCAACGACGAACCCGCCGAGGACGGCGCGCGCGGGACGGGCGAGGATCCGGGGAAGCATGGGCCGAACCTAGCGGCGTGCCCCCCCGCCATGAAGCCCAAAGCCGGGGATTGGCCCCCCGCGGCGCCTCTTGCCGCAGTGGCGACCGCATCATCCGGGCCCCGTTCCCAATCCGTCGCGGCAATGCCACGGGATTCCCTCGACCACGGGTCAGGGCACCGGCACGGCACGGTAGATCCGCGAAAGATGGACCGGCGTCGTGCGGTCGACCCAGAAGACCTGGATGGAATCCAGCGTCAGCGTCGCGAGCGATTGCCAGTTCGTGTCGCCAAGGTGTTCGACGGCCTCGATCCGGAAGGTGCGGCCGACGGGCCCGCCGACCAGCAGTCCGGCATACATGGCGATATCGAGTTCCGCCAACACCTTGACCTCCACCCGGACGGTGTCGCTGGTCGCGGAATCATACGGATTGCTCACGACCACCCGGTACGAGCCAGCCTCGGCGAGGCCGGCGTGGGCTACCGCGTAGGTCCTGGCCGTGGCGGCGGGGAGGTTGGTGCCCGCGTGTTGCCATTGGTAGGTCAACTCGGGGGTGCCCGAGGCGGTCACCGACAACTCGAAGGGTTCGCCGAGGAAACCACTGGCTCCATGGGGTTGGAAATCGATCGACGGCGGCAACCCCGTGGACGACGGCCTCAGGAGAAAGGCGTGGACGACGCCCGCCACGGTTCCCTCGCCGACGATCGCGCCGGCGTCGTTGACGGCATTCGCCGAGCCCAACACCCAGCCGGCACCTCCCGACGCCACCAAGGCGTTGAGATCCGACATCACGCCGGCGGAATAGACGAAGGCATGCGGCGTCCCGTCGGCGATCGTCGCGGTCCCGACGACGATGCCGTCGGTGTTGATGTCTTTGGCCGCGGCAATATAGCCCCCGAGAAATCCGAGGCTGACCGAGCTACCATTGGCATGGAGGAAGGCCCAGCCTGGCTTCGGGAGCGGGCTGCCCGACTCGTATCGGACCTTGCCGACGATCACGCCGGCGTTGTTCGCGGCGAGTGCCTGGCTGGTATAGTAGCCGCCGTGGGCGGGGGCCGGCAGGCCCAATCCGGACAGATCCAGGATCGCGAAGCCGGTTCCGTCGAACCGCGCGGCCGTCTCGAGGGAGTCGGGCGCGACCGAACCAACGACCAGACCGCCGTCGTTGATCGCATAAGGGCGGGGCAAAGGCCCGCCGGGTACGGTAAGCGTCGATCCGGCGAGGACAAACGCCCCGGAACCCGACCCACCGACGGCTGTGCCAGCCGCATTCACGGCGGTTGCCGCGCCCAAACCGAGGAGCGTGGCCACGCCGCCGGGCGGCAGGACATAGGGCGTGAGCGTCCCTCCCATGGGGCCGGGGAACGTCACGTGACCAACGATCATGCCGGCGTCGTTGATGGCGTTGGCGGAGGACGCGGTCTGGCCGTACAACTGCTCGGGAGGCGCACCGAGATAGCGGCACTGGAATGCGAGCGAGGAGCGATTCTGTCCGTCGTAATACCAACCCCCTTCGGCGGCATTGCCGACGACCTTCCCGGCAAGATTGACGCCCGTCGCGGTGCCGGGCCCGAGATCGACGAGGGAATAGGTGGTGGCCGCCGCGGCGTTCCCCACGATGGAAGCGACCGAGACCACACGGAGGAGCGAAGACAACGGGGGCTTCATGACGGTACGGGCTTTGCCGGACGGCAGCGCCGAACAGTCCCTTCGCGGGAATCGAAGGCAGGGCGCTCGCCCGGGTGAAAGCGATTCACCGGACCCGTTGCAAAAGCGTCGAACCATCCCTTGGCAAACACCACGCGAGGGGCGCGACCGGATCGGGTCGGTTCGTCTCCCGCCGGGGTCGTATCGGTGCGACGGTGCGAACCGGGTTTCGGGACCCGATTGTCCCATGTACAGATACCACCCGAATGCCCGCGGGATGCGGGGCCCGTCAGACCGTGAGGATTTCCTTTTCCTTCACCACGAGGTGTTCGTCGATCTTCTTGATGTAGAGGTCGGTGAGTTTCTGGACCTCTTTTTCGCAGTCCTCGATGTTGTCCTCGGAGACGCCGGCGCTGCCCTTGAGTTTCTTGAGCGACTCGATGGCGGTGCGGCGCTCGCTGCGGACGGCGACCCGGCCTTCCTCGGCCATGCGTTTGGCGAGCTTGACGAACTCCTGGCGGCGCTCGGCGCTCAGGTCGGGGAGGATGACCCGGATGAAACGGCCCTGGGTGGCAGGGTTGAGCCCGAGGCCGGCGCCCTGGATGGCCTTCTCCACGGCCTTCATGTTCGACTGGTCGAAGGGCTGCACCATGAGCATGCGGGATTCCGGCGCGGAAATGGTGGCCAATTCCTTCAGTCGCATGTTGGAGCCATAGGCTTCCACCATGACGTTCTCGATGAGGCTGGGCGACGCCTTGCCCGTGCGGACGCCATGGAACTCGTGGATCACGTGTTCCTCGGTTTTCAGCATCTTCTCCTCGGTCTCGAACAGGATCTCGTCGATGGTCATATGATGGGCTTGGTTGAAAAGGGACGGCGCGGCGTTCAGGCGGTCACGAGGGTGCCGATTTCCTCGCCGAGAACGACCCGGCGGAGGTTGTGCGGCGCGAAAAAGTCGAACACCACGATGGGCATCTTGTTGTCCATGCAGAGGGCGAACGCGGCGGCGTCCATGACCTTGAGCTGGAGCTGGAGGGCGTCGCGATAGGACACTTGGTCGAAGCGCTTGGCGTCGCGGTGTTTCTTGGGATCCTTGTTGTACACGCCGTCCACTTTCGTGGCCTTGAGGATGACCTCGGCGCCGATCTCGTTGGCGCGGAGGGCGGCCGCGGTATCGGTGGAAAAGTAAGGATTGCCGGTGCCGGCGGCGAAAATGACCACGCGTCCCTTCTCGAGGTGGCGCACGGCGCGGCGCCGGATGAACTGTTCGGCAACCTGGGCCATGGCGATGGCGCTCTGGACCCGGGTGGGAACGCCCTGTTTCTCGAGGGCATCCTGCAACGCGAGGGCATTGATGACGGTGGCCAACATCCCCATGTAATCGCCGGTGGCGCGCTCGATGCCGCGTTCGCTGCCCTGCAGGCCCCGGAAAATATTGCCGCCACCGACCACGATGACGACCTCGACGCCGAGTTCGCGGACCTCGGCGATCTGCCGGGCCATGTCGTGGACGGCCTCCGGACTGATGCCCGATCCCGTGTCCCCACCCAAGGCCTCGCCGCTCAGCTTGAGCAGGATGCGGCGGTACTTCGGGGTCCGCGGCTTGGAGGATCGCTTTGTCATCGTCGGGCGCCAGTTAAGCAACGGCACCGGCCCAGCGTCAACGCGGGGCACGCGGGGTGCGTTCCCCGGGAGCTTCCGGCGCATCGCGGTTGGATTCGCCCGGCATCCGCCGGCGATCGTTTGCAGTACCGAAATTCAGCGTGCCCGGCCGCGGCGGAGCGCTAGGGTGATCGTGCCAAGGGCATCCGGAGTCCGGGCCGCCCCACCACCATGAACAAGCTGCTGCTCATCGACGACGAGGCCGACGTCCAATACTCGTTCCGGCGCATCTTCGATTCGCCCGATCTCGAGTTGCACACCGCATCCAGCGGCGAGGAAGGGTTGCGCAAGATTCCGGAGGTGCGGCCGGATCTGGTGATCACCGACATCCGGATGGCCGGGATCAACGGCCTCGAGACCCTGCGCCGGATCCGGCAACTCGACCCGAAACTGCCGGTGATCCTGATGACCGCCTACGGCACCACCCAGATGGCGATCGAGGCCATGAAGCTCGGGGCCTACGACTACCTGCTGAAGCCGTTCGACGTGCCCAAGCTGAAGCAACTGGTCGCGGACGCCCTGAAGGCGGCGCGCGACATGCGCCAGACCGTGGCCCTCGGCCCCCAACTCGAACCCCAGGACTACGACCTCGGCGTCATTGGCCGCAGCGAGGCGATGCAAAACGTGTTCAAGCTGATCGGCCAGGTGGCACCCTCCGACGCGACCGTGCTGGTCACCGGCGAGAGCGGCACCGGCAAGGAACTCGTCGCGCGCGCCCTCTACCACAACAGCAAACGCGCCCAGCAACCGTTCGTGGCCATCAACTGCGCGGCCATTCCCGAGAACCTCCTCGAGAGCGAGTTGTTCGGGCACGAGAAGGGCGCGTTCACCGGCGCGAGCCAGCAGCGCATCGGCAAGTTCGAGCAATGCAACGGCGGCACCCTGTTCCTCGACGAGATCGGCGACATGTCGCCCACCACCCAGACCAAGATCCTCCGCGTGCTCCAGAGCGGCACCTTCGAGCGGGTCGGCGGCAACGTTGCCATCCGGGTCGACGTCCGCCTGATCGCCGCCACCAACAAACCCCTCGAGGAAGCGGTCGCCTCCCGCCAGTTCCGCGAGGACCTTTTCTACCGGCTCAACGTCGTCCGCATCCAGATGCCGCCCCTGCGCGAGCGACGCGACGACGTGCCGCTGTTGGTCGACTACTTCCTCCGCAAGACCGCCGGGCCCGGCGGCACGCCGAAGGTCGTTGCCCCGGCGGTCCTGGCCGCCCTTGGCGCCTATCATTGGCCGGGCAATGTCCGCGAACTCGAGAACGTCATACGCCGCGCCACCGTCGTGGCCAAGGGCCCGGCGATCCTCGTCAACGACCTGCCCCCCGAGGTGACGGCGTCGGTGCGACAGACGGCGGCCAGCGCCCCCCCCGTCGGCACGCCCACCACACCGGCCGGCCCCGCGGTCGCGGCCCGGCCGGACGCGCTGTCGATTCCCGATCTCGCGCACATGCTGTTCCGGTTCGCGCGCGCGGACACCAAGCTCCGCGTGCTTCCCGCGGTCGAACGGGAGTTGATCATCCAGGCCCTTCGCGAAAGCACGGGCAACCAGGTCCAGGCCGCCCGCCTCCTCGGCATCACCCGCGCCACCCTGCGCAAACGCGTGGACAAATTCGGCATCCGGCGCGAACTCAACGTGGCCTGAGCCCCACCGCCATGGCCCTCCCAATCCTATCCGTCGCCCGCATGCGGTCCTGGGAGTCGGCCTCGTGGGCCGCGGGAACCCGCGAGGCGGACGTCATCGCGCGTGTCGGCGTGGTCTTGGCCGCGGCCTTGCGACGCCATGCCCGGCCCGGCGATCGCCTGCTGTTCCTCGCGGGCAAGGGTCACAACGGCGACGATGTCCGCGCCGCCCTCCCGCACCTCGCCGCTTTCGCGGTGGAATCCATCGACGTCGCCGATCCGGCGGCGCAACGCCAAGCGGTCGCGGCTGCCCTCGGACGCAAGCCCGATTGGGTCGTCGACGGTTTGTTCGGGATCGGGCTGAACCGCCCGCTTTCCGAGGCGTGGCGGGCCTTGTTCGGCACCGTCGACGCCTCCGGGGCGCGGGTGTTGGCCATGGACGTCCCCTCGGGGCTGGATGCCGACACCGGCAACACCTGGGGCGCCGCGATCCGCGCCGACGTGACGTTGACGGTGGGCGCGCCGAAGCGAGGGTTGCTGGCGCCGGCGGCCGTGGGCCGGGTGGGGCGTTTGGAAATCGCCGCCGACGTGGGCCTGAACCCGACGATTCCAGCCCTGCCCGGCGAAGGCGTGCCCGACACCTGGACCGAAGCTTCGGATGCCGAGGGTTTTCCCGGCCGTCGCCGGGTGGACGCGCACAAGGGGGATTTCGGGCACGTGGCGATCGTGGCCGGCAGCGTGGGTTATCACGGCGCGGCCGTGCTGGCGGCAGGCGGCGCGCTTCGGGCGCGGCCCGGTCTGGTGACGGTGATCACCATGCGGGACACGTGCCTGCCGGTTGCCGCCCAGTTGGCGTCGGCCATGGTGCAACCGTGGGTGCCGGGCGGCGCGCTGCCGGCGAAAGCGACGTCTTTGGTGGTGGGACCGGGACTGGCGCATCCGGACGCGGTGGCGACGCTGCGGGACGCCACGCGCGCGTGGTGGCAAGGGTTCGCGGGCCCCGTGGTGGTCGACGCGTCGGCACTCGACTGGCTCGAGCCCGGGGTGCCCGCGGCCGGCGTTGGCCCGCGGATCGTGACGCCGCATCCGGGCGAGGCAGCGCGGTTGCTGGGGACCGACGTGGCGACGGTACGGGCCGATCGGCCGGCGGCCTTGCGCGCGATCTCGGCCCGGTTGGGCGGTTGCTGGGTGGTGCTGAAGGGCCACCACACGCTGGTGGGGCGCGCCGGGGATCCGATCGGATGGAATGGAAGCGGGAACCCGGGGCTGGCCCAAGGCGGGACGGGCGACGTGTTGGCGGGATATCTGGGCGGCTTGCTCGCGCAAACGCCGGCGCCCGCCGACGTGCCGCGGGCCATCCGGGCGGCGGTCTGGCACCACGGGGCCACCGCGGACGCCCTCGAACACGGCGGGCGCGCATGGACCAGCGAGGATCTGGCGGACGCGTTGGGCGCCGATCCGCGGGGCGCCCGATAGTTCATTCGAACGCCACCCAGATCCGTCCCGCGGCGGGCACCGTCACCTTGAGCCGCGCGCGGGCGGCGGCATCCAGCCGGATCCGTTCCGCACGCCCGTCGCCGATCCGCACCACGGCCGATGCGTGCAGACCCGAGTAGTACAACGGGACCACCACCTCGCGGGTCGCGGTTTCGGGCAGCGGATTGTGGATCACCGCGAAGGCCCGTTCCGACAGCAACGGGTTCACGTGCACCACGAAGTCGAGGTCGCACCCGTCCGCGCGCCGCGCATGGATGAAGTCCGATTCCAGGATCGCGCGGTGCCGCTTGAACCAAGCGACCCATTTCTTCACGACGTCCCGCGTCTCCGGCGCATCGTACAGGCGCGGACCGCGCCAGCAGGCCTGCACGCCCGTGCCCAGGGTGTTGGCCAAGTGGCCCTCGTAGTCCGCCAAATGGTCCTTCAGCGGCTCGATCGTCGCCGCCGCGCCGCCGCCTTGGTACTCCGTGAGCGGGACGAACATCCATCCCGCCGTCTGCGGTTTCGTCCAGGTGCCGTCGAAAATGTTCTGCCGCGCGTGGATCAACTGCTGCGCCCGCGGCAACGACCAGTTGTCCTCGCGGTATCCCATCGCCGTTTTCGTGCCGCCCGCCAGGAAGTAATAGTCGGGTTGGTTGATGTACACGCCCCGCGAACGGCACCACCCGTACAGGTCCGCCGTCATCTTCCAGTTCGCCCATTGCGAATCCGCCAGACCGCGGTGCCCCGGATGGTTCGTCGAGGCACAGACGTCGCCCGGGTACGGGCCATCGTGTTCCAGCAGGTCGAGGCCGGTGACGGCGATGAAGTTGGTCAGTTTCCTCAGGTAGTTGGTGCCCCACGCGCTGCCGAAACACGGCGCGTTCCCGAAGACGGCGCCGCCCGGCCGTCCCGTCTTCGGATTGATCACGTCGTTCGCGTCGTCGATCCGGCGACTGCTGAACAACGAGTACGCCCCGACCTCGATCCCGCGTCCGTGCGCGTAGTCCACGTCCTCCTTCACCTGCGCCAGATAGGACGGCTCGTCCCGCTCCATATCGAGGCCGCTGCCGAAGGTATAGATGATCATCTCGAACCCGACCTCGGCACATTGGTCGACGGCGGCGCGGAACGATTTCCGGTCGGCGTTGCGCACGTGCATCATGATCGGGTTTTCCGTGGTCCAGGGCGCCAGGGCACGGGTCGCGCGCCGCATCGCCAGACCCTGCCGCTCGCGGTCGTAGGAGTCGTGCACCACGAGATGCACGCGGAACGAGGCAAAGGTCCCGCCCGGCGGCAGGACCACCCCGGGCCCCACCGGCGGTTCGCATACCAGCAGGCACGGCGTCTTCCGTTCGTAGCTCACCTGCGTCCGGTACGCCGGATCCGGACGCCACGAGGCGATCTGGTTGCCCGTCACGGCATCCATCCCCTTGAACATGTAGTCGCTCAACACGTCGATCGCCGGGGTCCGCCAGGCAACCGCCGCGCGCTCGTCCACCGCGGCCTCCGCTTCCACCACCGCCAACCGCTCCACCGTGCATCGGTCGAGCGTCACGGCGCGGTCCGTGCCGTTGGACACCACCAGCCATTTCGACAGCACCGGGATGCCGTCGTGAATTTCGTGGTGAACGGTCACCGAGATCCCGTGCGTCGCCGCGTCCGGCCCGCGGAACAGGAGGTCCACCCCGCTGCCGGACGGCGGCCATCGCAGGTCCGCCGCATGGCGCTTGCGTCGCCAGGCCACCGGTTCTGCCGGCGCCGCGGTCCGCACGTCGGCCAGATGGAAGGCGCCGGGATCGTTGGTCAGGGCCGCGGTCCATTCCGGCAACAGGTAGGCGCGGTCCCGCTGCCCCAGGAGGCCGCCGACCCGGTACTCGCGGCCGTCGATGACCAGCACCGCCTCGGGCTCGACGCCACGAAGCATCCGTTCGCCCGTCATCAGGTTCTCGATCCCCACGGTCGCGGCGTCCGGACGACGGGCGATGGTGCGGCGCAACAGGCCGTTCTCGAGCACCACCCGGTGCGCGTCGATGGTCACCAGCGCCCGGGAGAACGCCGGATCCACCAACCAATCGCGCTCGAGCACGCCGACCGGACCGGCCGACACCCGCGCCGCGAACAGGAATCCAAGGACCAGCAACAACGAACGGTACCGCATTCGAAAAGGCTAGCGGGTCTTGCCCGCGCGGATCGATCCCCTGTCCGGGAAAACCTGCGGGCAGGCGCCCCGGGGCATCGCGGTGTCCGGTTCGCGACCCCGGCGACCGACAGCCGGGCAACCGGCGTCGCGAGACGAGCGGATCCAGACGCCGTCCGGCGCCGCCCTGGACCGATGCCCGGCTTTTCCGGCGGGTCCGCGGACCCGACCTCGGCGGCAAAAAACATGGACCCGCCGTCTTGCGACGGCGGGTCCATGCCGGAAATACAGGCCCCGTACCGCCCGTCAGACCGCGATGGTCTTGCCCGGGACCGCGATCGGGTAACTGCCGTCGGGGAGCGGGAGACTCTTCATCGTCGCGTCCCACGCGATGCGGTCCGGCGCGAGGTTGATCTGGGAGTTGAGGGCATCCTCCCATTTCACTTCCTTGCCGGAGTAGGTGGCCATGCGCCCCATGATGGCGGTCAGGGTCGATTTGGCGCCGTTGAACGCCTCGTTGTAGTCGGTGTTGGCGCGGATGGCGGCGAACAGGTCGATGTGTTCCTGCTGGTAGGGATCGACCTGCTTGGCGGCCCGGAACCGCCAGGGGTCGGCGCCGGCCGCCTTGATCGAGTAACCGCTGACGTCGGCGCTGCCCTTGGTGCCGACGCACGCCTCGCTCACCGAACTCCAGGCTCCGCGGATATGCCGGCATTGGCTGTACATGCGGGAGTCGTCCGCGAACCGGTATTCGACGGCGTGGTGATCGAAGATCTCGCCGTACTCCTTGCTGGTGCGGACCTGGCGCCCGCCCATGCCATGGCAGCTGACCGGGTACGCGTTCTTGATCCAGTTGCCGACGTCGAGGTTGTGGATGTGCTGCTCGCAGATGTGGTCGCCGCAGAGCCAGACGAAGTAATACCAATTGCGCATCTGGTACTCCATCTCGGTCTGGCCTTCCTTGCGGGGATTCACCCAGACGCCGCCGTCGTTCCAGTAGACCCGGATCGAATGGATGTCGCCGATCGCGCCGTCGTGGATGCGCTTGATCGTCTCGAGATAGCCGGCCTGGTGGTGGCGCTGGAGGCCGACGCCCACCTTGAGGTTCTTGCGCTTGGCCTCTTCCGCGGCCGCGAGGACGCGTCGGATGCCCGGGCCATCGGTGGCGACGGGCTTTTCCATGAAGATGTGTTTGCCCTGCCGCACCGCTTCCTCGAAATGGAACGGCCGGTAGCCGGGCGGCGTCGCGAGGATCACCACGTCGGCGAGCGCCATCGCCTGCTTGTAGCCGTCCAGACCCACGAACTGGCGGTCGGGCGGGACGTCGACTTTGTCGCCCTGGGCTTCCTTCAGGTTCCGCAGCGAGCCGTCGAGTCGATCCCGGAAAGCATCCGCCATGGCGACGAGCTTGGTGCCCGGGACGTTCAACGCCTGGCCGGCGGCGCCCGATCCACGGCCGCCGCAGCCGATCAGCGCGACCTTCAGGGTGTCGCTGGACTGGGCGAACGCGAGTCGGTCGACCGCGAGGGAGCCGAGGGTGGCGGCCCCGAGCACGGCGCCGGACGAGGAGAGGAAATTGCGCCGCGTGATCGGCGAGCTTTGGGAAGCGGGCTGGTTCATGGGGAATGCGTTCGTGGAATTCTGTGCGTGCTCCGACGCGCGACGCCGCACGCCGATTCAAGTCGGCTTCGATGATCTCGCGGGGAACCGTGGCAGCCTACGGTCCCGTCCCCGTCGGGCAATCCAAAGTTTGCGGCGGCCGCCGGCGCGGGTGCCGCTCCCAACGGCCCGCGCTACACCGGCAGTTCGATCACGGCCCGCACGCCGCCTTCGGAACCCGGTTCCAGCTCGAACCGCGCGCTCGTCCCGTACAATTGCACGAGGCGCGCCCGGCAGTTCGCCGTCCCCACGCCCACCCGGCCCGGCTTCCCGGCCGGCATCCCGCGACCGTTGTCCTCGACTTCCAGACGGAGACGGCCCGGTACCGGCCGACTCGCCCGCAGCGTGATGCAACCCGGACGCGATTCCGGCTCGAGGCCATGCTTGATGGCGTTCTCGACCAACGGCTGGAGGATCAGGTTCGGAACCGCCGCGCCGAGCAGGGCCGGATCGATCTCGCGCCGGACGGTGAGGCGATCGCTGAAGCGCATCTGCTCGAGGGCGAGGTAGCGGTCGAGGAAGGCCAACTCCTCGCGGAGGGTGACGGTCTGTTGCTGCGAACGGTCGAGGGCGTGCCGCAGGAGTTCGGCGAGCCTGACCAACATCGAGTCCGCCCGGTCCACGTCGCGGTACATGAGCGTGGAAATGCCGTGGAGCGCGTTGAACAGGAAGTGCGGGTTGAGCTGCATCTGCAGCGCGTGGAGGCGGGCGGAGGTCAGGCGTCCCTCGAGTTCCAGCACGCGGCGTTCGCGATCGCGGAAGCTGGCGTAGTAGGCGAGCGCGTGGGTGCCGGTCACGACCATCCAGTAGACCAGCATGTTGAAGAAGAAAGTGGCGACGAGCACATAGCGCAGCACCTCGCCGAACGGCTTTTCCGCGCCGCGCAGCGGCACGAAGATCTGGGACAAGGCGGAGCGTCCGAGGATCCACAGCAGGGAAAACACCATCCCGGCGACGACGTTCACCGCCACCCGGAGCTTCCAATGCGGGCCGGTCAGGCTGAACCGGGACGCGAGCCACGCCGCCGGCAACGCCAGGACCCCGAACACGTACCAATCCGCCAAGGCGCTCGCCACCGCCACGCCCCAACCGACCGGCACCCCGACCTTGGCCGAGGTGAGGTAGTGTTGTCCCGCGAACGACATCCCCACGAGCGTCCACAGCAGCGCGTATGCGGGCACCTGCCACCAACGGAACCATTCGGGTCGATCCACTGCCATTCCCCGGAGGGTGTCACCCTTCGTCGCGCCGCCGCAACCGGCGCGTGAAACCGCGGTTTTGCCGCGGAGCACGTTGACCCCGCCGATCCCACCGCGCAAAGTCTCGGCCGTCGGTCACCCCCCATGGACCATCACCTGATCCGCGACATTGCCCTGTGCATCGCCGCCGCATGGCTTTTGGGCGTGGTGTCGCAACTCATCCGCCAACCCCTGATCCTCGCGTACCTCGCGGGCGGGTTCATCCTCGGGCCCTCGGTGCTCGGCTGGGTCACCAACCAGGAATCCATCGACACCATCTCGGAACTCGGGCTCATCTTCCTACTGTTCATGATCGGCCTCGAGATCGACCTGAAGAAGATCGCGAGTGCCGGCAAATCCATCACCCTGACCGCCGCCACCCAGATCCTCGGGGGGTTCGCGATCGGCACCGTGTTTTTCCGGATGGTCGGGTTCCGGATGGGCGGCGGCAACTGGGACGCCCTGTATCTGGGCGCCGCCGCCGCGCTCAGCAGCACGGTGATCATCGTCAAGGTGCTGTACGACAAACGCGAGTTGGACACGCTGCCGGGCCGGGTGACGCTCGGGGTTCTGGTGCTGCAGGACCTGTTCGCGATCCTGTTTCTGGCCATCCAACCCAGCCTCGACCACCTCGAGATCGGCGTGCTGGCCAGTTCCCTGCTCCGCGTCTTCGTGCTGGTCGGCACCGCGATGTTGGTCAGCAAATACGTTCTCCCGACCCTGTTCCACCGCATCGCGCGGCTTCCCGAGTTGGTGTTGGTCGGGGCCATCGGCTGGTGTTTCCTCGTCGGCGAGTTCGGCGAATGGCTCCATCTGTCGCGCGAGATGGGCGCGCTGATCGCCGGCGTCGCGCTCTCCACGTTTCCCTACGCCCTCGACGTGACCGCCAAGGTCACCAGCCTCCGGGATTTCTTCGTCACGCTGTTCTTCGTCGGGCTCGGCATGAAGATCCAGACACCCGACCTGAACGTGGCGGGTTGGGCCTTGGTGTTCGGGCTGTTCACCGTGGCCAGCCGGTTCGCGACCACGTTCCCGCCGCTCTACAAACTCGGGCAGGGTCTCCGCGCCAGCCTGCTCCCGGCCATCAACCTCGCCCAGATCTCCGAGTTCTCCCTGGTCCTGCTGCAGTTGGGCGCTTCCAAGGAATTCAACCACGTCAGCCCGTTCGCCAAGGACATCGCCTCCCTGGCATTCGTCATCCTCGCCACCGTCTCCACCTTCGGCATGGCGCGTTCGGACGGGTTGGTGCGGGCCCTGATCCCCCGTTTGAAGCGACTCGGGCTGCGCGACATCGACGACGAGCACGCGAACCGCCACCCGTCGGTCGCGGGGCAAGCGGACGCCGGCGGGCACGGCCCGGGCGCGCCGCGGATCCTGATCCTGGGATTCTTCCGGGCCGCCAGTTCGCTCCTCGAGGAACTGGAGGAACACGCGCCGGACCTGTTGCGCCACGTCGCCGTCGTCGACTTCAACCCGGTGGTCCACCGGGAACTCAAGGCCCGCGGCATCCCGGTCATCTATGGCGACATCAGCCAGCGCGACACCTTGCTCCACGCGGGGATCGCGCATGCCTCGGTGCTGGTCTGCACGGTCCCGGACAGCCTGCTCAAGGGCATCACCAACGAACGTCTGGTGCGCAGCCTCCGCGAATTGAACCCCAAGGCGAAGATCATTGCCCCGGCCGAGGTCCTGTCGGGCGTCGGCGACCTGATCGCGGCCGGGGCAACGTACGTGAGCCTGGGCCGCCTGCACGAGGGGCGGGACCTCATGCAAGCCGTGCGGGCTGCCGAGGGAGGCTTGCTCGACGACAAGCGGGAATCCTTGCTGGAACGGTTGCGCAATCGCCACGAGGTGCTGCCTTGAGGTACCGTTCGCCATCGCGATGAAGCCCTCCCGTTTCCCCGCCCTGCAGGCGTCCGCCGTCGCCGCCGCCCGTGCCGCCGGCGAACTCATGCGCCGCCACCTGCGGCGCACCAAGAAGGTCAACGAAGCCTGTCACCACGACATCAAGCTCGACCTCGACGTGCGCTGCCAGCGCGTCATCACCCGGTCGTTGGCCGCCGATTTCCCCGGGATCCCGGTACTGGGCGAGGAAGGCATCGACGACCGGGTCCGCACCGCGCCGGCCCGGTGGGTGGTTGATCCCATCGACGGCACGGTCAA
>WBXI01000050.1 GCA_008933025.1 Verrucomicrobiota bacterium
ACTCCTTGATTAACGTGCAGAACACCCTATGAACCACCCCACCTCGGACTGGCTGGTTTTGAAGTGACCCTGAGTGGCTGGTTTTGAAGTGCCCGGTGACACCGTCATCGATGCCGTCGCCAACATGGGTGGCCTCGGAGACTTTCGAACGATCGGGCAGGGCCTAGCGAGCAGTGCGATCATTCTGGGGCTCGTGCGTTCCGAGGCAGCCGGGCGTGTCCTCGGGGGAGGACGCCGGATGCAGGTCTTGGGGGATGCGTCTTATGCCCTGTATCTGGTCCATTATCCTTTGATCAGCATCCTCTGCAAAGTCGCGGTTGCGCTCGGCATGGCAAAACTGGGGCTTTCCGGAGCGGTCGTGTCCTACGGGGTCATCTTCCTTGCCTGTCTGGCTGCCGCGGTGGCCTTCCATCTGTGGATGGAAAAGCCCGCGATGTCATGCTTGCGCAATTGGGCTGCACGCGCCGGGTTGTTGGGCCCGCCGCCCGGTCGGGTGGCGTGAGGCCGGCGGTGGCCCCGCGTGCCATGGCGGGAATTCGGTAACGATGGGGCCAGACGCGATGGGATGCCCGCGACCGTGTGTCTGGCTCACGGTCGTACGGCGTCCACCGCGTCCAAGAGGATCCGGGTGGGGGCGTTGAGGGGCAGGGCGCGCGCCTCCGCGGGCGTCACCCAGCGGTATTCCTGTGCCTCGTCGTTCAAAACCACGCGGGTTTCTCCAGTCGCACGACAGGTGTAATTCAACAGCAGGAAATGCGCGTCCTTGTAGAACTCCCGGGGCGAGACCGCGTCCTGCACGAGGATGAAACGCACATCCTCGATTTCCAGCCCGGTTTCCTCGCGCAGTTCGCGTCGCAATGCCTCCAGTGCGGTTTCGCCCCACTCGATCTTTCCTCCCGGGATGCCCCACATCCCAGACCATTTGTCCGTGCGGAGCATGAGGATGCGGCCGGCCCCGTCGAATATCAGCCCGCCCACCGTGGGAATGGGAAAGCGGTTGGTTCCGCTCCCCGGCTTGAGTTGCCATCCGTTTCGCGCGAGCACGGCCTGCAATTCGCCGAGGTGTTCCACGACGAGGTCCGGTTCGGCGGCGCGCAACTGGTCGAGGCGGTTGTATCCCGTAAGCACTCCCACGCCGGCGATGCCCCGTTGGCGGGCTGCGTCGAGGTCGTGACGCATGCCGCCCACGAACAGTGTCTCCCTCGGCGCGAGTCCCTGATCCGCGAGCAGGCCGAGGATGCGGTCGCGTTTGTCGTGGACCCCCAGACAATGGTGTTGGAGAAACTCGCCGAGGCCGGTCGCGGCTGCCTGTCGGGCGAACCAAGCCGCCGGGACAGCACTGACCGCGAAGGTGCGCATATTTCCCTCGCGGCAGAATTCGAGGAATGCCCGCGCGTGGGGCAAAGCGACCAACGTGTGCTCGAGTTGGAGGAATTGCTCCGCGAACCGATGCTGGATTTGGTCCTCCGAAAGGCCCGGTACCCCGGGCAGACGGCGCGCCAGAAAGGTGCTTGCCGGCAACTCAAACTGGTCGCGGAACTGGTCTAGGGTCAGTTCGGGCACACCCGCCTTGGCGAACAGGTGGTTGATGGCCTGCCAAACCGCCGGGAGATCGTCCACCAAGGTCCCCGACCAGTCGAAGATCACGTTGCGGATCACCAGGGCATGATACGCGTTGCGATGAGTTTGGGCTCAAGTATTCCGCCCCAACTGTCAAAGTTTCGCCGGCGTCGGTGGTGCCTGAAGCACCGGGCCTGCGGCTGGAATCGCCCCGGGCACCGCCTAGTTCGAGCGCTCAGTTCCCGATGGCGTTGGTGCGCCACCGTTCCGTCACGGCCCAGAGGTTCAGGGGGGCGAGGGATTTTCCCTGCTTCAGATAGCGGGTGCTGCCGTCCCCGAAGGCGTAGTCGGACCCTCCGCCCTTGCCGCCCGTGGCGTTACGGACCGAGCTGTTGTGGATGCTGTGGTTGAGCACCTCGATGTCGTTGCCCAGCTTGCCCTCGAGGAAATCCATGAAGTACTGGCCGATCGAGTAGAGTTTCTCGCCGAACACGATGGTATCCGACGGTTGGGTGATCGACGACTCGTTGATGGTCCTGCCGACGATGCTGTTCATGTTGAACTCGGCGCCCATGGTTTCGCTGAAGAAGTCATTCCAGCCGTTGGCCATGTAGGTGCGGGACGCGTGGTCGCCGACGTTGTTGGTATTGGCCTCGCCGGACAGCGGGCGATTCTTGCCGTCCGGTCCGATGTCCGATGGGCAAACCAGGATGCGGACGTCGCGGTAATTCTGACGGAGTCGTTCGGGCCACCGGTTCGTCAGGCTGCGTTCGGGGTAATTGCCGCTATTGTCGGTGAGGTAGACGGAGGATGCCAAGCCCAGTTGGCGCATCTGGTTGACACACGAAATGCGTTTGGCGGCTTCTTTTGCCCGGCTCAAACTCGGGAGCAACATGCCCGCGAGGATCGCGATGATCGCGATCACGACCAAGAGCTCGATGAGGGTGAACGCCCGTGAGACCGGGTTCGCGCCAGTATTGCGGTTCTGTTTCATGCGGTTCCGTTGCCTTGATTGTTCCGGGATTCGCGTTCGCCGGTTGCCAGCGCCACCGCCGCGACTCAAATCCCCTGAATGTAACCGTTTTTCCGATCGTCTGCCGCAGTTGCCGTATGTCTCGGAACTCTTGGATCCTCGTCACTGCCCTCGTCTTGCTGGGGGGCGGCTATGCGTACCGGTTCACGGACTGGTTCTCTGCGCCAAAAATTCAGATCGATGTTCTCACGAGGCCGTCCGGGCGCCCGGGGCGCGACGCCGACTCGCTGCCGACCTTGTTCATGCTGGATCGCGACTACCCAATCCGGGGCATTCGGGTGATTGCGGTCAGCAACGTTCCTCCCGCCATGCTCGGGAAGCCGGTGTGGCAGGTCGTCGCCGCCGACAAGCCGGAAGCGGTGCGTGGTTTTGAGTATGGCGACGCCTTTCCGGGAACGAAAACGCTGGTCCCCCCGCGAAAGCTCGAAGCCGAAGGCGTGTACCGCGTGGAATTCGAGTCGGGCCGCTACAAGGGAGAACGCGAGTTCCATGTGCAGGCGTCCGAAGCCGCGGCGGAGTGAGTAGAACCCACCCCGCCGGGTTCGCGGTCGTTGAGACCGTTCTTCGGGGGTCAGGTCACCTCGGCAATTCCACGCAGACGGCTTCCTTGGTACTGCGAGCGTAGACTCGGTTCCCTGCGATCACCGGGGTCGTCCAGCACTTGCCGTCGAGCACCTTGGCTCGTGCCAGTTCTTCATAGGCTTTCGGGCTTGCCGCAAACACCACCAACTCGCCGGCATCCGTCAACGCGAGCACGCTGGGACCACTTCCGATCACCTGTCCGGGCCCAAACCCGGCCTTTTCCCATTTCACGCTGCCCGTCGCGATCTCGACGCATTTCACGGGTCCGGTTCCGTATTCCTTGAACTGGAACATCCCGTACAGGTGTCCCGCGTTCAGCACCGGTGTCGACCAGTGGTTGGCCAATGGCACGTTCCCGGCCTTCCGGTAGATTTCCGTGGCAGTCCACGCCGCCCCGGTCTTGGACACCCGTACCGCTCCCGCGCCCACGCCGTATCCTGCCGAGCAATACACGATGTCACCCGAGATCACCGGCGATGCCGCGGTCGAGGTCCGGAAGGGAAAGCTGTAGCGCCATAGTTCGGCACCGGTCTTCGGATTCACGGACAACAGTCCGGATTTGAGAAAAAACACGGCTTGGCGCTGGCCGGCGATCGTTCCGACCACCGCCGTCGCATGGGTGCTGGTTTCGTCGAAACCCTTCCAAACGACGTTTCCGGTCGCGGCGTCGAAGGCGAGAAGCGATTGGCCGGCGCCTCCGCCCGACACGAGGATCTTGCCGCCCTCGAGTACCGGGGACTGGGCGTTTTGCCACGAGATGTTCCGTCCCTCGAATTCCTTGAGAATGTCGTGTTTCCAAACCTCGTTGCCCGACGAAGCGTCGAATGCACTCAGGACCAATCGCGACGAAAACGCGTACACGCGCGAGCCGTCGGCGGCTGGCGAGGAACGGGGGCCGTCGCCACCTTTGTTGCTGGGGGTGCCGTCGTCGCCGCCATCATGGATCTTCACGGTGCCCAGCGGCTTTGCCCAGAGCTCGGTGCCCGAAGTGGCGTCCCGAGCCACCAGAACTTCCTGTTCGGCACCCGAAACGTCGCGCAATTCCAGACAGTAGGCGCGGTTGCCCACGACCGCGAACGAGCTGAAACCACCCTTGCTCGGAACTTTCCAGACCACGCGCGGACCTGTGGCCGGCCAGGGAACATGGATTTTCTCCGGGGTGCGGCCCGTTCCTTCCGGGCCACGGTACCCGGGCCAATCCGCGGCGCCCGCGACGAATGGAACGAAAACGGAGATCGCCGCGAGGCACGCGGTTCGGCGAAGACCAGCGAAGGGTTGCATCCCGCAAAAAGCCGCGGAAGCGGCTCGCCGGTCAAACCGAAAGTACTGCGATCGGCGGGCGGCGGATGGGCGATTGCCATCGTTCCTCAATCGTCCGTCAACGGGTTTCAACCCCGCGTGAATCGTGGAGCCAGCCGCGGCGTCGGGGTGGTATCGTCCGGCGTCCCGATCACATGAGCCACCACAAGCCCAGTCTCGAACATCTGGCCCTCAGCCGCCGCCAGTTCCTCCACCAGTGCGGCATGGGGATGGGCACGGTGGGTCTTGCCACGATGCTCGGGTCCGCTGCCACCGGCCGGGCCGACTCGATTTTCGCGGGTCCGCTCTCGCCCAAGGCTCCCCCGTTGGTCGGCCGGGCGAAGCGGGTCATCCACATCTTTGCCAACGGCGGGCCATCGCACGTCGACACCTTTGATCCCAAGCCCTCGCTCGACAAATGGCACGGCAAGGAGATTCCGGTGCGATTCCAGACCGAACGCCGCACCGGGGCCGCCTTTCGTTCGCCGTTCAAGTTTCGCCGCCATGGACAGAGCGGCATCGAGGTATCCGAACTGTTCTCCCACACCGCCGAGTCGATCGACGACATCTGCGTGGTGCGTTCGATGAAGGCGGACGTGCCGAACCACGAGCCGTCCCTGTTGTTGATGAACTGCGGCGAGGCTCGGTTGGTGCGCCCGAGCATGGGATCGTGGGTCACATACGGCCTGGGCACGGAAAACCAGAACATGCCCGGGTTCGTGGTGATGTGTCCGGGGGGGTATCCGATCCAGGAATCGCAGAACTGGCAGTCGGCGTTCCTGCCCGGCGTTTTCCAAGGCACCTACATCAACACCGAGCACACGCGGATCGAGCGACTCATCGAGAACATCACCAACCAGTACCAGTCGCTTCCCGAACAGCGAGTCCAGCTCGACTTGCTCCAGCAACTCAACGAGCGCCACCAAAAGGCCCGGGCCGCCGATGCCCAACTCGATGCCCGCATCCAGAGCTTCGAGCTCGCGTATCGCATGCAGACGGACGCGGCGGACGCCTTCGACGTCCAGCGCGAGCCCGAGCATATCCGCCGGATGTACGGCGAGGGTACCCAGGCGCGGCAACTTCTCATCGCCCGGCGTCTCGTCGAGCGCGGGGTGCGGTTCGTGCAGGTCTGGCACGGGGCGGGCCAACCGTGGGACAACCATGACGACATCGAGGACGGGCATCGCAAGCTGGCGCGCCAGTGCGACCAGGGGATCGGCGCGTTGCTGAAGGACCTCAAGCAACGGGGAATGCTCGACGACACCCTGGTCATCTGGGGCGGGGAATTCGGGCGGACACCCACGGTGGAGCTTCCGACCCCCGGGGCGAATGCGGGGAAGCAGAACGGGCGCGACCACAACAACCACGGCTTCACCATGTGGCTCGCCGGCGGCGGGGTCCGAGGTGGCACCGTTTACGGGGCGACCGACGAATTTGGGTTTGCCGCGACGGAAAATGTCGTCCATGTGCACGACCTGCACGCGACGATTCTCGCGCTTCTCGGGTTCGACCACGAGAAGTTCACCTATCGCCACGCCGGCCGCGACTACCGGTTCACCGACCTTTACGGGAAAGTCGTCCGCGAATTGATCGCGTGAGTCCGGTCGGCGACGGTTTTACGCCGTCACGACGAGATCGTCCTCTTCCTCGGCGACCGCGACGTGGCCGTCGGAATTGTACTCGAGCGGGGCAAAGCGTTCCGAATTGAAGCCGAGTTCCCCGTCGAGGCCGTTCTTGAGCGCGGGATCGCGCGGATTGCGGAGTTCCTCGAGCAACACGCCGATCTCGCCATCCTGCTGGCCGCTGCCGGCGGCACCGGCATTTCCGCGGCCGAGGAACACCGCCCGGACCGTGTAGACCGAGTCGCGCGCGGGCAGTTGCGCGTAGATTTTCCGGACCAATCCGGAAAAATCGTCGTTCACGCACACCACTTTCTGGCCTTTCACGAACATCGGGACAGCCTATCCGTCGGGATGGTCCGTCGCCAACTCCAACCACGCCAAGCCCCATCGGTTGGTTTGGCGGCGGGCTCCCCGTGTCCCCGGGGTGACGGTTGGGTGACGCGAACCGTCCCTTGACGTTTTCCGCGTGGCTGGGATGATGCCGGGCTCCGGTTGGCAAACCGGAACCTATGGAGCATATCCGCAACATCGCGATCATCGCGCACGTCGACCACGGCAAGACCACGTTGGTCGACTGCCTCCTCAAGCAATCCGGGACCTTCCGCGCCAACGAGGCCAAGGCCAGCGAGGAGCGCATCATGGACTCGATGGACCTCGAGCGTGAAAAGGGCATCACGATCCGCGCCAAGAACGCGGCGTTCAAATACAAGAATTACCACATCAACATCGTGGACACCCCGGGTCATGCCGATTTCGGCGGCGAGGTGGAACGGATCATGAACATGATCGACGGCGTGCTGCTCGTCGTCGATGCGGCCGAGGGTCCCCAGGCGCAGACGCGTTTCGTGCTCCGCAAGGCCCTCGAGGCCGGCGCGAAGCCGATCGTCGTGATCAACAAGATCGATCGCGACAATGCCAACCCGAAGAAGGTGCTCGACCAGGTGTTCGAGCTCTTCATGTCGCTCAACGCGACCGACGAACAACTGGATTTCCCGTTCGTGTACTGCTCGGCGAAGGCCGGCTACGCGAAGATGGAGCTCGAGCACCCGAGCGACACCATGGAACCGCTTTACGACACGATCGTGAAGTTCATCCCGCCGCCCCGGGCCAAGGCCGGCGAGGGCTTCCAGATCCTCGTCGCCAACCTCGATTACAGCGACTACCTCGGTCGCATCGCCTTCGGCAAGATCGTCGAGGGCAAGGTCAAGACGGGCGATCCCGCCGTGTGCCTCCATGGCGACGGCCGCGTCACCCAGGGCAAGATCACCAACATCATTCATTTCGAGGGCCTGAAGCGCGTCGAGATCACGGAAGCCCACGCCGGCGACATCGTCGGCGTCACCGGCTTCGAGGACGTGTTCATCGGCGAGACCCTCGCCGACAACGCGTCCCGCGGCGCCCTGCCGTACATCCCCATCGATCCGCCGACGATCCAGATGGAGTTCGCCGTGAACGACGGGCCTCTCGCCGGCATGGACGGCAAGTTGGTCACCGCGCGTCACATCTGGGACCGGCTCGTGCGCGAGATCCGTACCAACGTGGCGCTGCGCATCGCCCAGACTTCCGATCCCAAGATCTTCGCGGTCTCCGGCCGCGGCGAGATGCAGATCGCGATCCTCGTCGAGCAGATGCGCCGCGAGGGCTACGAAGTGCTTGTCTCGCGTCCCGAGGTGCTTTGGAAGAAGGGTCCGGACGGCGAGGCTTTGGAGCCGATCGAGAAGCTCTACGTCGAGGTGCCCACCGAGAACCTCGGCACGATCATGGAAAACCTTTCTTTCCGGAAGGCCCAGATCACGAACATGAACCACGTCGGGAATCTGGTATCGATCGAGGCGCTCATCCCGATGCGCGGCCTGATCGGTTTCGAGACCGACCTCGTCAACTCCACCCGCGGCATGGGCGTGGTCAGCCACTTGTTTCACGAGTATGGCGCCGACCGCGGCGACATCGCGGCGCGCAAGAACGGGTCGCTGGTGTCCATGGACGATGGCGAGGCCACGGCCTATGCGCTCAACATGATCCAGGAGCGCGGTCGCCTGATGGTGGTCCCCGGCGAGAAGGTCTACACCGGCATGATCGTCGGCGAGAACGCGCGGGATGCCGACATCCCGGTGAACCCGGTGAAGGAGAAGAAGCTCACGAACATGCGGTCGCAGGGCGACGGCAAGGGCATCCAGTTGGCGGCCCCGTTCCGGCTGACCTTGGAGCGTGCGCTCGAGTACATCGACGTCGACGAATACGTGGAAGCGACGCCCCTGAACCTCCGGTTGCGGAAGAAGATCCTCGACGAGAACCAGCGCAAGCGTTCGGAAAAGCAGCGCGTGCTGAAGTACATCCCCGAGTAGGCGGGATTTGGTGGCGCCGGCTCCCGTTCCGGGGGCCGGCGCAATTCTTCCGGCCGGCCGGCGGCCGCGGGCGTGGGGTGCATCGTGTGGATGGCGACCCCCGCCATCGAAGTCGGTCCGCCCATCCCCGGGCGAAGCCAATCGGCTTTTGGATTGGATCCCCGAGGTGGGGAACGCGTCGGCAGAGGCGACGCTTGCGGCGGTCGGGGCGGCGCGCCCATTCTTGGGAGCCATGTTCGAGCGTCCCGCAGTCCTTTCTGCCCTCGCCGTCTTCCTTGTCGCCCTCCCGTCCGGTTTGGGCGCCCCGGATGTCGCGACCAACCGGTTCGGTTTTCGGGGGCCGGAAGTGTTTCCGGTGGAGTACTGCGCCTCGCTGCATGCGGCGGATCTGGACGGCGACGGCCTGAACGATCTTGTGTTGGTCAACAACGCACGCTCGAAGATCACGCTGCTGTACAACCAGACCGGACGCACCAATGCGCCGTCCCAAGCCAAAGTGGGTCGCCGCGACATCAATGAACTCCCGCCGGGCGCGCGGTTCCGGCTCGAGAGCATCGCCTCCGAAAAGCGCATCTCGAGTCTGGTGGTCGAGGACTTGAACGGGGATCACCGGCCGGATCTGGCGTACTTCGGGGAGCCGAAGGAGCTCGTGGTGCAGTTCAACCAGGGCGCCAACGCGTGGTCGTCCCCGAAACGCTACGATCTCGGCGACGGCCTTCTCGACGCCAATGCCCTCGCGTCGGGCGATCTCAACGGCGACGGGCGGCCCGACCTGCTGCTGCTGGGCGAGAAGCACGTGTATGTGCTGTACCAAAAGCCGGACGGGGGGCTCGCGGAACCAGAGAAACTGCCCTACACCGGCACGGTCCGGGCCGTGCAGGTTCTCGACATCGACGGCGACGGCCGCAACGACCTGCTGTTGGTGAACTGGGACAATCCGAATCCGTTTCGTTTCCGTCTCCAGGATTCGCGGCACCAACTCGGTCCGGAAATCCACCTGCCGTTGGCTCCCGTCCGTTCCTACTGGACCGACGATCTCGACGGCGACCGCCGCACCGAATTCGCGTGGATCGCGGCGAAATCGGGTCGTGCCGCGGTGGGCAACGTCGTCCGCAAGGCAGGCGAATCGGTGGCCGGCGGATTGGTGGACGGACAGTTTTCCGTCTTGCCGCTGCCCCGGACGGAAAAGGCACGGCGGGGCTTGGTTTGGGCGGACATCGATGGCGATGGCCGGCCCGACTTGTTGGTGGCGGAACCCGAAGGCGGGCAGTTGCTGGTGTACCCGCAGCAGGCCGACGGTTCGCTCGCGGCGCCACGCACGTTCCCGACCCTGAGCGGTGTCAGCGACATCGTGGTGTCGGATTGGAACCAGGACGGCCAGCCGGAGGTGTTCCTGCTGAGCGCGGATGAAAAGCAGGTCGGAATGGCGACCGTCGAAAGATCCGGACGGATCGCCTTTCCGAAGCCGCTGGCGATGCCGGGTCGTCCCCTGGCGATGGCTGCCGGCGAGTTGGCCCCGGGGAAACGGGTGCTCGCGGTCATCTGCGAACGCGAGGACAAGCGCCAGAAGGACGGGAAAACCGACACCGTGGTCGTGCGGGAACTCGTGGTCCTCGGCAGGGATCTCAAGGCGACGGTCCAGACCCTCAACGAGAATTTCAAGGGGTCGCCCGGAACGATGGCATTCCAAGACGTCGACCAGGACGGGCGGGCCGATCTCGTGGTGCTCACCCCCTACGAGAAGCTCAAGGTGCTTCGGCAGCTCGCAACGCCCGCCGACGGCCGCGTCTTCGAGGAAATCGACGTCACGCCTCCCGGCGGCGCGTCCGACGCTCCCTGGATGGCGGTGGCCGATGTCGACGGGGACGGCAAGCCCGAGTTGCTGCTCGCGCAGAAGAATTTCGTCCGGGCGGTGGTGTTGAAGAGCGACGGGTCGCAGCCTCCCGCGTGGTCGTTCGACGTGCGCGACCAGATCAACGGCGCGGGCAGCAGCAGCCGGATCGTGGGCGCCGCGGCATTGCCGGCCGGCGGCAGCCGATCCCCCGTGTTGTTCCTCTTCGACGCGGACCGCAAGGCGCTCTCGCTCTGCACGCGGGGCACCAACGGCGTCTGGCAAGTGACCCGCAACCTGCCGTTGCCCGTGACGGACTTCGCGTCGATCGCGCCGCTCGCGCTGGAATCGACGAATGGGACGCCCAACACGGTCGTTCTGCTGGGCGCCAACGGCGTCGCGTGGAAGCGTTTTTCGGGAGACGTCTGGGAGATGGCCGAGCTCGACGGGTACGAGACGCCGATCAAGGACGGTTACCTCCACGATGTGGTCAGCGGCGACCTCAACGCCGACGGGCGACGCGACTTGGTCTTCCTCGAGACCACCAAGGCCTATGTGGATCTGGTCCTGTTCGAGAAGCCGCACCGGTTGGCGCCCGCGAATCGATGGCAGGTTTTCGAGGAACGGACGTTTCGCCAACGCCGGCAGATCGAGGTCCCCGAGCCACGCGAGGCCATCGTGGCCGACGTGACGGGCGACGGCCGCGCCGACCTCGTGATCCTGGTGCACGATCGCGTGATCGTGTACCCGCAGGAGTGATGGAAGCGAGCGTCAGCCGCCGAGATTGCGGCGAAGGATGGCGGCGAGGGCCGCGGGATTGGGCACGTGGATGACGCGGCCTTTCACCGACAGCAGTCCCTGCTCGCGCAACCGGGCCAGCGTGCGCGAGAGCGTCTCGCTCACGGTGCCGAGTTCGGCGGCGAGGACGCGTTTGGACGTGGGCAGTTCGATGGCATGCGGCCGCGTCGATTCCGGATCCGGACAACGTTTCGCGAGCCAGTTCGCAAGGCGCGTCTCGACGTCCTTCAGCGTGAGATCCTCGAGTTGGCCGATGATCACCCTGAGATGGACCGACATCGATGCCAACATCCGCAGCGCGAGTTCGGGATGCCGTCGCAGCAGACCCAGGAAGCCCTCGCGCTGGACCAGGATCACCTGGCTGTCCTCGATGGCGCGCGCGTCGGCCGGGTATCCTTGGCCCGTCGCGAGGCTGGCCTCGGCGAAGGATTCGCCGGGCCGGAAAACATGGATGACCTGCTCTTTTCCCGAGGTGTTCACCCGGTGGACGTTCACCGCGCCCTTCTGGACGATGTAGAATCCGGCCGAGGGATCGCCCTCGTGGAACAGGTACTCGCCGCGCCGCAACAATCGCGTGGTCGCCAAATCCGTGACGGCATCGAGGTCCGCCGGGGGCAGCCCGGTGAAGAGTTGGCAACCCCGCAGGGCGGATGCCACGCCCACGCGTCGCAGGTCGGAGAGGGATTCGCGCATGGACGCAGCCTACGGAAGATCGCGCCAAAACCAAACATGCCAATCGGTGCCCGCCCGCTCGAACCGCGAGGCGAATCCCTCGCCCCGCAGTCGTTCGATCAACGGTGCCGGCAGGAACGGGGCGACCACATGGAGGCCCTCGTGCGCGGCGAGCGACACGATGCGGCGTTGGATTTCCGGGAGTGGTTCGGCACCGCTCGCCAGCAGCGTGCGGATGTCGAGCGTCTGGAATCGCGGGGTGGTTTTCATGGAAAGCCTTCGGGCGTCGGACCGGAATGCGGCTCCGCTTCGGTCGGCCATTTGCGTCCCGATGGCCCGAAGGACATCGGTGTCCGGCGCGGCGGGGACCGGGATGGGCTCGGCGAACGTCGGGGCAGGGGCTTCGCCGATGTTTGCGGGCATGGACACACGCTGCGGCTCGGCGGGCGGAAAGCAACCGCGGGACCGCCGCGAGCTTGACCCGGATCAAGTCCCGGGCCGATCGGTCAATTGCCCTTGGTGAGCGTGCGTCGGCGCCAGACCTTGTCCTTGTCGCAAACGTAGAGCCATGCGCGGCCCGGTCCCGCAAAAGCGCAACTCACCGCCGTGCCGCCGGGCGTGGGTTTGCCGATGACGCCGCCGAGGCGACCGGTCCAGTCGAACATCTGGATGCCCGCGTGGGACGTCACGTACACGCGTCCCTGCGCATCGGTGGCGGCGCCGTCGCCGGCGCTCTCGGCTCGTCCGGTGGGGACGACGAGCGTCATGTAGCGTTCGCCGCCCGCGAGCGAACCGTCCTCGCCGATGGCGAACGACCACACGTTCGAGCCCTTGTACTCCGAGACGGAAAGGAATTTGTGATCGGGGGACAACGCGATGCCATTGGGCGCGTTGATGCCGCCGGCAACGGGCCTCGGGGCGGAGAGACCGCGTGCGGACGCCGGGAGCGACACGATTTCGCCCGCGCCGGTGTCGGTGTAGAAGATCCGGCCGTCCTTGGTCACGACCAGGTCGTTGGGTCTGACGCCGGTGGCGACGGTCTCGATCCGGCGCGTCTCCGGGTCGATGACCACGATGCGTTGTTTTTCGTCGCCGGGCCCTCCCTGCGTGCAGGCGTAGAACTTGCCGTCGGGCCCCACCTTCAGGCCACTGACCTTGGGGCCACCCTCGAGCCATTTCTCCCCCTTGCCGCCGGGAGCGACACGCCAGATCTCGCCCCTCGGAAGGTCGGAGAAATAGAAATTCCCCGCGGCGTCCCCGCACGCGGCGTCGGTGAATTGATGGCCCGAGCTGGCGAGTTCCCAGTCCCCGGGCTTCCCGCCATCGGGCAGGATCTTGTTGAGGGCCTCGTCCCCGGACCAGTTGTTGGTGCTGGGGGACGGCGGCTGCGTCTCCGGTCGCCAGAGCCAGCGGAGGGTTTCCGGGAAGATGGATCCGCCGTGCTGTCCGCTGTGGGAGCCCTCGCCGAGGACGAGGCGGTGGTCGTAGCCTGCAAACGCGAGCGCCGTGGCCATTTGCTGGTTCGAGAGCGGCCAATCGCCGTGGAGATTGTTGAGATCGTTGCGCCCGTCCTGGAGAAACACGCGGAGCGGCTTGCGCTCCGTCTTGCGGATCAGGGCGGGGTAGACGTGCCCGCCGCGGATGTTCACGAAGCTGCCGATGTGGCTGACCACCTTGCCGAAGAGATCCGGACGTTCCCAGGCGGCCGTGAAGGCGCAGATGCCGCCGGAACTCATCCCGCAGATCGCGCGCTGGCGCGGGTCGGCACTCAGGTTCAGGTGGTGTTTCGCGGTCAGGAACGGCAGCAGCTCCTCGGCAAGGAACCGCGCGTAGGCATCGCCGAGCCCGTCGTACTCGAGGCTCCGGTTGTCCCTCGGTCCCCATCCGGCTCCGGGAGGTGGGTTTTCGCCGCGGTGGCCGGGGTTGACGAACACGCCGACGGTCACCGGCATCTCGCCTTTCGCGATCAGGTTGTCGAAGACGATGGGCACGCGGACCTGGCCGTTGGTGGCGACATAGGCGTGCCCGTCCTGGAACACCATCAGCGCCGCGGGCTTGGCGGGGTCGAGCCGGGCTGGGAGATAGATCCAACCCTCGCGACGGGTACCGGGAAAGATCCTCGAGGCGTTGAACTCGAAGGCCACGACGGTCCCCGCCGGGGCGTCGGGCGAACGAACCGTCGATTCGGGGCCGAGCTTGTACTCCTGGGCGAGGCCGGGCGCGTGGGTCGACAGCACCGCCAGAAGGGCGAGCAACGGACGAACGGGAGGGGACATGGCCGAAGGGTTTGGCGGAAAACCGCCCGGCGCGCAAACCCCGAAAGCGTGCCCGCGTGGTGCCGGCGGCCGGCATCGTCGTGGGCTTGAATTCCGTCGCCGCCCGGCGCGAGGCTGGGCTCATGCACCGTGTTCCCCTTCGACGCCGGCCGTTCCTTAAAATCGCCGGCCTTGTCGCCGTCGCGACCGCCGTCGATGCGGCCGCCGCCGACGAATCGCGCCCGATCTTCATCGAGGCCTATGCGGGGCGGGTGAGCTACGCGCCAGGCGAGGAACTCACCCTCCATGTCTCGACGGCCGCCGCTGCCTTTTCCGTGGAGATCGTGCGGTGGGGCGCGAAACGCGAGGTGGTATGGAAGTCGGATTTCTCCGACGGCAAGGAACACCGGGTTCCCGAGGAAGCATCGGCCCAGGGATGCGGGTGGCCTGTGTCGGTGCGTTTGGCGATCCCGTCCGAGTGGCGCAGCGGATATTACCACGTGACATTGAAGACGCGGGACGGCGGCGGGAAATACACCCAGCGCAACGCGCGGACGGCGGAGGGCAGCTGCTTTTTCGTGCTCCGTTCGGCGCGGCCCGGCAGCGGATCGAAGGTTCTCCTCCAACTGTCCACCAACACCTACAACGCCTACAACAACTGGGGTGGCTTCAGTCTCTACGCCTTCAACGGGCGCGGTGGGAACCAAGGCCATCGCGTCTCGTATGCCCGCCCGCCCGCCAGCCAGTATCCGCAGTGGGAACTGCCGTTCGTCGAATGGGCCGAGCGCAATGGCATCGCCCTCGAGTACGCCGCCAACCCGGACCTCGAGTTCCATCCCGAGATCCTCGCGGCCTACCGGCTCGTGCTGAGCGTGGGTCACGACGAGTATTGGTCCGCCCCCATGCGGGACCATCTCGAGAAGTTCATCGGCGACGGCGGCAACGTCGCGTTCTTCAGCGGCAACACCTGCTGTTGGCAGGTCCGCAGCGAGGAAGGCGGCCAGGCACTCACGTGCTGGAAGCAGAACTACCACACGGATCCCGTGTTCGGCGCGCGCGGGAGCCAAGCCACCCTCTCCTCGCTCTGGAGCCACCACCTCGTGAACCGCCCGGAGAACCAACTCACGGGCGTCGGTTTCCTCCGCGGCGGCTACCACCTGAGTCACGGACAACTCATGGATGCCTCCGGCGCGTACGACGTGGTCCGGCCCGGCCACTGGGTTTTCGAGGGCACGGGATTGAAGGCGCACGACGCCTTCGGCGGCAAGGACACCATCGTCGGCTACGAATGCGACGGCTGCGAGGTGACCTGGAAGGACGGTGTGCCGAGCGCGACCCATCGCGACGGGACCCCGCCTTCGTTCGAGATACTCGCGATCGCGCCGGCACAATGGCATCCGGACGACTGCCAGTGGTACGACCAATGGGAGAATGGCCGGAAGGGGAACGCCGTGCTCGGCATGTACACGCGGGGCGGCACGGTGTTCACGTGCGGCAGCACCGACTGGGCGCACGGACTGCGCGGCGGCGATCCGGCCGTCGAGCGCATCACCCGCAATCTGATCGGGCGGCTCGGCCGTTGACGGGGCGTGCCGGGGGATTCCGGCGGCAGTTCTTGCCCCTTCGCGCGAACGGGCCCAAGTTCAGGCAACGGGAAAAACATGGAAGACGCGCAGGCATGCTACGACGACGCGATGTTCGATTATTCGACGGGCGACTACGACTCGGCGATCGGGAAGCTCGCGTCGATTCTCGACGTCGATCCGGGCAACTTCGACGCCCAGTTGTCGATCGCGATGTGCCACTACCGGAAAGGTGACTTCGCGACGGCGATCGCGGAGGGGCACAAGGCCGAAAAGATGCGGCCCGGCGAGCAGTTGGTGCACACCAACCTGTCTCTTTTCTACATGCGCTCGGGCGACAAGACGACGGCGGAGAAGCACGGGTTGCAGGCGCGGATATCCGGTTGGAAGCAGGACCTGAAGGCGCCGGAGGCGGGGAGCGGGGCCAAGGAGGGCGATCCGGAGCTGCAGATGGCCCAGCCCAAGCCCAAGGCGTTCAAGATGCCCGAGAAATTCCCCGACATGCCGTGGAAAAAGTCGGCCAAGGGCGCCGCGGGAACGCACGGCGCGGTGCCGCCGGGGGAAGGAACGAAACCGTGACGGTCGAGCTGTTTTGCCTGTGCGACGCCGCGACCGAGGCGGGAGGGAAACTCAACATCCTCGGTGCATTCGACCGGGTGTGGTCCAAGGAAGTGCCCGCGCAGGTCGCGCAATGCGCGGTGGCCGCCCGGGTCCGGTTTGGACGCGAGGAGGAGGGCGTGCACCAGTTGCGCATCACGTTCTCGGATGACGACGGGGCGCTCGTGATCCCCGCCTTGGACTCGACCATCGAACTTCGGTTCGCGGGCGGCGAATTGACGCTGCCCATCAATCTCATCGTGCTGCTTCCGCAGTTGAAACTGCCGCGGATCGGCGACTACACGGTCGATCTCGCGCTCGATGCCACCCATGTGGCGAGCCTGCCGCTGGCGGTGCGGCGACCCGCGGAGGGACAGCGTGGCTGAAGGCGCGAAACAGTGGATCGACCTCGCGGACGCATCCAGCCTCGCGGAAGGGAAGGGTCGGTCGGTGGAGGCGAACGGTCGCCGGTTCGCGCTGTTCCATGTCGGCGGCGCGTTTCACGCCATCGACGACCATTGTCCGCATCGGGGTGCACCGCTCGGCGCCGGTTGGGTGGAGAACGGCGAGGTCTTCTGTCCGCTGCATGGATGGGCTTTCGACGTGGCGACCGGTGCCTGCTCGACGCGTCCGGACCGCCCGGTGAAGTATTACCCGACCAAGGTCGAGGATGGCCGGGTTTGGATGGCGATGGAGTGAAGGCGTGCAGCGGATCCTCCATTTCAACACCCAGTTCGCGTCGCTCGGCGGCGTCGAGGCCGTCCTTCGCGCGCATCACGAGCGGGACGCCGGGCAGGACATCGATTCGCGGTTCGTGGCGTTCTGGGAAAAGCCGGCCGAGGGCTGGCCGCGTTGCCGCTTTCTGGATTTCGCGCGGTCGACGAGCGTGCGGGCCGCGCGGCGGCGTGTCGCGGATGCCTGCGCGGGATTCGCGCCCGCGCTCTCCGTCCACCACACGCTGTGGGGCCAGCCCTATTGGGGGGATCTCGATCCGGCGCCACGCCGCCTGCTGTTTCTCCACAGCGACGTGCCGGGGCTCGCGGGACGATTGGCGGCCCGGATGCCGGGCATGGACGCGGTGCTGGCGGTGAGCGACGCGTTGCTGTCGCGGGCGCGGGAAGCGGCACCCACATGGGAATCCGATCGGTTTGCCCGGATCCATTACCCGGTGTTCGCCCCGGGGTTCGCCCGGACGGAACCGGGCGCGCCCGATGGTCGCCGGATCGTGCTCGGCTATGCCGGCCGTTTGTCGCGCGAGCAGAAGCGGGTGGAGCGATTCGTGGAGTTGGCGGCACGTCTTGACGCGCGGGCAATCCCGTGGCGTTTGGAATTGCTCGGGGATGGCGAGGAACGGGCGGCGCTGGAGAAGGCCCTTCCGGACCGCGCGCGGGTCGTTTTCCACGGACGGCAGTCGGGCGACGCGTATTGGCGGATCGTGGATGGTTGGGACGCGATTGTTTTCACGAGCGACTACGAGGGCACCCCGATCGCGTTGCTGGAGGCGATGAGTCGGGGCGTGTTGCCGGTTCACCCGCGGTTGGGAAGCGGCGGCGATGACTACGCGGCGCGGTTGGATGCGGCACTCGTGTATCAGCCGGGGGACATGGAGGGCATGGCCGGGGCGATCGCCGAAATGGCGGCATGGCCGGCAGGGCGGTGGATGGAGGCGCGGGCGCGGGCGTGGGCACTGATGGCGCCGCACGACGGGGCGGCATATCTCCGGGCCTTCCGAAATCACGCGACGGCGGTGGTCGCGATGCCGGTCCGGCATGAACCGGCGGCGCGCCGGTGGGGTTTCCCGGCCGACCGCCTGACATTCGCGCAGTGGGAATGGATCGCGGGACTCCGGCCCGGCGGGAAGTGAGGCGTCAAAGGCCGGCCCAGAGCCGGGCGGCAGGCCCCACGCCCCGGTGCGGGCGCCCGTGCCACCATGCGAAACCCATGGCGAGCAGCACCGCCGTCACGCCGCCAGTCGCCGCCGCGCCCAGCGATGCCGGTCCGGTCCAACCGCGCGCGATCAATCCCGCGGAGACCAACCCGGCGACGCATCCCGAGGCGACGCTGCGCAGCCAGATGCCCGCAAAGATCGGGGCGGGTTGCAGTGCATGCCGCCGCGCGTAGGCCGCGAAGATCGGGAACAATGTCCCCGCGACCGTCGACGCGAGAAATGCGGCGGCAACGCCCTCGGCGCCGAAAAACCATCCGGCGGGCAATGCGGCGGCCGTGCCGAGGGCAAGTTCGCGGCCCACGCAGCGGACCATCGTCCGGAAATCGCCCGAGCCGATGAGCGAGTAGGACGCGGGCGAGGTGAGTCCGATGACCAGAAAGCGGGCGACGAGCAGCCCGTGGAGAACGGGGGCTGCCGTCCATTCTTTCCCTTCCATGTACCAGACGAGGAGGGAGGGCAGCGCGCCAGCCAGCAAGCCGGACGCGATGCCGTAGCACCAGGCATTGAGGGCGAGGACGCGTCGCGTGAGTTCGCCGGAATCGGCGTCGCCGCGGGCGATGCGCGGCCAGGAAGCCTCGCCGAGCGAGGTCAAGAAACCGCGTCCCATTCCGAGCACCCGGGCGACGATGCCGTATGCGGCAAGCACCGAACCGTTGCGGGTGACGATGCCGGCGAGGACCAGGTCGAGACTGAGAAGGAGGACGATGAACAATTGCATCCGGAAGACCGCCCAGGCGCCGGAGGCGTGGGCTTTCCAGAGCGCGCGGCATTCGTCGGTCCACGACCACGTGAACACCCGGGTCCCGGGCGCGACCGCGTGCAGGAGCCATGCGGAGGCGGACCACATGCCGATGGCGGACACGGCTTGCCCGATGGGAAATGCCCAGACGCCGAGGCCGCCATGCAGTGCCACGCAAAGCACGACGATGTTGGTCACCGAACCACCCCCCTGGACGAGCGACATGAGTCCCTGCCGGTCCAACCCGACCAGGGTCAGCACCTGCATGCTGGAGGCAAAGGTGACGGCCCCGGCGGCACCAACGGCCAGATAGAACGCCGCGGGCAGCGCGGTATCGCGGGCACCGGGGGAGAGGGAGTAGGCCAGGGTGAGCAGTGGGCCCAACACCAGTGCCGCCAGCGTGAGGCGATGGGCGAGGGATTGGCCGAATTGCAGGATGCCGGCACGGCGTTCGGGAACCGCGGCGAGCAATTCGCGGTTCAGGACCAACCGGAAACCGCCGTCGAGCAGCGGCAGGTAGGTGAGGACCTGAAGGGTGACATTGACGACGCCCCATTCGTCGCCGCCGACATACCGTGGAAAGACCCGCAGCAGGATGAGCCCGGAAACCACCGAACTGCCGGTGGCGAAAACCCGTCCGAGGACGACTTGGGTGAATCGGGCGTTCAAAGGGGGCTGGGGGACGGTGGACTGCCGGCGTGGCGCGCGATCGTCGCCGTGATGGTCGACTCGACGTCGGGAAGTATGTCGGCAATCTCGTCGAACCGTGCGGCTTTCGCGAGGTCGTTGAGGATCTGGAGTCGGGCAGTCAGCGCGGCATCCTGCAGGAGCGCGCATCCGCCCTTGAGATAGTGGACCGCCTTGGCCGCTTCCTCGGCATTCTTGTGGGCCAGCGCGGCATGGACCCGCTCGATGGCCTCGAGACTGGTCACTCGGAGCATGTCGAGCAGGCTGGGGGTCAGGCGGCAAGAATCGCGCGCGGTCGATTCCGTGGGCGGCGGTTGGGCTCGTACTTTTTCCGGGTCGCCGGACAGTTCTGCATCGATCGCCGCCTCCAATGCCTCGCGACGGAGTGGTTTGCTGAGATACGCGTCCATCCCCGCTTCCAGACAAGCCTCGCGGTCCTGTGGGAGAGCGTGCGCGGTGACGGCGATGATCGGGACGTGTTGGCGCCCCAGTTGCTGCTCGCGTTCCCGCCAGCGACGGGTGGCGGTGAGTCCGTCGAGTTCCGGCATCTGCACGTCCATCAGCACGAGATCGAACCGCTCGTTTTCGAGCAGTGCGAGGGCCTCGCGGCCGGTGGCCGCGAGGGCGGTCGTGAAACCGAGCTTCGCCACCATGGCCTCGGTGAGTTGCCGGTTGACGGGATGGTCCTCCACGATGAGCACGTGACCAAGGTGGCGCCGGATCGGATCGGGCGGTTCGGGCTTCCGAAGGTCCCGGGGGACCGCCGAAGGCCGTTCCAGGGTTCCGGATGGCCGTGGCGCCGGCGAATGCGACGTCTCGAGGTGAACGACGAAATGGAAACGGCTTCCGTGGCCCGTCTCGCTTTCGACCCAGATCCGTCCGGACATCAGACCCACCAGTTGCCGGCAAATGCTCAGGCCGAGCCCGGTGCCGCCGAATCGCTGGCCGATCGAGATGTCGGCCTGGGTGAACGCCTCGAAGATGAGTTCCAGCTTGTCGCGCGGAATGCCGATGCCCGTGTCGCTCACGGTGAACCAGATCATGCCGTCCTCGGGGAGGGTGTCGGGGTCGCGGCGGACCTCCAGGGTGATCGATCCAGCGGGGGTGAATTTGACCGCGTTGTTGAGCAGGTTGGAGAGGATCTGGCGAAGTCGCTGGCCATCGGCCCGGACCCTTTCGGGAACGTCGGGGCCGATGTGGCAATGGATCGCGACCTGGTTCGCGGCGGCCCGGGGCGCGAACAGTCCGAGCGTGGTTTCGACGAGTTGGGGCAGGGAAAAATCCTCGGAGGCGAGGAGCAGTTTGCCGGCCTCGATCTTGGAGAGGTCGAGCAAATCGTCGATGATCTGGAGAAGGTCTTCCGCGGAATCGGAAGCGGCGCGGACGTACCCGCGCTGTTCGTCGGTGAGGGGGGTGTTGAGGAGGATGTCATGCATGCCGACGATGCCGCCCATGGGAGTGCGGATCTCGTGGCTCATGTGGGCGAGGAATTCGCTCTTCGCCCGGTTGGCATGCTCGGCGGCTTCCTTGGCCTTGACCAATTCGTCGCGCACCCGGCGCTCTTCGGTGATGTCGTGGAACGAGGCGACCGCGGCCAGGACGGCCCCGGTCGGCGACCGACGCACCGGGCGGGAATTGATCGAGAGCCAGATCGTCTCCCCGGTTGGCTGGGGAAGACCGAGGACGAAACGGCTCGAGGAATTGCCCGTGCGCAACGTCTGCACCACCGGGTATTCCGGCGGGGCGAGTGGGGACCCGTCCTCGTTGATGGCCGACCAATCGCCACGCAGGACGTTTGACGCGACGAGGGCTTCGAGTGGAATGCCGAGGATGCGGCATGCGCTTTGGTTGGCGGCTTGGATCGCGCCGTCGGATCCGACCAACATGACTCCTTCCGCCAGGCCCTCCACGACCTCGCGGTGGCGCTCCTCGCCGTCGCGCAGCGCCGACAGCGTGCGGTGCCAGTCGCTGCGGTCGCGGACATGCAGCAACAAGGCGGGTTCGCCCCGGTACCGCGCGTTGCCGACACGGGTCTCGACGGGAACCGCTTGCCCCCCGGGTCCGGCGTGGAATGAGTCGATGGCGGTTCCCATCGATGCGGTCAACCGGCGGAGTTCGGCTTCGGCGGCCTCGTGCAGACTGGCCGGGAGGAGTTCGGCAAACGGTTTGCCCACGGCTTGCTCCCGGGACATTCCGTGCAGGCGGAGGGCTGCGGGATTGGCGTCGAGAACGCGGCCGTCGGGCGACAGTATGAAAACGGCGTCGGGCGACGTCTCGAAGAGATCCCGCCATTGATCCCTGTGCTCCCGGAGTTCCGCCTCGACGAGACCGCGCGCGGTCTCGTCGCGTTGTTTGAGATCCTCAAGGGCCTTCGTCTGGCGTGAAACGGTGGTCCGCAGCCTGCGCACCCAAACCAACGTGGCGACCAGCGCGATGGACAGAATCGTCGCGACCACGGGGAAAGGAGTGTCCCTGGAATACAGGACCGGCAAGCCCCCGATGGAGCCGTGTGGCATGGGCCCGGCAGCCACCGCGAAAGCGGTCGCGAGAATCCATCCCCAAGGGAACAACCGGGACCGGGGCGGTGAACGACGACCCATAGATGGGAAAAATGCTTGGCGAGCGCTCCGGCAGAATGGTGACCGATGGCGGCACCGTGCTGCAACCCGCGCCTTCGGGCGACGTCATTCCGGAAATCTACGGCCGCGCAATTTTCTTTCTGTAATTTCGGCGGGCATTAGTTCGTGGATGGATTTGAGGGGACCATGCCGAGGTAGATTTTTCCGGTTTCCCATTCCT
>WBXI01000051.1 GCA_008933025.1 Verrucomicrobiota bacterium
ACCACGCGAAGAAAACGGAGACGGAGGAGGTGTGCCCGCTTGACAAGAAAGAGGCCATATCAGCGGAGTGGGCGTCGCTGACGCTCCTACCCTCCGCACTCCGACGGCGCTTCGCGCGGGGAACCGCCGAGGCCTGTCTCCCGCGCGCAGCGCCTTCGGACTGCGGTGGCAAGGCCTTCGGAAGGCCGCGACACCGTTTTGAGACCGGAGACGACCGCGGTGGACGGCGCTTCGCGCGGGGTTGCATCGCCTCCGGGGACGTCGGGATGGGCCCGGCGCCGGGTGCCCGGGCTTTACTTTGCGGTCCGATGTCGCAGCCTTTCCGCCGCCATTGATCCCCCCAACCGACGCGGGATGGGTCGCGGTCGCCGAGCGGCGGCGGTTTCCGACCATGGCAAGGCATCCAGCATGAAGCGCATCGTCTTCCTCCTGCTGTGCGTGGCCTCGGCATGGGCCGCGGAGACGCCCCGGCGTGGCGGGACCTTGCACCTGCTCATGGCCTCGGACTGGCGCAACCTCGATCCCGCCATCGCCTACGACTCGGAATCGACCCCGCTCGACAAACTGCTCTTCCGGGGACTTCTCGACTATGGGGACGGGAACGACGTGGTGCCTTCCCAGGCGAGCGACTGGAACGTGTCCGCCGACGGGAAAACCTATCGGTTCCACCTGCGGCCCGGGGTGAAGTTCTCGCATGGGCGGGAGGTGGAGGCGGCGGATTACGTGTTCTCGCTGGAGCGCATCCTCGATCCCAAGACCGGTTCGCCGGGGCAATCGCTGTACCTGGACATCGTGGGGGCGCCGGAATTCGCCGCGGGCAAGACGCCGCACGTCGCGGGATTGCTCGCGCCGGACCGAGGGACCCTGGTCATCGAGCTTTCGCGGCCCTGTTACATCTTTCGTTACCTCATGACCCTGGGCTTTGCGGCGGCCCTGCCGCGCGAGGTCGTGGTCCGGCACGGGAAGGATTTCCAATACCACATGGAGGGCTCCGGCCCGTACCGCGTCGCCGAATGGCGGCGCGGGGCGCGGTGGCGCTTCGAGCGCAATCCCCACTATGCCGGAACCGACGGGTGGTTCGACGCGGTGGAGATCATGATCGGTGGGGACGCGATGCTGGCGGCGATGATGGTGGAGCGGGGCGAGATCGACGTGTGCCGCGCGGGGGCGGCCACGAGGATCCGGTTCCAGCGGGACCCGCGGCTCCGTTCGTGGCTGCACGCGGTGACGCCGTGCAACACCTGTTATCTGTTCCTCAACACGGAGATGAAACCCTTCGACGACGCGAGGGTGCGACGGGCGATGAACCACGCCGTCGATCGCCGGCGTCTGGAAAAGCTGATGGCGGGCGATGCCGTCGGCGCGGAAGGGGTGGTGCCGGAGTCGATGCCTTGGTCGAACCCGGGTCGGCCCCGGTATGCGTTCGATCCGGAGCGTGCCCGGGCCCTGCTGCGCGAGGCGGAGATGCCGGACGGTTTCAAGACGGAGATGTGGTACACCATGGGGCGTGGGCTCGACGAGCGGTTGGCGCAGGGGCTCCAGCAGGATTTGCGCAACGTGGGGATCACGGTGGAATTGAAGCCGACCGCGTTCGCGGCGTATTTCGACAAGGCGCAGACCCGCCGGCAGGTGCCGTGCGGCTTGTTTGGCTGGTACCAGGATTATCCGGATCCCAGCACCTTTCTCGACACGCTGCTGAACGGGGATCGGATCACCGAGGAGAACTGCAACAACCAGGCGTTCTACAACAACCCGGAGGTGAACCGACGCCTGAACGAGGCGTCGCGAATCGTCGACGGGGACCGTCGGCTGCAACTCTTCCGGGAGGCGGAGGACCTGGCGATCCGGGACGCGCCGTGGGTGACGCTCTACAGCGACCGGCTCACGGTGATTTGCCATCCGCGATTGCGGGGAGACGTGCCGCATCCGGTCTGGGGTTGGCGTTACGAGAACATGTGGCTGGCCGAGTAGGCGGGGACATCGCTTCCCGGCCGGCCAACCTCTGGAACCGGCCCCGGCTCACAACAGCATCCCGAAGCCCCGGGTGTCCGCTCCCGGATTCCGAATTGTCTTTCGATGGGGTCTGTGGGCAACTGGTCACAACACCTGAACTCCATGAAGCTCCCCGTAATTCCGTGTCTTCTGCTGTCGCTCCATCTCGGCGTGCTGGCCGCCGCGGACAACGTCTGGCAATGGGCCGTTCGGGCGGGTGGGGAAGGATCGGATGCTGCCTACCAACTCCTGCCGGCTCCCGGTGGCGGGACCTATGTGCTTTCGTCGTTCTCCCGCCATGCCCGATTCGGGACCGACGAATTCGACACGGTTCCCAGCACCGGGGATTCACCGACATCGCTGGTCAGCCGGTTGGATGCGTCGGGCCAATTCCTCTGGAGCCGGCGGCCGCAGTTCGGCACCAGCCTGATCCTGCCGGCTCCCGACGGTGGGCTGCGGGAAGTGGCGGCGTTCTCGATACTTTCCGCGCCGATGGGTGTGCTGGAACCGCATTGGATCGTCACCCGGACCGACGCGAACGGCCAGACGACATCGACCAACCGCAGTCCGGACGGGTTGACCGGGGTGGAGAACCTGTTCGTGACGGCCGCCGTGGATTCCGGCGGTGGGTTGCAACTGCTGATGCAGGGCGGGCTGGTCAGGAAACTCGGGGTCGACGACCAACCCGTGGGAACGACCGTTTTGACGCCGGCTCCCGGTTTCCCGGTCACGCACATGGCGATCGACGGGCAGGGTTCGGTGGTGCTGTTCGGAAGGTCGGGAGGGTTTCCCGTCGTCGCGGCGAAGTACGCCGCGAACGGTTCCCGGGTCTGGATCCAGACGCTGGGGGGTGGCGATTTCCAATTCGGCGCGTCGCCGGGCGCCTTGATTCTGGACCCAGCCGGGAACCCGGTGATCACCGGGGCCGGCGACGTGGGCGGGCCGGTCACCCATTTCGTGGCGAAGTTGGACGCGGCGGACGGCCACGTGATGTGGTCGCGGCAATTGGGATCCGTGCCGGGCAATTTCGGCCGGGCGTTGGGCATCGACGGACAGGGACGGATCTACAATGCGGGAACCTTCTACGGGGACGCGCAATTCGGGGCCTTCACGCTGGTGGGCCATGGTTATAGCGATGCGTTTCTGGCCCGCCTGACTCCCGACGGCGTCGTGGACTGGGTGGAGACGTGGGGTGGCACGGAGCCGTATTCCAGTATCCCGGTGTTGCAGGACGTTCCCAACGGCATCGCGGTGTCGCCGGCGGGCGACGTCACCGTCGGGGGGCAATTCCTCCGGACTTCCCATTGCGGCCCATTCCGGTTGGATGCGGCTGGGGATCCCGACGTCTTCGTCGCGCGGTTCGGGGTGACGCCGCTGGTGCGGGTGGAACCGTCCAGCCAGAGCGTCTTGGTCGGGCAGACGGCGGGTTTCGTGGCACGGGCGACGGGGCAGGGACCGTTGGCATACCAGTGGTTCAAGGGGAACACGCCCATCGACGGGGCGACGCAGCCGAACTACGTCATTTCGCCGACCAAACCTGGGGATGAAGGCGAGTATTATGTCCGGGTGACCAATCCGCTTTCCACCGTGATGAGCAAGGCGGCGGTGCTGGCGGTGCGGACGGAGGGAATCGCGATCCAGTTCTACGCGGGGATCCTGGTGGTGGGCGAGGTGGGGCACACCTATGAGATCCTCAAGAAGGACGCGTTGGGGGCGCCGGACTGGACGGTGGCGGCGACGGTCACGCTGACGCAGTCGAGCCAGTTGTGGTTCGACCTCGAGTCGCCCGGGGTACCGACGCGGATGTATTCGTTCCGGACGAAGCCGTGAGGCCCAGATAGAAAGATGCCGCCCGTGGCGGCGGTCGGCTCGGCGTCGACAATGCGCGTTGGCCGGTCACTCCACGCGCGCGACCGGCGGTTCGGCATAGTCTTGCCAGAGGCGCTCGAGTTCCCCCGCGACCGCGTCGCCGTCGAATGCCACGAACCGATACCGGGAGCGCAGCGGCTTCCCCGGCGTGATCGCGAGTGCGCCCGCCTGCTGCGGGGCGAGGCAGAGGAACGGTTCGGTCGGATGGATGCGTTGCGGTTGGGGCGCGAGCGCGTTCGCCGGGTGTCCCAGGATGGCGATGCCGGCCCAACCGCCGGGCAAGGGTCCGCCGAGGTAGGCCCAGCGTCCGGTGGTTTGGTTCTTGTCGCCCTTCGACCGGTCCGTGACGCCCTCGCTGTTGAGGAAGCGGAGGGCCGCCGGACCGTTCCACGCCCAGTTGCCCCGGACGCCAATCCCGCCGTAGCGGTATTCGGGAAGCCGGAAGGGTTCCGTTCCCGCGCAGGAATCGGTCACGTCCACGTCGAAGACATGCGCGCCGCGACCCGGCGCCAGGGAGAGGTCGAGGAGGCGGACCGACCAGATTTCTTCCAGGGCAACGCGGGGTTTCCCCGAGGTGAGGTCGACCTGCCGGTGCCGGGCCCGGAACCCGCCGTGCACCGCGCCGTCCCACGTGGTTTCCAGGGCCGTGAATTCCACCGTGCCCTTGCCGTCGCCCATGTTCCAGGTGTCGGTCGGCCGTCCCTCGAACTCGGCGTGCGACCACGCGAACCAGATGCCGTGGTGGTGGCGGTGGTTGGCGGGATAATCGTCGGTTACCTGCAGGCCGGCCGGGGTCAGGACCGGGTGGATATAACCGCCGCGACGGAAGATCGGGGTGAGGTCGCCTCGGTCGGGAGGAAACTCGGTCGGCGTGGTGCGATAGGTGAGGGCGGGCTTTCCGCCGACTTCCAGACGCACGGCTCCGGGCGATTTCACGGCACGGATCCTCGGGGCCGCGCTGCCGGGGGTGTCATTGGCCTTCAGCGAATAGGTCCGGGACTTGCCACGCGGGAGATCGCGCAACACGAACCAACCGTGGCCATCGCCGTCGGTCTGGAGCGGGATGGCGGCGGTGCCATCCCCGGCGACGAGGTTCCAGCCGCCGGGCATGGGGGTGGGAAGGGCGATCTCGACGACGGCCTCCGCGCGATCGCGTGGGCCCGCATCCACGGTGACACGGTCGGCGGCGGTGGCGGCCGACGCGAGTGCGGCGGCGAAAACCAAGGCGTGCGCGGCGCGCGGGAACGAGGAGGTGGACACGGGAGGAGTCTGGCGGTTGGCGGTCGATTCGGGAAGGGGCGGATACGCGTCCGCCGGGGGGCATGTTGACGGGGTGGTTGCCGGGCTTGGCACACGGGGCAAGGAGGAGAAGGAACCCCTTCCGCGACGGCATGCGGCCGCGTCTCGCCGGGTTGTTGGGGATTGAATGAAGCCGTGTTCCCGTCGGAACTGTCCGGCTTCGGTCGGCAAGCCCGGCGACGTGGCCCCCCTTCGAGGCGAAGCTCCGCCCGGACATGATGCATCGGAACCCGGTCTAGGCGGCGATGGTTGGCAGTCTCGACGAGAGCGTTGGGTGGGGGTTGGCGCGATTGAAGCATCGCGGCCTGGAGGAAAACACGGTCGTGGTGTTCGCGAGCGACAACGACGGGTACATCGGGACCGATGCCCGGCCAACGGTGCCGGTGACCAGCAACGCGCCGTTGCGCTCCGGGAAGGGTTCGCTGCACGAAGGGGGCCTGCGCGTGCCGTTGGTCGTGCGATGGCCGGGAGTGACGCCGAGGGACGCGCACCGCCCGCATTACTAACATGCCCCCGCCCATGACGCCTGGGGCCGCGATGCGCGTTTGGCCGTGGAAATTGGTGGAGTGTCGTGGCAGCGGGAAACGAATGAAAAGGATCTGCACCGCGACTTCCTCCTGCTTGCCGTTCCGGCGCTTGTCCGTGAACACGCGACACCGCGTTGTTGAACTGTGGATCTCGCCCGTGATGCTCGCGGTTCCCTGCACGCGCTCGGTCACCGGGCCCCGCGCCGGCGCCGGACGGCAAACGGTTCACCAGAGGCTTCAGCAGTTCCTGAAGCGACCCGGGAAGTTTCGGGAGCACCGACGCGATGCAAGTCTCGAGGTCGGTCGCCACCACCGCCCCTTGTTCCAACATTTCCCTCGAGGCCTTCGATGACGCCCCGCGTCAACTTGGTTATGATCCCGTGAATCGGGCCACTGCACCCGGGGTCGGTCCCAACCCGCCCCATCGCGCGTGGTCATGCCCGCGTCCGCACAGTTTTCCCGCTAGCGTCGTGTTTGTTCCGGTCACGCCACCCACCAACCACCGCGCAGTCACTCGATCGCCACATTCGCGTCTTGTGTGTGCCACACTCCCTCCCCATTTTCTCCGTAGTTTGAACATGCGAACGTCATATTGCCCACGCGTCGCCCGCACTACCGGCCCCGTCTGCAAAGCCCTGGTTGTCGCCTTTGCGACGGCCACTCCCTCCCTCCTCCTCGCCCAGTCCGCCGACGCGATCGTGGAGAAGCTCGTTCAGAAAGGCATCCTCACCGCCGACGAGGCCCGGGAGTTGAAGGACGAGGCCAACAAGGGTTTCAAAACCGCCTACGCCCAAAAGTCCGGCCTCCCCGATTGGGTCTCGAGCTTCAAGGTCAACGGCGACTTCCGTGGCCGCTACGACGGCATCTTCCAAAGCCCGGGCAATTACGGCCCCAGCGCGGCCCCCGCCGCCAACTCCTACGCCACCGAGGATCGCACCCAGATCCGTTACCGACTCCGCCTCGGGTTCGTCGCCACCATGGCGGACCATTTCGAGGTCGGTCTCCGCCTCGGTTCCGGCCAAGTGGGTAGCACGCTCGGCCCATTGGGCACCGGCGGCGGCATCTTTTCCCAAAACCAGACCCTCGGGGGCGACGGCACCGCCAAATACCTGTTCGTCGACAATGCCTACGCCAAATGGACGCCAAACGAGCACGCGATGGTGCAGTTTGGAAAGTTCGACAACCTGATCTGGTTCTCCGACGCCCTCGTCGATCCCGACTACCAACCCGAGGGCGGCCAAGAACGGGTCTCCGCCCGCATCGGAGAGAAGCACGAACTCGGTGCCACCGCCGCCCAGTGGGTCATCGCCGAGAATTATGCCGGATCCACCCCGGGGATCGCCAACAACGACGTCTACCTGTTCCTCAACCAGATCGATCTCCGGTCCCAGTGGACCAAGAAAGCCTCCTCGCGCGTCGCCGTGGGCAACTACGCCTTCAAGAACCAGAACGCGATGAACCCCGACATCGAGCGCATCATCGGCAAATCCCAGAACGGCACGCCCGCGGTCAACATCCCCGGGTCCCTCTCCGGGGCCCAACATTTCAACCCCATCGTCGCGCGCGGCGAATTCACCTACCGCCTCGATTCGTTCCCTCTGTTCGAAGGGGAATTCCCGGTGACACTGGGAGCCGAGTATTTCGTGAACCCCGGCGCCAATGCTGCCCCGTTTGCCGGCAAGGCGTATTCCGGACGTGCCAACGAGGGATACAACCTCGGTCTCGTCCTCGGCAGTTCCAAGCGCAAGCACAACTGGCAGGTCAGCTACAATTTCAAGACCATCGAAAGCGCGGCCGCCTGGCGTGGGATCATCGACGACGACTTCGGCTTCAATGCCCTCGGTGGAACCGATGTCCGCGGGCATCTCGTCCGCGGCAGTTACCGGCTTTTTGACGCGATGTCTTTCGGGGTGTCGTTCTTCCACACCGAACAGATCGCCAACCCCACCGGGACCCAAGCCAAGCAGGATCGTGTTTTCGCGGATGTTCTCTGGAGTTTCTGATCCCGGCTACCGCCCGTAGCCTCGATCGTGAGATCGCGGACCCCGCAATCCCTGTCGCCGCAATCGCGATTGCGGACCCGGCTTGCCCTGCCTGCCCCCGTCCCTCAATCGTGGGACGGCTACGACTTCGACTGAAGAGGACCGCCGCGTGGCGTTGTACGACCTGCGGGACGATCCCGGCGAGGAGCACGACGTGGCCGGCCGGCACCCGGAGAAGGCGGGCGAATTGCGCCGGCGATTGCAGGCCTGGCGCGAGTCGGTGGATGCGGCGATGCCGGAAGCGAATCCCCGGTTCCGGGAACCGAAGCCGCCGCGGTCGTGAGATGGTGGCCCCGGGGTGCCATTGGCCGGCGTGGCCAACGGGCTCGGGACGACGACGGGGCGCCGGGCCGGGCTTCGCAACGCCGCCGGGTTGTCCCCGGCGGCCGCGGAGCGCGCTCGCCTACCCGCCTCGATCCCGGCACGGTTGCCCGCGTGTCGTTGCTGAAGCCGCCGCGGTTGCGTCCGGGGGATACGATTGCCGTCGTTTGCCCGGCGGGCCCCGTCGTCCCGATCGAGCGCATCGCGGCCGGGGTGTCCCGTCTGGAGTCGCGCGGATACCGGGTGAAGGTGGGCCGCAACGCGGCGGGGCGACACGGACATCTCGCGGGAACGGACGCGGCGCGACTCGACGATCTCAACGGGTTCCTCCGCGATCCGGACGTGCGGATGATCCTCGCGGCGCGCGGCGGCTACGGGACGCCGCGATTGCTCGAGGGCGTCGATTACGCCGCGGTGCGTCGGGATCCCAAGTGGGTGGCCGGTTACAGCGACATCACCGCGTTGCAGATGGCGCTGTTGGCCAAGACGGGGTTGGTGACGGTGTCGGGCCCGATGGCGGCCGTGGAGTTCGCGGCGGGGCCGGATCCATTCACCGAGGACCATTTCTGGCGGTTGGTGACGGGCGATCCATCGGCCTGGGAGATCCGGAATCCACCGGGTCGGCCGACGGTCGCGCTGCGGTCGGGGAGCGCGGAAGGCGTGTTGCTGGGGGGATGCCTGTCGTTGGTGGCGGCGCTGGTGGGGACGCCCTACCTGCCGGACACGGGGGACGCCTTGCTGGTGCTGGAAGACATCCACGAACACTGGCATCGGGTGGACCGGATGCTCATGCAACTGCGATTGGCCGGGCGTTTGGGCGGGTTGGCGGGTTTGGTCCTGGGACAGTTCACGAACTGCCGCGCGGCGGAGCCGGGCGACCCCGGCCTGGGGCTCGCGGAGATTGCCGGCGAGGTGGCGGCGGGGACGGCGTTTCCGATCGTGGCGGGATTCGACTACGGGCACGAGGCGAGGAAGGTCTCGTTGCCGTGGGGCGTCCGGGCGCGACTCGATGCGGACGACGGGAGTCTCCGGTTGCTGGAATCGCCGGTGGCGTGACGGGGTGGGCGCGGGGCGGCGCGGGCGGGTCAGGCGGCCGGCGTGCCGGCGCCAACGGATCCGGGGCGCAGGAGACGGCGCAGGGCCTCGATGTTCAGCAGCGCCTTGGGAACGAAGGAATTCCTGTCGGCGTACTCGGGAAGCTTGGTGCCGTCGGCGCTGCGTTCGGAACAATGGTCGTTGTCGCCGGACGGCCCCAGCCCGTCGAGCGTGGGCACGAGGTTCCAGAGTTGGTTGCCGTCGCTGAGCCCGCCGCGCGATTCCGGTTCGAGACGCTGGCCCAGCGCGACCGCGGCATCGGCCCAGAGGGCAAACAAAGCATCCGTGCCCGGGTTGCGGGGCCACGGGGCCATTTCCGAAGTCAATTCCACCGAGACGCGGCAGGCGAAGCCGTCGACGGGACTCGAGACGTCGCCGGGGCCGTCGAGCGCGAGCAGTCGGGATTTGCCGACGGCGTAGGCTTCCGGGGTGAACGCGCGGAATTCGCCCTCGGCCTCGGCGGATTCGGGCACGCGGTTCAACCCGCTGCCGCCGCGCGCAATCCCGACGTTGAAGGTGAGGTCCCGGGCGGGATCGGTGAAACCCGCGATGCGATCCATGAGGCGGCCGAGTTGGGTGAGCGCATTGGCCCCGTGGGCGTGTTTCACGCCGGCATGCGAGCCGCGTCCCGAGACGGCAACCCGCCACGAGGCGCGGCCCTTGCGCGCCACCACGAGCCGCCGCGTGCCGTCGCGGAATCCCTCGGCCTCGAACACCAGCGCGGCCCGGGTGCCGGGGCCGATGCGGTCGCGGCAGACGTCCGCGAAGTCGGTCGACAACACTTCCTCGGACGAATTGAGGCAGAACAGCCAGGTGGTGGATTCGAACACGTCGGGCGCGTGGCGGCGGAGGCCCTCGAGCGTGAGCCAGGCGAGCGCGGTGCCGCCCTTGATGTCGTGGGTGCCGGGCCCGTAGATCCGGTTGCCCTCGGGCTGCCAGCGGAAATGGTTCCGCTGTTCCTCCTCGGGAGGGAAGACCGTGTCGAGATGCGAGACCAGCAACACCGACGCGGGGCCGGTCCCCCGCCGCGTCAACACCAGGTGGGCACCGTGCCGCGGGTCGGTGGACGGGACCGATTCGGCGGAAAAACCGAGCGGCGCGAAGGCGAGGGCGGTGAGTCGGGCGACCTCGGCGACCCCGGCGGGATTGAAGCTCCAGCTGTTGGTGTCGACCCACGCCTTCAGATGGGCGAGGGCCGCGGGCAGCAAGGCTTCGAGGTCGGCGGCGAGGCGGTCGGTCGGCACGGCGGCATTTTCGACGGAACCGGGGCGGAAGGGGAGATCGGAATTGCAGGGTTGGCATTTCCCAAAGCGCCGGGGATCGGTTACTTCCCGGGGCGCATGCCGGGTTCCCCCACGTCCATCCAGATCCTCGCGACGGTCCTGTTCGCGGTCGCGGTGCTCCACACCTTCTTCGTGAAACGGTTCGCCCATTGGGCGCATCGGTATCCCAAGGGGTCGGTCGCGGAAAACCTGCTGCATTTCCTGGCGGAGACGGAGGTCGTGTTCGGGGTTTGGGCGGCGGTGCTGGTGGCCGGGATCGCGCTGCTGAAGGGGTCGGTTTCCGGGGCGGTGGCCTACGTGGAAAGCCTCAACTACACCGAGGCCAAGTTCGTTTTCGTCGTCATGGTGGTGGCGGCAACCCGGCCGGTCGTGCAATTGGCCGAGAGCGTGATCGGCGGCGTGGCCCGCCTTCTCCCGTTGCCGCGCCCCGTGGCGGTCTACGCGGCCGCGCTGGGCGTCGGCCCGCTGTTGGGTTCCTTCATCACCGAACCCGCGGCGATGACCCTGCTCGCGCTGGTGCTGAAGCGCCGCTATTTCGACCGCGGGATCGGGACCCGACTCGCCTACGCGACGCTGGGGTTGCTCTTCGTGAACGTGTCCATCGGGGGCGTGCTGACCCATTTTGCCGCGCCGCCGGTGCTGATGGTGGCGGGTGAATGGGGCTGGGGCACCGGCCACATGATCCTCCATTTCGGCTGGCGCGCCGTGCTGGCCTGCGGGGTCTCGACGGCGGGCACGGTCCTGGTCTTTCGCCGCGAGTTGGCGGCGGTGACGTTGGACGACGCCGCGCCGCGGCCCATGCCGGTCTGGCTGACGGGCGTCCACGTGGGATTCCTCGCGTTGGTGGTGATGCTGGCGCATCACCCGGACGTTTTCTTCGGGGCGTTCATGATCTTCCTGGGACTGGTCCACGCCACCCGCGAGTACCAGGACGCGCTCAAGCTGAAGGAAGGGTTGTTGGTGGGATTCTTCCTCGCCGGCCTGGTGACGCTGGGATCGCTGCAGGAATACTGGCTCAAGCCGTTGATCCAGGGTTTGGGCGGTTCGGCACTGTTCTTCGGCGCAACGGGTCTGACGGCGGTGACCGACAACGCGGCGTTGACCTACCTCGGGTCCCTGGTCAAGGGACTGTCGGATCCCCTCAAATACGCGCTGGTGGCCGGCGCGGTCACGGGCGGCGGGCTCACGGTGATCGCGAACGCGCCGAATCCGGCGGGCGTGGGCATCCTGCAAGGCGCGCGGGTGTTCCGTGGAGAAGGCATCAGTCCGTTGCTGCTGCTGGCGGGTGCCGCCGGGCCGACGATCGTGGCCATCCTCGCCTTCTGGATCGTGCCGGGGCCGCGGTGATCGGGGGCGCTCCGCGCGGGGAACCGCACGGCGTGTCTGCCGCGCGCAGCGCTTTCGGACTGCGGTGGCAAGGCCTTCGGAAGGCCGCGACACCGCTGTGAAACCGGATGCAACCGCGTGGTTGCTGGGCCTCGTCACACAGCGGCGTGGCGTCGCTGACGCTCCTTCCCGCCGCACCGACGGCGCTCCGCGCGGGGAACCGCGTTCGGTGTTTGCGGCGCACCACGGGGAAGCGGCATCGTCGCGGCGATGCGGCGCTGGCTTTTTCCCTGGATCGCGATGGTCGTCGCGGCGTGTTCGGGCGGTTGCGCCGCGCGCCGGCCCGCGTTGCTGCCGCCCGGCCGCCCGTTCCTCCGGGTCAACGAGACGACGAACCGCGTGGTGTCGCTCGAGGTCGCGGTGCGGACTTTCGCCCGGACGAATCGGCCGGGGCCGCCGGTGCGACTGGTGGGCGTGACGCATCTGGGGGACGCCGGGTATTACGCCGGATTGCAACGGTTGCTGGACGCGCAGCCGCTGGTGCTGTTCGAGGGCATCGGCGCCGGGGACAAACGGTTCATGGCGCCGCACGGCGACGCCTACTCGCTCCAACCCGCGTTGGCCCGGGCCCTCGGCCTGAAGTTCCAGTTGGAGACCATCGACTATCGCGGTTCCAACTTCGTGAACAGCGACCTGACCCTCGCGCAATTGCGGCGCGTGCTGGAGTCGGGACCGAGCCCGGACGACGGGCAACTGGGCGACCTGATGTCGTTGATGGATGGGTCGTCGTGGGCGGGCGTGTTCGTGCGGTTCGGTTTGGGCTTCATCGAGTCGAACCCGAAACTGCGGGCGACGGTGCGATTGGCGATGATCGAGACCCTGGGCGCGGTGGACATCGATCTCGGCGACGCGAAGGCCTTGCCGGCGGAACTGCGCCGGTTGATGGAGGCGCTGATCGCGGAACGCAACAAGGCGGTGGTCGAGGACCTGAGGCGGGTCGTGGACGGGCGTTGGAGGCCGGCGGTCGGCCAGGGCGCGACCGGCACGGGCATCGCGGTCTTCTACGGCGCCGGCCACATGGCGGACCTCGAGCGGCGGTTGGCGCGGGATCTGGGGTACGGGCCCGTGGCGGAAGAATGGCGCCCGGCGTTTTCGGTGGATCCGGCGGCGGTGGGGCTGAGCGAAGCCGAGGTGCGGTTCGCGCGGGGGTTGGTGCGCGAGCAACTCAAGGCGATCAACGGCCGGTGAGTCGCCCGGTTTCCGGGCCCGTTTGAAAACCGGAAGGGGTCCTGCGGCGAGGCTCTTCGCGGAAAGGGTCCACTGGCTTCGTTGCTCGCCGATCACGGACCGCCGCGGGTCTGCTCCCGCCCCGCGCCTCGCCGCCGGACCGTATTCCCAAGAACAGGACCGCTCCCTGTTTTCAGACGGGTTCTCAGGTCTCGACGTGCGTTTTCACGGCGCGGTTGCCGGCGGCCATGGCGCGGAAGGCCTCGGGCAAGTCGGGAAGCGCGACCCTGCCGTCGACGAAATCCGCGCCGCGCACGATCCCGCTCTCGATCAATGCCAGCGCGCGCCGGATGGCGCGGGGCGTGTGGTGGAAGCTGGCGAGCAAGGTCAGGTTCGAATAGTGGAGGAGGGTGGTGTCGAGCCGGACGGTGGTGCCCGCGGGACAACCGCCGAAGAGGTTCGCGCGCCCGCCCTTGCGGACGAACCCGACGGCCGCCTCCCAGACCGACGGTTTGCCGACGGCCTCGAACACGGCGTCGAACCGGCGCCCCCCGAGGGCGGGCGCGGCAATGCCCTCGGGCGATTCGTTGGCGATGGCCTCGTGGGCGCCGAGGGCCTGGGCCTTGGCGAGGCGTTCGCCGCCGCGCCCGACGACGGTGACGTGGCAGCCCGCGTGGCGTGCGAGGACGGCGGCGAAGAGGCCGATGGGACCGCTGCCGAGCACGAGCACGGTCTCGCCGGGTTGCAGGCGGAGGTCGTCGATGCCCTGCACGACGCAGGCGAGGGGTTCGGTCAGGGCCGCGGCGGCGAACGGGGTGGCGTCCCCGAGGCGCAGCAGGTTGCGGCGGACGATGCGTTCGGGGACGACGATGGACTCGGCATAGGCGCCGTTGAGGAAGAGGAGGTCGTCGCAGAGATTCTCCTGGCCGCGGGCGCACGGGGCGCAGGTGCCGCAGGGGGCGGAATTGGCGGCGACGACGCGGCAGCCCGGGGACCAGTCGCGGGACTCGGCGCGGGACTCGACGACGGTGCCGGCAAACTCGTGGCCGAAGACGCAGGGCGGAACGAGCATGCGGGCGTGGTACCCGCGGCGGTAGACCTTGAGGTCGGTGCCGCAGGTGAGGGCGGCACCGATGCGGACGCGGACCTCGCCGGGTTGGAGCGGGGCGGGGTCGACGTCCTGGATCCGGATGTCTTCCCGGCCATGGAGTACGGCGGCGAGCATTCGGCCGAAGCTTCGGCATTCGCCGGCGAAGATTCAAGGGACTCGCGGCTTGCGGGCGTGGGGCGGGGTCGAGCACCGTCCGCGCCGGATGGATCTTCTGAAACAGTTGCTCGACGTGGTCCTGCACCTCCAGGACCACCTGTTTGACCTCACCACGCGCTACGGCACGGGATTCTACGGAATCCTGTTCGCCATCATCTTCGCGGAAACCGGGTTGGTGGTGACGCCGTTTCTGCCGGGCGACTCGCTGGTGTTCGCGGTGGGCGCGGTGGCCGCGAATCCGAAGTCGGGCCTCAACGTGTGGGTTGCCGGCCTCGTGATGATGGGCGCTGCCTTGGTGGGCGACACCGTCAACTACTGGGTGGGCAGAACCGTCGGCGAACACCTGCCCCGGCGCTTCCCCCGCATCGTCCGGCCGGAGTACATCCGGAAAACCCACGCGTTCTTCGAGAAATACGGATCGAAGGCGGTGATCATCGCCCGTTTCGTGCCGATCGTGCGAACCTTCACGCCGTTCGTGGCCGGGATGGGCACCATGCCTTTTCCGCGGTTCATGCGGTACAGCATCGTGGGATCCCTGCTGTGGATCGGTTTGATCCTGCCCTGCGGTTGGTTCTTCGGGGGACGCGAATTCGTGAGGAAACGATTCGAGGTGATCGTGCTGGCGATCATTTTCATGAGTTTGCTCCCGATGCTGGTGGAGTTCGTGAAGGCGCGCCGGGGACCCAAGCGCTGAGGCGCGGGCGACGTTGCGCGACGCCGCGGCGCGGGGTGGCGGGTGTCGCGGGCGGTTGCGCGGCGCGGGGCAGGGAGTAACGTCCCCGCCCATGGCAAAGGAAGTGAAGCTGGCATTGAAGCCGGGCGACCCGGCCCCGGCGTTTTCGGCGACGGCGACCGACGGGACGACGATCTCGCTCGAGGGGTTGGCGGGTCGCGACGTGATCCTGTATTTCTACCCGCGCGACGACACCCCGGGCTGCACTAAGGAAGCGTGCGCGTTCCGGGATGGGCACGCGAAGTTCCAGGCGAAGGGCGCGGTGGTGCTGGGGGTGAGTCCGGACACGGTGAAGGCCCACGCGAAGTTCACCGAGAAGTTCCGCCTGCCGTTTCCCTTGTTGGCGGACGAGTCGAAGTCGATTTCGCAGGCCTACGGTGCCTGGGGCGAGAAGACGTTCATGGGCCGGAAGTACCTCGGGGTGCACCGGGTGACGTTCCACATCGGAAAGGACGGCCGCATCGCGCACGTCTGGGCCACGGTGAAACCGGAGGAACACGCGGCCGAGGTGCTCGCGGCCTTGGGTTGAGGCCGGGCGCGGGCCGCCATTGCCCGGTGGCCCGGGGCGCGTGGCGGGGAGGCGGACCCGCCACGCATCGGCCCGCGGGCCCGGAGCCCGCCGTGCCTCAGCCGTTGACGATGTTGCGGGGTACGGTTCCCAGCAGGGCGCGGCGGCAGTTCTCGCTGCCCTTGACCCGCATGTCCACGAGCCCTTCCTCGCTGTAGAACGCGGAGTGCGGGTTGAGGATGAGGCGGTCGTGCGCGGGATGACCGGGGTCGCGCCACGCCAGCAGGAGCGGGTGGTCCGGCGACGGCGGTTCGAATTCCAGCACGTCGATGCCCGCGCCCGCGAGGTGCCCGCTGGACAACGCGTCGAGCACGGCGAGGGGATCCACCACCGCGCCGCGCGAGGTGTTCACGAGGATCGAACCGCGCGGCATCCGGGCGATGGTGTCGCGGTTCATGATGTGCCGGGTCTCGGGCGTCAGCGGGCAATGGGGGCTGACGACGTGCGCGTCGCGGAGGAGTTCGTCCAGGGTTTCCACGCGGGTCACGCCGAGGGACTTGTCGTAGCCGTCGGGCAGGTAGGGGTCGTAGAAGACCACCTTCATCCCGAGCGCCTTGGCGCGGAGGGCCGCGGCGGTGCCGATGCGCCCGAGGCCGATGATGCCGAACGTCCGGCCGCGCAGGCGGGCCACGGGTTGCGCCTGCCGGTAGGTCCAGGGGCCTTCCCCGCGGCGGAGCCGGCTGTTGAGGAAGTGGATGCCGCGTCCGAGGGCGAGACTCATCCCGATGGCGGAATCCGCGACGTCCTCGGTGCCGTAGTCGGGGACGTTGGCGACCGGGATGCCCCGGCGCCGCGCCGCCGCGCCGTCGACGTTGTCGAAGCCGACGCCGCACCGGACGATCAATTTGCAATGCCGGAGGGCGTCGATGGTCCGTTCGCCGATGCGGATCACGTGGTACATCATGATGGCGTCGGCGTCCTCGATCCGGCCGACGAGGTCCGTCTCGCCCTTGGCATCGAGCATGACCACGTCGGCGATGTCGCCGAGGATCCGGCGTTCGCATTCGGCCGGCTCGGCGAGGAAATCGGTGACCACCACTTTGGCGCGGGCGTTCATCGGATGCTCAGCAGAAGTGGGCGCCGACGGCCTCGACATGGACGGCGTAGAGCGACTGGCTGGCGGTCATGAAGAGGCGATTGCGCCGGCGGCCCCCGAAACAGACGTTGCTGCAGACCTCGGGCAGCAGGATCTGGCCGATGCGCTGGCCCGCGGGCGAGAAGACCTGGACGCCGTCGTAGCCCTCGCCGATCTCGGCCCAACCGGCCCCGGCCCAGACGTTGCCGTCGGCATCGCAGCGGATGCCGTCGGCGAGCCCCGCGATCCTGCGGCCCTTCGCCTCCATGGCCATGGAGGCGAACTCGCGTCCCTTGGCGAGCCTGCGTCCGTCGAGGACATCCCAGACCTGGATGTTCTTGGGTGCCTGCTTGAAGTGGGTGGCGCCGGTGTCGGCGATGTAGAGCTTTTTGTAATCGGGGGAAAAACAGAGTCCGTTGGGTTTGAACAACTCGTCGGTGACCTTGGTGATCTTGCCGTCGGCGGGGTCGATCCGGTACACGGCCTCCTTGAGCTGCAATTCGCCCTTGTTGCCCTCGTAGAGTCCGAGGCTGCCGTAACCCGGGTCCGTGAACCAGATGCCGCCGTCGGGATGCACCACGATGTCGTTCGGGGCATTGAACGGTTTGCCGTCGAACTTCGCGGCGAGGACCGTGACGGATCCGTTGACTTCGTGACGCACCACGCGGCGGTTGCCGTGCTCGCAGGAGAGTTGGCGGCTCTCGCGGTCGAAGGTGTTCCCGTTGCTGAACCCCGCCGGATTGCGCGCGGTGCTCACGTGCCCGTCCTCGGGGAGCCACCGCAACTGGACGTCGTTGGGGATGTCGCTCCAGACCAGATACCCGCCGGCGCCGCTCCAGGCCGGACCCTCGGCCCAGAGCGTCCCGGTGTGCAGGCGTTGGATCGGCGCGGAGCCGATCTTGTATTTCGCGAACGCCGGTTCGAGGACGACGACGTCGGGCTCGGGGTAACGGATGGGCGGCGCGCCGGGGCCGTAGTCGCGGGTGAACGCGGGAGCGGCGGCGAGGGCACCCAGGCTGTTGAGGAACGAGCGGCGGTTCACGGTCGTCGATGGCTTCATGATGCGATGGTGGATGGGGGCGATGGACGGCGGGAGAGCACGGAGAGAATAGCGTGGGCGTAGGGCGGCGGGCCACTCCGGATTGCCCGGACCCTGACGAACGACACCAGGACGGCGCCGAGCAGGTAGCAGCCGGCGAGGAAGAGCAGGCAGGCCCGGTCGTCGAAGCCGTGGGTCTTGAGCCAGCCGACCTGGTGGTTGCCGAGATAGCCCGCGAGGTTGGCGAACATGTTGATGAGGCCGATGGAGACCGCCGCGGCGGACGCCCCGAGCGTCAGCGACGGCAGGGCCCAGAACGGCGAGGGCCAGAAGAAGGCCGTGAAACCGGCGAGGCACAGCCACGCCATCACCAGGCCCACCGGTTGGCCCGGCAGGGTGCTCCCGGCCAGGAAGAACGCCGTCGCCACCTGGCCGGCGACGCAATGCCATTTCCGGTCGCCGGTCCGGTCGGAGGATTGGCCGGAGAGGAAGACCCCGCCGATGCCGAGGCCATAGATCAGGCCGCTCCACCAGAGCACGCTGGAGGTGGAACCGCCCGACAGTCCCTTGACCGCGGTCGGCAGCCAGAAGGCGAAGGCATAGCCGCCGGTGTTGGTGGCGAAGATGCCGAGGGAGAGGAGCCAGACGTTTTTCAACCGCAGCGCCTGCCGGATCGAGGTCCCGCCCGCCGCGGCCTTGGCGCGCGCCTCGGCATCGAGTTGGGCCACCAGCCAGTCGCGATCGCGCGGTGCCAGCCATTTCGCGTCTCGCGGGCGGTCGTCGAGCACGAACAGGGTGGCGATGCCGAGGAGCACGGCGGGCAGTCCCTCGAGGAGGAACAGCCAGCGCCAACCCGCGAGGCCGAGCCAATCCACCCGCAGAAGGAGGCCCGAGACCGGGGCGCCGAGGGCGAGGCTGAACGGCACGGCCATGACCAGTCCCGCCAGGGCGCGGCCGCGGTCGCGGCTCGCGAACCAATGGGTGAAATAGACGATGATGCCGGGGAAAAAGCCGGCCTCCGCGACGCCGAGGAGGAAGCGCGCCGCATAGAATTGCATCGGCGTGTGCACGAAGGCGGTGAGCGCCGACACCGCTCCCCACGAGACCAGGATCCGGGCGAACCATTTGCGCGCGCTCCAGCGCTCCACGATCAGGGCGCCCGGAATCTCGAGGAAAAGGTAGCCGATGAAGAAAATGCCGAAGCCCAGACCGAACACCTCCTCGGAAAACTTCAGGTCGTCCGCCATGGCCAGCTTGGCGAAGCCGGCATTGGCGCGGTCGAGGTAGGAAAAGATGTAGAGGACGAAGACAAAGGGCAGGACCCGCCACGCGATCCTCCGGCGCAAGGCGTCGCCATCGACGTCCCTGGCGGACGGGGAGGACGGCTTGGCGACCGGTTCCATGTCACTCCCCGGGGGCGCGGACGGTGGTCAGCGACTTGACGCGGTCGTGGTCGGCCCAGCTCCAGACGACCTTCTTGTCGCGCGTCACCTCGAACGCATGGGCGCCCTTGCCCTCCTGGCCGCGCAGGAAATTCCCGACCAGCAGGTTCCCGTTGCGCAACCGCTGGATGCTCGACACCCAGGTGATGTTCAGTTCCGGGGCGTCCTTGGCACCGAACTCCCACACGATCCGTTTGTCCGGCGTCACCTCGATCACGCGTTTCTGGGTGCCGCAGGAAATCAGGGTGTTGCCGTCCGGCAACCTCTGGGCGTCGCCGGCGTTTTCCACGCCGGTGTATTCCCAGACCACCTTGCCGTCGGGGTCCACCTCGCGCACCGCGCCCTCGCCCTCGTGGGCGGCGAGGATGTTTCCGTTCGGCAGTTTGTGGATGTTGCGGACCTGCAGGTGATAGCCCTCCTGGCGGGTGGTCAGGGGCGTGACCCGGACCACCTCGCCCTTCGGGTTCACCTCCACGGCCCGGCAGGGGCCCTGCTCGGCCAGGAGGGTGTTGCCGTTGGGGAGTCGCTCGCACCCCAGCACCTGCGGGCATTGGCTCACGTGGTTCCACACCTCCTCGCCGCGCGCGGTGATCTCGCGCACGCCGGTCGGTTTGCCCCCGTAGGCGTAGAGGAGGTTGCCGTTGGGCAACACCTGGAACATCACGGCGATGCTCGGCGGACGGTGCTCCCAGACGACCTTTCCGTCCGCGTCGAGTTCGAGCATGCGGTTCGGTCCCTTGCCGTACTCGAAGAACACGAGGCGGTGTTTGGGCACCGCGTCGGCGGCGTCCGCCCGGGACCCGGTGCCCGTCGCCAGCGCCAGCAGCAGGAGCAACGTGCCAAGACCAAGGCGCGGGATCCCGGGCGACCGATCGGCCTTCGTGCCGGCCGCAACCGGTGGCGGTACAAGTCGCGGGAGAGAGCTCTCGCGGGTCGGGCGGGGACGGGGCATGGCGCGGACCCTGACGGTTGACGCCCGACTGTCAACCGTGCTTCGATCCGCGCCATTCCGCGCGCCGTCCGTCCCTCCGGCGACGCGTTTCCAGGTTCTCCAACCGACGGCCATCACACGAGTGAATCTATCCTCCTTGTTCGATCTTTCCGGGCGCGTCGCGCTGGTGTCCGGCGCGGGGAACGGCATGGGCCGGGCCATGGCGCTCGCGCTCGCCGAAGCCGGGGCCGACACCGTGTTGGTCGACCGCGACGGCGCGGCGGCCGACCGCACCGCCCACGCCGTCCACGGGATGGGACGCCGGGCGCTGCCGGTCGTCGGCGATGTTTCCGAACCGGACCAGATCCGGCGGATCTTCGCCGCGTTGGACGCCGAATTCGGGCGGATCGACTTCCTGGGCAACGTCGCGGGCGAGGCCCTGCTGGGACGCCCCGAGGAAATCTCGCTCGAGGCCGTGGAGCAAACGTGGCGCAACCTGGTGTACGGACGCTTCTGCTGCTGCCAGGAAGCGGGACGGCGGATGCTGGCGGCGGGCCGGGGCAGCATCGTGAACATCGGGTCGATCGCGGGGGTGACCGCCCTGGGACGCGGCCACGTCGCCTACTCCATGGCGATGGGGGCGGTGGTGCAGATGACCCGCGAATTGAGCACGGAGTGGTCGGGGCGGGGCGTGCGGGTGAACGCCATCCTGCCGGCGCAGGTGGTCAACGCCGGGTTGGAACAACGCATGGCGGCGGACCCGGGGCTGCGGTCCCGGTTCCTCGCGGGCATCCCGCGCGGGCGCCTCGGGCATCCGGACGACATCCGGGGCATCGCGGTCTGGCTGGCTTCGGAGGCCTCCTCGTGGATCACGGGGGCGATCATTCCGATGGACGGCGGCAATCTCGCCCTCAACGCCGGCGGCTCGATCCCGGCGTGACCATGCAAACCGACGAACGTTCCGCGCTCCTCGCGCTGTACCGCCGGATGCAGACCATCCGGGTCTGCGAGGAACGGTTGGCGAAGTCCCACCAACGCGGGCTCGTCCACGGGGCCTGCCACACCTACGTGGGACAGGAAGCCATCGCGGTGGGCGTGTGCGCCCACCTGTCGGCGGCGGACGCGGTCTTCAGCACCCACCGGGGCCATGGCCACGCGCTGGCCAAGGGCCTCGATCCGGGGCGGCTGTTCGCCGAACTCTACGGGCGCGAGACGGGGTGCTCCGGCGGGCGCGGCGGCAGCATGCATTTGTTCGCGCCGGAGATCGGGATGATGGGCACCAGCGGCATCGTCGGGCCGTGCATCCTCCAGGCCGCGGGCGCCGGCTACAGTTTCCGGCTGTTGAAAACCGACCGCGTGGCGGTGGCGTTCTTCGGGGACGGCGCGGTGAACAACGGCGCGTTCCACGAGGGCGTCAACATGGCCGCCCTCTGGAAGTTGCCGGTGCTCTTCGTCTGCGAGAACAACCAGTTCGCGACCGAGGTCCCCTTCGCCTGTTCCGCCGGCAACCCCGGCGTCGCCAACCGGGCCGCCAGCTACGGCCTGCCGGGCGCCGAGGTCGATGGCAACGACGTCCTCGCGGTCCGGCGGGTCGCGGGCGAGGCGGTCGAACGGGCCCGCGCCGGCGGCGGCCCGACGCTCCTCGAGTGCAAGACCTACCGCACCCGGCCGCATTCCGAAGGCATGGGCGATTTCACCTACCGGACCCGGGAGGAGGTCGAGGCCTGGAAAGCGCGGTGCCCGATCCTGCGCCTCCGGGAGAAACTGCTTGGCGAGGGCATCGTCGACGACGACGCGCTCGGCGCGATCGACCGCGAGATCGCCGGGTTGGCGGAGGCCGCGCACGCCTTCGCCGAGGGCAGTCCCTGGCCGGATCCGGCGACGGCCGGGACCCACGTGTTCGCGGGTCCGGCGGCGGGCACGGACGTCGCGGGGGAACCGGCGGCGGACGATGGGCCCCGGCGGGAATTGACCTTCATGAAGGCCACGCTGGAGGCACTGGCCGGGGAGATGGCGCGGAATCCGGCGATCTTCGTGCTCGGCGAGGGCATCGGCAGGCGCGGGGGGAATTTCAACACCACCAGCGGCTTGTTCGAACGGCATGGCGCCGAGCGCTTGCGGGACACGCCCATCTGC
>WBXI01000052.1 GCA_008933025.1 Verrucomicrobiota bacterium
CCTCAAATCCATCCACGAACTAATGCCCGCCGAAATTACAGAAAGAAAATTGCGCGGCCGAAGGAAAGCCTTGAGGCTGCTTCGATTTCTCGGACGGCGAGGAAGGGAGATCGAGCACCATGAATCCCATCATCAAAGACACCCCCGAGGAAGGCGGCTTGCCCGGTTCCACCCAGGCCACCGAACGGAAAACACCGTTCGCCTCTCGCATCTGGATTCCCCTGTCGATAGGCGGCGGGTCGCTGGGTCTGTTTGTGCTGACATTGGTCTTCGGAGAGATCCATTCCATCCATTTCCTGGCTTGGCCCGCGCTGGCGGGAGTGGGAGCCACGCTGCTTTATTTTCTCGTCCAATGCGTCGCCAGAGGCCTCGAAAGGCAATGGAAGAAAGCCCTGTTCGCCTTCCTGAGGTTGGCGGGATTCGGATGCATGGCGTTCCTGACGCTGGCGTCGGTGACGGTGCTTTCCTTCATCGGTCAATCCGAGGACCACTTCGCCGACAACCTGACGATTCCCAAAGGCATCGACATTGCGGAACCCGATCCGATGGCAATCGGTGCCGTGGAAGGGAAAGCCGCCGGGGGGAACGACGAACTCCAGGCCGCGGTCCGCGCGGCTCTGGCCGTCCCGGGCGGCGACGTCGCGGAATTCACGCCCCACATGCCCTCGCTGCGCCGAGCAGCGACGGATCACGCCAAAGCGTTCCGCGACTACATCGAAGCCTCTCCGGACTGGCATGTGTTCATCGAGCAGGGAAATCGCTTTGCGGCACGACGCTGGAGTTACGGAGGGGAACCGCGGGATACCCTGCACGGTTACATCTCGGAGTTCGGTGGCGATGCCGGATTCCAAACCCGGTGTCTCCTCTGCCTCGACCTCAAGCAATGGAGTCGATATTCGGTGCAGCATGTGGAGGATGGACCGAAGCCGGTCGTTCCGAAGCTGAGCCGGGGCAACAACCTGCATGAGAGCCGGGTGATGATCGAGTGCGGTGGAATCTGGGTGGAACTCTTCGAGCAATCCGGCACGCCCGAGCGACGGGTCACCAAAGCCACCGTGATCGCCGTGGAGAAGGAGTTTTCGGAGTTCGAGAGGGATCCCGAGGCCGCCCTGGCAGGAGCCCGAGCCAGATCCCGCGCGCTGGCTGGCCGCCTCGCGGGCACGGATGGCCATCCCTTCCGATTGGTGGCAGGCATGCAGCCGGGAATTTATGGCGTCGTCTATTCGCTCAATCCCGGTGAACCCGGCTCGGTTTACCTGAAAGCGTCCGAAGTCACGAAAGGCACGCGATTGTCTCCCGACCGTCTCGAAGGCGCATCGAAGACACGCATGACATGGTCCACCCAGTCCGCGGAACGATTCGGTGCCAAGGCCGGCTTCACCATCTACGAGGGCGATTGGGGCAAGCCCTACGCCGCGCGCTTCGAAGTCTGGTTCAAACCCGACTCGGGCAAAGCCGACCGCAAGCTTGCCGAACGCATCTTCAAGATCGAGGGCTGGCAGCGATAGCCAACGGGGTAGCCAACCGGGTCTATTGGTCGTATTTCAACTCCGGATCCCAGTACTTCACGTTGACCAGGCTGCCATTGGACGGCGGGTTGATGTTCCGGTCCAACACCGCTTCCGAATGGGCGTCGGCAAACACCACCACGCCGCGGCCGCTGGTCGAATTCTTGCCGCGCGCCTTGGTCCCTCCGTGCCGCGTCGCCACGCCCTCGAAAGCGGTGTTGGAGCCATCCATGACGGCGTTCGGCCACCAGAGGCTCATGCTGTAATATCCCTCGCTGTCGCCGATCATCATGGTCTGGGTCGGGATCCGGATCGCGGTGCGCTTGAATCGGCCGGGATTGATATAACCGCCGGGGCCCGACGCCACGCCACGGGTGTAGGGGGGATCGGAGAAGAGGAAGAAGGTGTTGCAACCGTAGCCCACCCGGTCGCCGGCATAGACCGCGGGGGCCCAACTCCATTTGAAGCCGGGGAAGTATTGGTTGCGGGTCCCCTGCAGCACCGGGCAATGGAACAGGTTGGAATTCCCGCGCGAATACGCGCCGAGATAGTTGCCCCACCAGTCGTCGTTCGCCGGCAGGGTGTTCGGCATCATGAGGCGGTGTCCGGGGAAATAGTCGTTGTAGTCGTCGGTATAGAACTGCAGGAACAACCCGACCTGCTTGAGGTTGTTGAGGCACTTGATCTGCTGCGCCTTGCCCTTGGCCTTGGAGAGCGCCGGAAGGAGCATGCCCGCGAGGATTGCGATGATGGCGATGACCACCAGCAGTTCGATCAACGTGAACGCCGGGGGGACGCCATGGGCGCGGGCCGGGAATCGGGGGCGGCAACAAGGCCGGGGGAGCATGGTATTCATGGTTTCGTGTCGCGCGCGCCGCGCGATTCGTTCTTGGAATGGAGGAAGGCTACAGAAAACGGCGGGAGCCACAAGAAGACAGGCCGGGCCCGCCCTCGCCCGACGGCGGCAGCACGGGAAGTCCCGGTGCATTCCGGGCAGAATGCGGTTTCCTTCCGGGCGCGCGATTGGTACCTCCTTTGGCGTCCGCCACGGACACGGGCGAGTGGCGCAGCGGTTAGCGCAGCTGCCTTACACGCAGTTGGTCGTGGGTTCGAATCCCTCCTCGCCCACCATTCCCTCCGGACCGACGCCGACGGCGATCACGCCAAGGCGCCACGGCACCCAAGCCCAGAGGCGTCCGGAGATGCTCTTCCCATTGCCGGCGCCGGTTGCACGGGCGGTTTCGGGACGCGGAAGGAGGGAGAAAGCCCCCAAGCATGCCATGGAGGGATCGAGCGGCCGATGGCCCGGGATCTCGATGTTCCCCGCGAAGCGGGGAAAATGGTGGTAGGAGAAGGATTCGAACCTTCGTAGGGCGTTAGCCCGGCAGATTTACAGTCTGCTCCGATTGACCACTCCGGCATCCTACCACCGAGTGCGCCCTTCCGGGCGGCCCGAAAGAAAGCCAAACGCGGGCGCGGGTCTCAAGGGATTTTTTTGGAAAGTTCGACATGGAGGCGGTCCGGGCACCTTGGACGACCCCGCGGCGAGCCCCGGTTCCCCGAATGCCGGGCCCCGGAAAACCGCGCGCGAGTACCTCCGCGGGCAGTCCCGGCCATGGCGGCCCCGCCGCCGCGCAACCACGGGCAGCGCCCGCCCGCCGCCCGTCACGCCAACAATCCGCGGATCACCTCGCCCGAAACGTCGGTCAACCGGCGGTCGATGCCATTGTGCCGGAAGGTGAGTTTCTCGTGATCGAACCCCAGCAGGTGCAGGAGCGTGGCATGGATGTCGTGGACCGTGGTCGGCTTGTTGCGATCGCGCGGTTTGTAACCCCACTCGTCGCTCTCGCCCACCGTCGTGCCGCCGCGGATGCCGCCGCCGGCCATCCAATTGGTGAACACGTACGGATTGTGATCGCGCCCCTTCCCGCCTTGGGACGACGGCATCCGGCCGAATTCCGTGGTCCAGAGGATGACCGTGTCCTCGAGAAGGCCGCGTTGGCGCAGGTCGCGGATCAAGGCGGAGGCACCGCGCGCGAAACCGCGGGCCAACGGTCCGTGGTCGCGACGGATGTCCTCGTGGGAATCCCAGTTGCGGCGGGGGAATCCGTTGTCGTTGCCGCTCCAGATCTGGACGTAGCGCACGCCGCGTTCCACTAGCCTTCGGGCGACCAGACATTTGCGGCCGAAGGCATCCATCTCCTCGGCGGCATTGATCTCGGCCGGCCAGGTGCGGGTGGAGGAGTCGATGCCGTAGAGATCGAGGATGTGGTTGGGCTCGCGGGAAATGTCGAGGACCTCGGGCGCGGCCAACTGCATGCGCGCGGCGAGTTCGTAGCTGCGGATGCGCGCGTCGAGGCGGGCATCGTCGGCGCGGGAGGCGGCATGGCCGTGGTTCAGCGCGGCCATCAGGGCGTGGGCCTCGGATTCGCTCGCGGGGGTCACGTACTTGCCGCCGCGAGCGGGAAACAAGTCGGCGATGGGATTGGGCCGGCCGAGTTGCACGACCGTCCCGGCGTGCTGCGGGGGCAGGAACGCGGAGTCCCAGTTCTTCGGTCCGTTGGAGGCGAACCCGCGGTGGTCGGGCAGCACCACGAACGCGGGCAGGTTCTCGTTCTCGGATCCCAACCCGTAGCTGGCCCAGCAACCCACCCCGGGGAACCCCGGCAACTGGAAACCGGTGGCCTGGAGGTAGGTGGCCTGGCTGTGGACGCCGGTTTGGCCGACGAGGTTGTGGACGAAGGCCATTTCGTCGGCGACCGCGCCGAGATCCGCGACGACTTCGGAAAGCGGCTTCCCGCACTGGCCGTGCGGGTGGAAATCCCAGACGGGTTTCATCCACGGTCCGAGCCCATCCTGGAACGCCTCCACGTGTTCGCCGAAATCGCTTTTCTGGCCGTCGCGTTTCACCAATTCGGGTTTGTAGTCGAACAGGTCGAGATGGCTGGCCGCGCCGCCCATGAACAACTGGATCACCCGCTTGGCCTTGGGCCGGAAGACGGGCGCCGGATGCCGCGACGGGTTGCCGGCGGCGAGCAGGCGGTCGGACGCGAGCAATCCGGCGAGAGCGACGCCGCCGAGGCCGCCGCCGGAACGCCAGAGGAATTCGCGGCGCGAGACCGGCGGCTGCGGGAGGCGGGAAAGACGATGGAAAGGAGAACCGGGGTTCATGGGAAGATCGGGATTCAGTCCACGAAGGCGAATTCGTTCAGGTTGAAGAGCACGCGGCAGGCGTTGGGCATTCCATGGCGGCGGGCGTAGGCGGACAACGAGACGCGTTCCTCGGCCGACAGCGGGCGACCCAGGGCCTCGAGGCCCGCGCGGTCCAACCGCGACTCCACCGTGCCCGGCAGGGCCTCCAGCCGTTCGGCCCAATGCCGGGACATCGAAAGGACCAGGGCGTTGTTCAGGAGCGCGAGGGCCTGCAACGGCGACACGCTTTCGTTGCGTCGGCCCACGAGCATCGACGGGTCGGCGCAGTCCATCACCGAAAGGAACGGCTGCGGCTGCGAACGCACGATGAACCGGTACACCGAGCGGCGTTGCGAGGCCGGGTCCTCGGGATCGTGCAGATGGTACTCGTAGTGCGGCGAATGCTCGGGCTTCTCGACCACGAAATCCTGGAAGCTCGGGCCGCCCATGCGCAGGTCGAGACGGCCCGCCACCATCAGGATCGAGTCGCGCACCGCTTCCGCCTCCAGCTTGCGCCGGTTCTGGCGCCACAGCAGCCGGTTGTCCGAATCCATGCGCTCCGCCGCCGCGTCGCCGCGGGTGGAGCGCCGGTATGCCGCGCTGGTCACCATCAACCGGTGGAGCCGCTTCAGGGACTGTCCGTTGTCGCGGAACTCCACGGCGAGCCAATCGAGCAACTCGGGATGGGTCGGGCGCATGCCCATGTGGCCGAAATCATTGGGCGTCTCCACGATCCCGCGGCCGAAGTGGTATTGCCAGACGCGGTTGACCGCCGAACGCCAGGTGAGCGGGTTGCGCGGATCGGACAACCACCGCGCCAGGGCCGCGCGCCGCGCACCCTCGCCCGCCGCCGGGTCGATCGCGAACCGGGCCGGCTCGAAGGCGAGCGCGTGCAACGCCCCCGGGCCGACCTCGCGTCCCGGCTTCTGCACGTTGCCGCGGTCCAGGATGCGGATGAGGCGCGGTTGGCCGCCTTTCGATCCCGTTCCCACGAACGCGCCGGACCCATGGTGGACCGCGCCGACATAGGCCACCCGTTGCGCGGGCAACAGGGCCTCGGCCGCCGTGACGTCGGCCAACTCGCGCTCGATCCTCGCCTGCTCGGCCCGCTCGTCGTCCCGGGTCGCCGCCGCCAACAACCCGTCGCGCTTCCGCTTGGCCGCCGCCAGATCCAGTCCGTCGCCCCGAACGCCCGGGTACCAGCCGTCGGTGAGATTCTTGGTCTGCCACCGGGGCCCGGCCTCGATCGAGTCCAGGGCGGTCACGGCCCCGCCCCGCGCCGCATTGGCCCCGGACGCATCCAGCGCCTCGAGTTCCGCGAGCGCGAAAATGTAGTCGTTCTGCCGGGCCACCAACCGCGTCGCCGTCACGCGCACGTGCCGCGCCGTGCGACCGCCGCAGGCGGCTTCCACCGCCGCCACGCGCGGGTTGGGAACGTCCGCAGCCGTCCGGTCCACCACCACGGTCGTGCCCGCGGCGAACCCGGGATCGTCGGAGACCTCGATCTTGTACCGAACCGGGAAGCCGAAGCCGTCGCCGATCCCGTTGAAGTCGTCGTGGCACGGATGGAGGACGATGCGCGAGAGCGCGACCGGCTTGCCGAGGTCGACCTGCACCCATTTGGCGACGTCGGCGCGCGGCTCGATCTGGGTGTGATAGCCGGCGGCCTCGCTGCCCGGCGCCTGCTTCTCCGCCGCGGCCACCGATTTCTCGGCCTCCTTCAAGGGTTCGCCCGCGCGGGCGGCAATCGCGGCGGCCAGTTCGGCTCCCCGCTTCCTGGCGTCCGACCGGCGTTTCGCGAGCGCCGCGCGCCTCCCCGCGACGGCGGGATCCAGATCGTATTTGAAATCGGTGCGGTCCACCGCCGCGAACACCGCCTGCAAAGCGTAGTAATCCTCCTGCGAGATCGGGTCGAACTTGTGGTTGTGGCACTGCGCGCACTGCACGGTGAGGCTGTCGAACGACTGCACGGTGTTCCCCACCATGTCGTCGCGGTCCAGATGCCGCGCCACCTGCCCGTCGATCTTCGACTCCGGCACCTCCGCGTGCCCGATGAAATCCCACGGTCCGGCGGCGATGAAACCGAGTCCCTCGATCCCGTCGCGGGTGCCGGGGAACAGGACGTCGCCGGCCACCTGTTCCTGGATGAAGCGGGCCCAGGGACGGTCCTCGTTGAAGGCGCGGATGACGTAGTCGCGGTAGGGCCAGGCATTGGGACGGGGCTTGTCCTTGTCGTAGCCGTGCGACTCGCCGAAATGCACCACGTCGAGCCAATGGCGGGCCCAGCGTTCGCCATGGCGCGGCGACGCCAGCAACCGGTCGACGAGACGCTCGTACGCCAGCGGGTCCGTGTCCCGGACGAAGGCATCGACTTCTTCGGGCGTGGGCGGCAGTCCACCGAGGTCGAAGGACAGGCGGCGGACGAGGGTCGCGCGGTCCGCCTCGGGCGCGGCCTGGAGTCCCTCGCGGGCCAGGCGGGCGTCGACGAAAGCATCGATCGGGTTGGGTCGCGACGACGGCGGGACGGCGGGACGGACGAGGGGCGCGACCGACCAGAGGGGATCCTTGGGACCTTCGGCGGCGGTTCCCAGGGTCGACGGGACGAGGCACGCGGCCAACCCGAGGACGACGCGGCGCCAAGCCGCGCGGACCGGATTGGAAATTGGAGACGCTTTCATCGGGATACGAGCCAATGAAACCCATTACGGGGCACGACGCCAATCCCCCCTTTTGCGGCGGATCCAAAAGGAGGGGCGCCCCGGCCCGGGTTCCAGCGCCCCGCCCGCTTCCCGCCGCGTCGACGGCGGAAGGCATCGGGAGGACGGGATCAACGGGATGGGGATCGACCGACGCCGTCGCCGCGGCGCACCGTGTCCGACGGCGTGGCGCGGAAGCCCGGGACGATCCCGACGGGCGCGAGAGCATCCGTTTTCCGCATGCGTCCGGCGTCGGGGCTTGAACCGGAGCCGCGGAACGTCACCTTGCCGGCTTGGAAAACAGCTGAACATGGAACCGGGCGATTACGAACTGGTGCGGGTGGCGAGCGGTGCGTGGAGCGTGCGATCGCGGAGGGACGGCGAGACGTTTCATCCGGTGGTGGGCCCGGTGCACGAAGCCGAGGCGCTGTACGTGCGCCAACTCGATCTGGCGGCGCGGGCGCGGGCGACGCCGGGGGAATTCGTGCTGTGGGACGTGGGGTTGGGCGCGGCGGCCAACGTGCTGACGGCGTTGCGGGCATTGGCGGACGTGCCGGTGCGGGTGCGGGTGGAGAGCTTCGACCACACCTTGGCGCCCCTGGCATTCGCGCGGGCCGAGCACGAGTCGCTGGGATACTTCGGGGGGTATTGCGACGCGGTGGACACGCTGCTCGACCGGCGCGAGGCCGCGTGGACCAACGGCCGTTCCGAGGTCGTGTGGCGGGTGCGGGTCGGCGATTTCCCGGCTTGGCTGCAATCGCCCGCGGCCATGGCCGTGCCGGCGCCGCACGCGGTGCTGTGGGATGCCTATTCCCCGGCGCGGAACCCGGCCATGTGGACCCTGCCGGTGTTCCGCCGGATGCGGGAACTCGTGCCGGAAGGGCAACGCTGCGCGCTGGCGACCTATTCGCGGAGCACCCTGCTGCGGGTCACCCTGCTGTTGGCGGGATTCCGGGTCGGGGCGGGCACGGCGACGGGCGAAAAGGAGGAAACGACGGTGGCGGCCACCGATCCCGCGTGGGTGCCGGCCCCGTTGGGCGCGGAATGGCTGGGACGCGCGCGACGTTCCACGAGTGCGGAACCCCTTCTCGAACCGGTGTACCGGCAGGCACCGCCCAGTCCGGCGACCCTCGCCGCGCTCGAATGCCATCCGCAGTTCCGCGTGGAAGGGAGCGCGCCCGCGCGGACGTCCGACAAAATATTTGCGGCTGACGGCACGGATATGGCTTAGTCACGCCTCTGTTGGCAAACGGATGGAAGCGCGGGAGCGCGACACCGTGGGACCAACGGGAAGTGGATGAACCGACGCCGCATGCAGGTGATTTACTCCGGGCGCGTGCAGGGGGTGGGTTTCCGCTACCAGAGCCGTCAGGTGGCCACGGGGTTCGAGATCACGGGAATCGTTCGCAACCTGCCGGATGGCAGTGTTGAGTTGGTCGCCGAAGGGACGGAAGCGGAGCTGAAATCGTTTCGGGAGGCCATCCGCGAGTGCGGGTTGGGCCCGATGATTCGGGAAGAGCGGGAAATTTGGTCGGAACCGCGGGGCGAATTCCGCGGGTTCGAGATAGTGCGTTGATGAGATACGGGATCATAGCCGACATCCATGCCAACCTGGAAGGCCTCCAGGTCGTGCTGGAAGACATCAAACAACAGAAGTGCACCCACGTGGTGTGCTTGGGCGACGTCGTGGGCTACGGGGCCAACCCCAAGGAGTGCCTCGACATCATCCGCGGCATGAACATCCCGGTGGTGAAGGGCAACCACGACGAATACATCGGCAGCAGCGAGGATCCCGAGGGATTCAACGACGCCGCGGCCGAGGCGGTTTCGTGGAGCCGGAACCAGTTGACCGAGGACGACCGGAAGTGGCTCCGCGATCTGAAGTATTTCCGGTTGGTCGCCAATTTCTCGATCGTCCACGCGACGCTCGATGCGCCGCAGCGCTGGGGTTACGTGTTCGAGAAGCTCGAGGCCGCGGCCAGCTTCACCTACCAGAACACCCAGGTCTGCTTCTTCGGCCACACCCACGTCCCCGTCGCCTTCATCCGCGACACCGGCGTGCGCGGCGGCACCTACTCCAAGTTCCGCGTCGAGGCCGGCAAAAAGTATTTCGTCAACGTCGGCAGCGTCGGCCAACCCCGCGACGGGGATCCGCGCGCCGCCTACGTGATCTACGATCTCCCGCAGCAGACCATCGAATTGCGACGGCTGGAGTACGACATCCCCACCGCGCAGCGCACAATCCGCGCGGCCGGGTTGCCGGAACGGCTCGCCGAGCGCCTTGCCACCGGGCGCTGACCCCGGCCGGACGCGTTGAAGGTCCTCATCCTCAAGCCGAGTTCGCTGGGCGACGTCGTCCAAGCCCTGCCGGTCGCCCGACTCATCCGCGCCCACCGACCGGACGCGGCCATCGACTGGTTCCTCAACCGCGAGCTCGCCCCGCTTCTCGAGGGCGATCCCGACATCCGACGCATCGTTCCGTTCGATCGCAAGGGATGGGTGGGCCCGCTCGGGTGGCCCGAAGCATGGGCCACCGTGCGCGACCTGCGGACCCGGGCCTACGATTGGGTGATCGACCTGCAGAGCCTTGCCCGGACGGGAGCCATCGCCTGGTTGGCCAACGGCGGGTTCACCATCGGCCTCGACGACACGCGCGAAGGCGCCTCCGGATTCTACGACGTGGCGGTTGCCCGGCCCTCCCCGACGACGCACGCGGTGGACTGGTATCTGGAAGTCCTCCGCCATCTGGGCGTGCCGGTGCACCGGCGGTTCGAATGGTTGCCCGTCCGCGAAAGTGCCGCGGCGACGGTCCGCGCCCGGTGTTCCGAACCGGGCACCCGCTGGATCGGTCTCCAACCCGGTGCCCGTTGGCTGAACAAACGCTGGCCGACGGAACATTTCGCGGCATTGGCGCAACGGCTGGCGGCGGACCCTTCCCTGCGCATCGTGGTTTTCGGCGGACGGGACGACGCGGCCCTGGCGGCGCCGATCGCGGCCGCGGTGCCCGGCCGGATCCACAACCTGTGCGGCAGGATCGGGCTGCCGGAATTGGTCGAGTGGCTGCGTGCATGCTCGGTTCTGGTCACCAACGACACCGGGCCGATGCACATCGCGGCGGCCTTGGGAACGCCGGTGGTGGCACCTTTCGGCCCCACCGCCGCGGAACGGACCGGTCCGTACGGCCAACTCGACTCCGTGTTGCGCGTGAGCCTGCCCTGCGCTCCCTGTCTGAAACCGACATGCCGCCACGGGGAACCCATGGCCTGCCTCCGGCGGATCGGACCGGAATGGGTCCACGGGGAAGTCCGGAGGCGGTTGGACGGGCCCCGGTCCGGGCAGTCTTGCCCTGCGGTCGCCGGCGCCTAGACTCGAACCTCGTGAAGCACCTCCTTGCTCTCTTGATCTGCCTCGTCCCCGCGACACTGCTAGCGCAGGTGGAAGCCCGGTTGAAGCTCGACCAAGAGGCTTTCCTGCCCGGCGAAACGATCACGACCGCCATCCAGATCAGCAACTTCTCGGGCCGCAAACTCACCTTCGGCCGGGAACCGCAGTGGATCCGCTTCCACGTCGAGGCCATCGAGGGCTCGGTCGTCAACCAATTGTCGGAAGTGGCGGAAAGCGGCGAGTTCATGCTCGAGTCCTCCACCAAGGGCACCCTTCGCTACGATCTCCAGCCGATCTTCGACCTCTCGCGTCCCGGTCGTTACCGACTCACCGCCACCGTCGTCACCCCCGAGCACGAGGAGATCCAGAGTTCGCCGGTCATTTTCGAGGTGATCCGTGGTTCCCGGCTGTGGGAACGCGAGGTGGGCATCCCGGGCACGGGCGAGACCGTGCGCCGGAAGTATCTCCTCCAGCAGGCCAATCATCTCCGCGAGGTCCGGCTCTACGTGCGCGTCACCGACGAGACCGAGTCCACCACCATCAAGGTCATCCAGATCGGCCGCATGGTCTCCTTCGCGCGCCCCCAACCGGTCGTCGACCGCATGGCGCGCCTGCACCTGATGAACCAGATGACGGCCGACGGCTACGTGTATCTGGTGATCGACCCGAATGGCACGGTGCTGACGCGGGACAACTACCGGATGACCGAGCGGCGGCCGCAAATCCGGATGAATGATGCCGGAGTGGCTACCGTCATCGGTGGGGAACGGCTGGGTTCGCCGGCGATCGAAAGCCCGGAAGCAACGCCCAAGAAAGCCGCCCCCAAGCCGGATGAATCGCCATTCGCAAAAGACAAGAAGCCCTGAGGCCCGCGGGTTCGCGGCACGCCTCGCGTCGGGCTGCCTGTGGTGGATCCTCGCCGCCTGCCACGCCTTCGCGGCGCCCGTGGTCGTCGTCCACCTTCGGAACGGCGACCGGATCACCGGCGAATTGGTGCGCGAGACCGACGAACTCCTGGTGCTGAAGTCCGTCTTTGCCGGAAAAATCCCGATCCAAAAACCCGAGATCCTGCGCCGCGAATCCGTGGCGCCCGCCGTGCCCAAGCCCGCCCGGACCGCGGCGGCACCCGCCCCGAGGCCCGCGCCCACCCCGGTGCCGGGCGGAGGTCCCCTCGCCAAGACCAACGCACCCGCGCTGGTCGCGGTGCCGGGATTCCTCGACGGGGCCTGGTTGCGTCCCTTCGCGACCAACTGGCACGGGAACGTCGGTCTCGGCATGAACCTTGGATTCGGCACCACCGACCGGCAGACGTTCTTCGCCAACGCCAACGCGATCCACACGTGGCAACGGGTGATCAACAACATCAGCTACAATGCCGCCTACGGGTTCGTGAACCAGATCGAGGCCGCCAACCGCATGGACGGCGTCCTGAAGACCGACGTCTACGTGGGCCCGCAGCGAAGGCTCTACGCGTACAACCAGGTCCTCGGTGGCTACGACGAAATCCGGCTGATCCGGATGCGGTGGGAGGAAGGCGTCGGCATGGGCTACCGGGTCTACGACCACAACCACCTTGCCATCAGCGGCGAGTTGGGCGGCCAGTACCAACAGTTCGCCTACACCAGCCAGCCCGACCGGTCCATCTGGTCCGCGCGCATCGGCGAGACGCTCGTGTGGAAGCCCAGCGACAAATTCGCGATCACCCAGCGGATGCATTTCCTCCCGAACGTCACCGACCTGTCCGACTATCGCGCCCGGTTCGAACTCATCGCGTCCTACCCGCTTTTCAAGAAGATCACGGTCAGCTTCAACGTGACCGACGAATACGAATCCCGGCCGGCAAATCACGTCGACAGCAACGACCTCCAGATCACGACGAACGTCAACATCGTGTTCTGAGGGCCCGTCGGCGCGGGGCGTCAGCCGAGGAATTTTCCCGGATTCAGGATGCCGCGGGGATCGAGTGCGGCCTTCACCGACCGGTGCAGGGCATCGGCCGCGGGATCGACCGCGATCGGCCACCAGGGTTTCTTGGCAAGCCCGATGCCGTGCTCCCCCGTGATGCTGCCGCCGAGCGCCACGACACCGCGGAACAGTTCGTCGAGGGCTTTCCCGCTGGAGGACTTCTGCGCGGCGACGGTCTCGTCGACCATCAGGTTGACGTGGATGTTGCCGTCGCCCGCATGGCCGAAGCAGGCCACCTGGATGCCATGGCGGCGCTGGATGTCCGACGCCAGCCGGAACAACGCGGCGAGCCGGCCGCGGGGCACGACCACGTCCTCGTTGAGTTTGGTGAGTCCGGTGTCACGCAACGCGTAGCTGAATTGCCGGCGCAACTGCCACAACCGCTCGCAGCCTTCCGCCCCCTCGCCGCGGTCCACGAACAACGGCCGGAAGCCGCGAAGAATCCCGGCCGCGGCCCGCAACTCGCCGCGCACGCTGGCCGGTTGTCCGTCGAGTTCGAGGATCATGTGGGCGGAGCAACCCGCGAGTCGCTCCGAACCCGTGCGCTTCCGGGCCGCCGCCAGCGTGAATTCGTCGGCCAACTCCAGCGCGCAGGGCAACAACCCCGCGGCGAACACCGCCTGCAACGCGCGGATCGCCGCGCCCATCGAGGCGAATCCCACCCCGAGGCACGCCCGATGCGGCGGCAGCGGCAACAGCTTGAGGGTCGCTTCCGTCACCACGCCCAGCATGCCCTCGCTGCCCACGAACAACCGGTGGAGGTCGAATCCGGTCTTGTTCTTGTGCGTGCGCCCGCCCAACCGCACCCGGGTCCCGTCCGCGAGCACCACCTCGAGACCCAGCACGTAGTCGCGGGTCACCCCGTACTTGAGACAGCGCGGCCCCCCCGCGTTCGTCGCCACGTTCCCGCCGATGCTGCACTCGGCCCGGCTCGCGGGATCCGGCGGATAGTACAGGCCGCGCTTTTCCACGGCTGCCTGCAGGCGGCCCGTGATCACGCCCGGGCCCACCACCGCCACGAAGTCGCGTTTGGAGATTTCCACGATCCGGTCCATTCGCGCCACGGACAGCGCGATGCCGCCCTTCGCCGGAACACACCCGCCGACGTAGCCATGGCCGGCACCCCGGGGCGTGACGGGGATACGGTGGCTGTTCGCGAACGCCAGGATCCGGGAGACCGACGCCGCATCCCGCGGCAACGCGACGAACTCCGGGAGCGACCGCGCGAACCACTTGTCGCCGGCATGCAACTCGAGGGCCGCCGCGTCCATCGACCACTCGTCGCGGGACAAGAGGCGCGCGAGGCGGCGCTGCCACGTCGGGGCCTTCACGCCTTGCCCGCCGCGTCGTCGGCTTCCTCGGCCTTCAGGAACGCGCGGGCTTCCTCGGCGCGGTCCTCGGACACCTGCACCCGGAAGAGCGTGAGTCCGGTGGCCGGCGCGGAGAACTCGGAATGAAGGTAGACCTCGAAACCCGCCGCCCGCAGTTCGGCCGCCACGAGGTCGGCTTCCGTCTGGTTCAGGTATTGGGCAACCGTCACGAATTGCATGGGGCAAACCTCGCGCCGCGAACCGGTCGGGTCAACGAAACGGTGTGCGCCCCGAATACCGCGTCGAGTTCGTCAACGGACCCAGCGTGCGCGGTTTCCACAGGATGCCATGCCGGCTGAGATTGCTGGAGAGCACCACGAGGTTCGACATCATGTCCCCGGCCTGCAGTTGCAGCGTCTCGTCCTTCAGCAACCGCCCCGCCACCCCCCGCCCCGCCTGCAGGTCCGACACCAACCCCTTGGCGTCCGACGCCACCGTCTGCAGGTTGGCGAGCGATGCCTGCAGCGACCCTTTGTTCGCGTCGATCACCGAATTCAGGTTCGTCGCCACCGTCGTGAGGTGGCGGGAGAACTCGGTGAGATTGCTCAGCGTGCCGGCGATCGCCGGGCTGTTCGAGCGCACCAACTGCCGGACGTCGCTCAGCGCCATGTCCGCCTTGTCCGAAAGCTTCCGCAGGCTCGCGATCGAATTGGTCAGGTCGGACAACGTCGCTTCCGACAACAGCATCCGGTCGACGCGCGCCACCGCGGTGTCGATTTTCCCGGCGGTGGAATCCAACCGCTGCATGAGACCCACCGCGGACCGCGCCGCTTCCTGCATGTTGAAGGGAGCCTGGGCCCTGACGTTGGCGCCGTCCTCGAGGTACGGCCCCTCGTTCAAGGTCGGCACCACCGACACGTATTGGTCGCCCAGGAAGCCGCTCTGCTCGATCTCCCAGTGGGCATCCCGGTGGATGCCGAAGCGTTTCTCGATGCGGCAAAGGATCAGCACCTTGCGGCCGTCCGCCCCGAGGTCGATCGATTCCACGAGCCCGACCGGCACGCCGGACATGAGGACGTGGGCACCGGGCTTGAGCCCGCCGACATTCTGCGACTCGACGGTGAAGTGGACCGTCGGCGTCCACAGGCTCGCGCCCTTGCTGAAATTCAGGATCAGCATCGCGAGCAAGACCAACGCGACGACGACGAACAATCCGACTTTGCGGGCTTGGCCGGGGTTTTCCATGGGGTCAGGTGGGTTCCGTTCGCTCGGTCGCGATGCCGTTCACGAAGTTGTACAGGATGGGGTCGGTCGAGGCGAAGATCTCCTCGGTGGGTGCGTCGGCATGGATCCGTCCCTCGTGGAGCATCACGATGCGGTTGCCGATGGTGCGCGCGCTCTTCATGTCGTGGGTGACGGCGATGCTGGTGACATTGAGTTGTTCCCAGACGCGGCGGATGAGGCGGTCGATGCGGGCGCCGGCCACCGGATCGAGGCCGGTGGTGGGCTCGTCGTAGAGCAGGATGCTGGGGCGGTAGACGATGGCGCGGGCGAGCCCGACGCGTTTGCGCATGCCGCCGGAGAGTTCGGCGGGCATCTTTTTCTCGATGCCGGGCAACTCGACCATGTCGAGGGCCTCGGCGACGAGGCGGCGGATCTCGGCCTCGTCGTGACGGCCCTCGCGCCGCAGCACGAAGCCGACGTTCTCGAAAACGTCCAGGGAATCGAACAAGGCCGCCATCTGGAACAGCATGCCGAAATTGCGGCGCACCGGGAGCAGGTCCCGCTCGTCCATCGGCGCGAGATCCTTTCCGTCGACGAACACGTTGCCCGAGTCGGGCCGGATCAGCCCGATGAAATGTTTCAGGAGGATGCTCTTGCCGCCGCCGGAACGGCCGATGATGACGACGGCCTCGCCCTTGCCGATGCGCAGGGATGTCCCGCGCAACACGGCCTGGGTGCCGAAGCTTTTGTGGACGTCGCGGACCTCGATCATGGAAAGCGGGACTCCGGGAAACCGGGGGAAAGGCCGGTCAGCCGTGAAAGAGCCGGGTAAGGAGAAGGGTGAGGAAGAAATTGACCACCAGGATGGAGATGCTGGCGGCGACGACGGATTCGGTGGTGGCGTGGCCGACGCCCTCGGCGCCCTGCCGGCATCCGAGCCCCTTCAGGCAGCTCACCAGCGAGATGATCGTGCCGAAGATGACGGCCTTGATGAGGCCGGTGAGGACGTCGACGGGGTCGGTGTACCGCCGCATGTTGGCGAGGTAGTAGGCACCTTCGATCCCGAGGAGGTTCACGCCGATGAGGTAGCTGGCCAGGATGCCGACCACGACCGACTGGGCGGTGAGCAACGGCGCGGAGACGATGGTGGCCAGCACGCGGGGAACGACCAGATAATCGACGGGATGGGTCGCGAGGGTACGCAGGGCATCGATCTGCTCGGTGACCTTCATGGTGCCGAGTTCGGCGGACATGGCGGCGCCGACACGGCCGGTCAGCATGAGGCCGGCGAGGACGGGACCCAGCTCGCTGCACATGCCGACGGACACCACGGCCCCGGTGGCGGTGTCCATCTTGACCTTGTGGAATTGGAAGTAGGTCTGGGCACAGAGAACCATGCCGGTGGCGGCCCCGGTGGTCAGGACCACGCTCTGGCTTTTGACGCCGATGAAATGGAGCTGGTCGACGAAGTGCCGCCACGACGGCCGCTGGTAACGGATCGACCAAGCGGTATCGATGGCGAGCTGCGCGAATTCCCCCAACCCTTCCAGGCCGGCCTGTATCCGCTTGAGGAGCAGTCTCTGCACGCCGCGGTAGAGTGCCCCGGGAGCGGCACGGTTCAATCACCGAAAACAAAGAACGCCGTGGGACAGGTGTCCCCCGAAGGCATCGCGGGCCCAGGCAGGGGCCGGATCATGGCCGGTGGGCCCGGCAAATCCGGCCAATCCGGCGGCAAAAAGAAAAAGTCCGCCGTCGGGGGGACGGCGGACTCATCGGAGGGCTGGATCCGCCCGTCAGGAACTGAGGGCACCCTCGGTGCTCGCAGGACGCGGGCTGAACAACAACTTCTCGGCATCGGCACTCACCACCAGTGCCCCGCCCTCGACGAACGACCCGCGCAGGATCTCCTCGGCCAGCGGATCCTCGAGATACCGCTCCACCGCCCGGCGCATCGGCCGCGCACCGTACTGCGGGTCGAATCCCTTCTGGATGAGGAATTCGCGCGCCTTCTCGTCGAGCACCACGCTGACCCCCTTGCGGCGGATCCGGTCGAGCACCTTCGCGACCTCGAGGTCGAGGATGCGCTCCATCTCGGGCTTGCCGAGCGTGCGGAAGACGATGATGTCGTCGAGCCGGTTGAGGAATTCCGGGCGGAACGACTTCTTTGCTTCCTCCAGCGTGCGCGCGCGCATCGTCTCGTAGTCCGAGGGATCGCTGGCCTTGCCGAAGCCCATGACCGACTGCCGGCGAATGGTCTCCGACCCGACGTTGGACGTGAGCAGGATGATCGTGTTGCGGAAATCGACCGTGCGCCCGAGCGAGTCCGTCAGTTTGCCCTCCTCCAGGATCTGGAGGAGCATGTTCATGACGTCGCCGTGGGCCTTCTCGATCTCGTCGAAGAGCACGACGGAATAGGGTTGGCGGCGCACCTTCTCGGTGAGCTGGCCGCCTTCCTCGTACCCGACGTAACCCGGCGGGGAACCCACCAGACGGCTCACCGTGAACTTCTCCATGTACTCGGACATGTCGAGTTGGATGAGCGCGTTGGAACTGCCGAACATCTGCTCGGCGAGGGTGCGGGCGAGCAGCGTCTTGCCGACGCCGGTCGGCCCGAGGAGCGCGAAACAACCGATCGGACGCTTCGGATCCTTGAGATCGGTGCGCGAACGCCGCAGCGCCTTGGCCAGCGCGGTCACGGCGTCGTACTGGCCGATGACGATCTTCCCGAGCTCGTCCTCCACCGCCAGCAGCTTCTGGGTCTCGGATTGGCCCATGCGTTTGAGCGGGATGCCGGTCCACTTGGAGACCACGTGGAGGATGTCGTCCTCCGACACGGCGACGCGGTGTTCGTCCTTGTGCTGCTTCCATTCCGCGAGGACGCGGTCGAGCTTTTCCTTGGACTGCTTCTCGCGGTCGCGGAGTTGCGCCGCGCCCTCGAAATCCTGGTCCTTGATGGCCTGCTCCTTCTTGCCCTTGAGACGCTCGATCTCGGCCTCGAGATCCTTCACGTCCGGCGGCCGTTGCATGGCGCCGATCCGCGCCCGGGCACCGGCCTCGTCGAGCACGTCGATGGCCTTGTCCGGCAGGAACCGCGCCGGGATGTAGCGGTCGGAGAGCTTCACGCAGGCCTCGATGGCCTCGGCGGAGTACTCGGCCTTGTGGTGGTCCTCGTACTTCGACTTGAGCCCGTTGAGGATGGTGATCGCGTCGTCCACGCTCGGCGGTTCCACCTTCACCGTCTGGAAACGGCGTTCGAGGGCCGAGTCCTTCTCGATGTACTTCCGGTACTCGGTGAGCGTGGTCGCGCCGATGATCTGCAGCTCGCCGCGGCTCAGCGCGGGCTTGAAGATGTTCGAGGCATCCATCGTCCCCTCGGCCGAACCGGCGCCGACGATGGTGTGCAACTCGTCGATGAACAGGATCACGTTCTTGCTCCGGCGGATCTCGTCCATCACGGCCTTGATCCGTTCCTCGAACTGCCCGCGGTACTTGGTGCCCGCGACCATGAGGGCGAGGTCGAGCGTGACCACGCGCTTGTTCTGGAGCAGTTCGGGCACGTTGCCCTTGGAAATCTCCTGCGCCAACCCCTCGACGATGGCGGTCTTGCCGACGCCGGCCTCGCCGAGCAGCACGGGATTGTTCTTGGTCCGGCGGCACAGGATCTGGATGACCCGCTCGATCTCGCCCTGGCGGCCGATCACGGGATCCATGTCTCCCTTGCGGGCATACTCGGTGAGATCGCGGCCGAACGCCTTCAGGGCCGGGGTCTTGTTGTCGCCCTTTTTGCCGCCCTCCTTGGATCCCTTGCCGGTTTCCGACGGATCGTTGGTGAGTTGCTCGTCGCCCGGCGCCGCGCCCTCGCCCTGCTGGAACTGCGGGTCCAGCTCCTTGAGGATCTCCTGGCGGCATTGCTCGATGTCGATGTCGAGGTTCTTGAGGACCTTCGCGGCGACGCCGTCGCCCTCGCGGAGGAGCCCGAGGAGAATGTGCTCGGTGCCGACGTAGGTGTGGTTGAGGGCCTTGGCCTCCTTGCCGGCGAGGGACAACACCTTCTTGACGCGGGGCGTGTAGGGAATGTTGCCGGTGACCTTCTGGTCGGACCCGGACCGGACCTCCTTCTCCACCTCCTGGCGGACCGTCTCCAGATCGAGCCCCATCTTCTGGAGGACGTTCACGGCAACGCCCTGTCCCAGCTTGATGAGTCCGAGCAGCAAGTGCTCGGTCCCGACGAAATTGTGGTTGAAGCGGTCGGCCTCCTTGCGCGCCAGCGCGAGCACCTGCTGCGCGCGCGGCGTGAAGTTATTGAGATTCTCTTCGCTCATGGGAGTGCGCCCTGCGCGGGCCCGACCCGCGCTCTGGCAACCCCAATTTGGACACCAGTGCCGGGCCCGTCAAAAGACTTTGTTCCCGGCCGCGGAAGTATTCGGCGGCGCGACGCCGGGGGGAAGCCCGGCGCGGCCATCGCGCGGGGCGTGGGAGACCATCCGCCCCCGGCCACCCATCACTGGGCAGCGCCACCCGGCCCGGTCCGGCCGACGGCCTTGGAGTGGTCGGGACGCGGGACGTCGCGGAGACGGTCGCGCAGCAAACCCGAGCGGAGGACATCGCGTTCCTCGGCGCCCAGTTTCTCCTTGTCGGTCAGCAGCACCTGGAGGTGCGCCGGTTGGCTGAGGAGGAACAACTCGTCCACGAAAGCCTTCGGCGTCTCGGGGAGCATGCCGAGATCCACGCCCAGGCGGAGCAGGCTGAGGAGATTCATGGTCTCCTTGGACGAGATGGTGTGGGCGTTGGACAGGATGCCGTAGGCGCGGCCGATGTGGTTGAAGACCACGTTGGGCTTCTTCTCCAGCAACGACAGCCGGGCGTTTTCCTCGTGCTCGATGAGTTGCAGCAACACCTTGTTGATGCGCTCGACGATGTCGGATTCCGACTCGCCGAGGGTCATCTGGTTGGAGACTTGGAAGATGTTGCCCAGGGCCTCGGTGCCCTCCCCGTAAAGACCGCGCACGGCGAGCCCGAGTTTGTTGACGGCCTGGATGATCTGGTTGACCTGCTCCGACAGCACCAACGCCGGCAGGTGGAGCATGGCGCTCACGCGGATGCCGGTGCCGACGTTCGTCGGGCATGCCGTCAGGAAACCGTGCCGGAGACTGAACGCCACCTCGACCCGTTCCTGGAGCGCGCTGTCGACGGCATCGATGGCCTGCCAGGCCTGCCGCAACTGGAGGCCGGGACGCAGCGCCTGCATCCGCAGGTGGTCCTCCTCGTTCACCATCACGCTCAGCGATTCCTCGCGGTTCAGCACCAGTCCGCTGCCGGCGCTTTTCGCGGCATGCTCGCGGCTGATCAGATGCCGTTCCACCAGCACCTGCTTGTCAAGCGCCGTGAGCTTGTCCATCGGCTCGGCGAACGGGTCGCCCGCCATCGCCTCGAGGGACTGCACCACCGGCATCAGGATCTCGTAGGCGCGGACCCGGTCGGCCTTGCGCGCGTGTCCGGGGAACGGGACGGAGCGCAGGTTGCGGGCGAGCCGCACGCGGCTCGAGAACACGATCTTGTCGTTGGGACCGGACCGACGGCAGGCCTCCGCCGGGGAGATGAGGAATTCGAGGATGCTGGGCATGGCGGTGGTCAGTGGTCGGCCTTCAGGGTCTTGATCTCGTCGCGGAGCCGGGCGGCGGACTCGAAGTCCTCGCGGGAGACGGCGGACTGGAGGTCGGCGACGAGCCGGGCGAGACCCGACTCCCGGGTGACGGTCTCGCGGATGGCGGCGGGCACCTTGCCCTTGTGCTGGGTGCCCTTGTGCATGCCCTTGAGCAGGGTGTCGAGGACGTCGGCGAAGACCGTGTAGCACTCCGCGCATCCGAGACGGCCGGTCTTCTTGAGCTCGGCCTGCGTGAAACCGCAGGTCTCGCACTTGAGCTCGGCCCCCTTGGCGTCGCCGGCCTGCTCGATCTCCTGGGAGGCGCCCAACCCCAGCAGGAGGTCGGCGAGCGAGAAGCCGGTGGGATCGTTGACCCCCTTCTGCTTCGCGCAGGGCTCGCACAGGTCCACGTTCTTGACCTGGTTCTCGACGATCTGGGTCAGGTGAACCGTGGCTTCCTTCTGCTTGCAGAGTTGGCAGACCATAAAGTTGCTCGCTATATCGATGTCGTCGCCGTCCAAGTCAAGGCACCGGCCCCGAACCTTTGGGGCGGCTTCAGGCGAAAATCACCTCGCCGTCGGTCTTCGTCCGCTCCCGGAACGCCGCCAGCAACCGCGCCGTCACCGGCCCCGGCTTCCCCGTCCCGATCACCCGGCCATCCACCTTCACCACCGGCACCATCTCCGCCGCGGTCCCGGTCAGGAACATCTCGTCGGCAATGTAGACGTCGTACCGCGTCAGGTTGGGCTCGCCGAAGGGGATGCCTAACTCCTTCGCGCAATCCAGCACGGTGTTGCGGGTGATGCCATACAGCGCCCCCGCGCTCTGCGGCGGGGTGACCAGGCGGCCCTTCTGCACGATGAACACGTTGTCCCCGGTGCATTCCGCGACGAAGCCATCGCTGTTGAGCATGATGGCTTCCTCGACGCCGGCGTTGTTCGCCTCGATGCGCGCCAGGATGTTGTTGAGGTAGTTCAACGACTTGATCGCCGGGTTCACCGAGTTCACCAGATTGCGCGTCGTCGGCACCGTCACGATGGTCAG
>WBXI01000053.1 GCA_008933025.1 Verrucomicrobiota bacterium
CCAGGACGAGTGCCTCGAGGTGCGTCCCGAAGACGTGGTGCTCTGACCCGGCTCCGCGCGCCGGGGCCGCGGGGCCTCCGCGTCAACCCCAGCGCAGGGCCTGCAGACGTCGCGCGACTTCCACGGCGTTGGCGCGGCTGTTGAAGGCGCTCACCCGGAAAAATCCCTCGCCCTTCGACCCGAATCCGCTGCCCGGCGTGATGACGACGTTGGCCTCGTTGAGGATCTTGTCGAAGGCCTGCCAACTCGTGTGGCCCGCGGGCGTTTCCACCCAGATGTAGGGCGCGTTGCGCCCGCCGTGGACCGTCAACCCGGCGGCGACGGCGCCCTCCACCAGGACCCGCGCGTTGCCCAGGTAATGCCGGATCAGCCCCGCGACCTGCTCCTTGCCCTCGGCCGAGTACAACGCCTCGGCCGCCCGTTGCACCAGATACGAGACCCCGTTGAACTTCGTCGTCATCCGCCGCAGCCACAGCGGATGGAGAGGCTTCGTCTCGCCGCCCGCGGTCCGCGCCATCAGCGCCTTGGGCACCACCGTGAACGCGCAGCGCACCCCGGTGAAACCGCCGTTCTTGGAAAAACTCCGGAACTCGATCGCGCATTCCCGGGCCCCGGGAATCTCGTAGATCGAGTGCGGGATGCCGGGTTCGGTGATGTACGCCTCGTAGGCGGCATCGAACAACAGGATGGCCCCGTGCCGACGCGCATAGTCCACCCAACCCTCCAACTGCGCCCGCGTCGCCGCCGCGCCGGTCGGGTTGTTCGGCGAGCAAAGGTAGATCACGTCCACCGCCTCTTTCGGCGGTTCCGGGACGAACCCGTTCGCCGCCGTGCACGGCAGGTACACGATCCCCGCGTACGCGCCCGCGGCGTCCGCCTCGCCGGTGTGCCCCGCCATCACGTTCGTGTCCACGTACACCGGGTAAACCGGATCGGGGATCGCGATGCGGTTCGCGTGGCCGAGAACGTCGAGGATGTTCCCGCAATCGCACTTCGACCCGTCGCTCACGAACACCTCGTCGTCCGCCACGTCCAGGCCATGGGCCCGGTAGTCATTCCGGGCGATCGCCGCCCGCAGCCACTCGTAGCCCTGTTCCGGCCCGTACCCGTGGAAGGTCTCCCGCTTCCCCATCTCGTCCACCGCCTTGTGCAGCGCCGCCACCACCGCCGCCGGCAACGGCTCCGTGACGTCCCCGATCCCACAACGGATCAAACGGCTCGCGGCCGCGGGATTCGACTCGTTGAAAGCCTTCACCCTCCGCGCGATTTCCGGGAAGAGGTAACCCGCCTTGAGCTTCAGGTAATTGTCGTTGAGAAATGCCATGGATCGGACGTGTTGCGGAACAAAACGAGGCCGGCGGGATGCCGGCCGGGCCGAAAACTACGCGGCCGGCGCCCGCCTTGGCAAGAGGGTGGCCCCGCCATGCCCGCCCTCACTCGCCGCTTGCCCAGTCCCGGCCCGGCGGAGAACAGTCCCGGCCTCCGACCTGCATGCCCGCGGAATCCCTCATCATCGTCCCGACCTACAACGAGCGCGACAACCTGCCGCAGCTCGTCAAACGGATCATGGCCCAGCCCGCGGTCCTCGACATCCTCGTCGTCGACGACAACTCCCCCGACGGCACCGGCCGGGTCGCCGACGAGATCGCCGCCCAAAACCCCCACGTCCACGTGCTGCACCGTTCCGAAAAGAACGGACTGGGCCGGGCGTACATCGCCGGATTCCAGTGGGCACTCGCGCGTTCGTACGAGTTCGTGTTCGAGATGGACGCCGACTTTTCCCACAATCCGACGGATATCCCCCGATTCCTCGAGGCCGCGCAATCGACCCAGGCCGACCTGGTCCTGGGATCCCGGTACGCCAACGGCATCCGGGTGATCAACTGGCCGTTGAACCGACTGCTCCTCAGCATCTGCGCGGCCCGGTATGTCCGGACCATCACCGGCATGCCGATCAGCGATCCCACCGGCGGGTTCAAATGCTTCCGGCGCCGGGCCCTCGAGGCCATCCATCTGGAGACCGTCCACTCCAACGGCTACAGCTTCCAGATCGAGCTCACGCACCGCATCTGGCGCCGGGGCATGCGGATCGAGGAGATCCCCATCATCTTCACCGACCGTTTCCAGGGCACCTCGAAGATGTCGAAGGGCATCGTGCGGGAGGCGCTGTGGGTGGTGTGGAAACTCTGGATCGAAAACGCGCTCCAACGCCGCCCCCGCCCCCCGGGAACCGACGACTGATCACGTCGGTTGAACGCCGTCGGCAGCCGCCACCAGCCCGTCCACCAACTGGACCTCGCGTTCCGCGCGGCCGGAAACCCGGGGATCGTGGGTGGCGATCACGAGGGTGGTGCCTCGTTCCGCCCGCAGCTCCAGCAACAATTCCAGGACGCCGTCGCCGGTGTGGGAATCCAGATTGCCGGTGGGTTCGTCCGCCAGGATGAGGTCGGGTCGGTTGACCAGGCACCGGGCGATCGCGACCCGCTGCTGTTCGCCGCCGGAAAGTTGGTTGGGCCGGTGGCCGAGCCGGCCGCCGAGGCCCACGCGTTCGAGCAGCATCGCGGCGCGTTGACGGGCTTCCCCGGCGCCGACCCGCGCGACCCGCGCGGGCAACGCGACGTTCTCGAGGGCGGTCAGGTCGGGCATCAGGTGGTAGGCTTGGAAGATGAAGCCGACCCGCTGGTTGCGGAACCGGGCCAAAGCCGACAGGCCGCGACCCGTCAGTTGTTCGCCCTGGAAAACGATCCGGCCGGCGTCCGGGACGTCGAGACCGCCGAGCAAATGCAGCAGCGTGCTCTTGCCCGCGCCGGAGGCACCCCGCAGCGCGAGGAACTCCCCGCGGGCAATGAGCAGGTCCACGCCGCGCAGCACCTCGACCCGCCGGTTGCCCATGCGATAGGCCTTGGTCAGCCCGCGCGCCTCGACCAGCGGTTGCGTGGGATTCGCCTCATTCATTGCGCAACGCCTCCACCGGATGCATTCGCGCGGCGATCAGCGACGGCACGACGCCCGCCAAAAGGCACATCACCAGCGACACCCCGCAGATCAGCAACAGATCGTGGGGCTCCACCGAGGCCGGCAACTGCGCGAAACTGTAGATCGACGGCGGGAACAACTGGCGGCCCGTCAGCTTCCGCATCAACGCCAGGAAATCGTTGCGGACCGCGACCGCGCCGATGCCGGCCAGCACCCCCGCCGCCACGCCGACGAATCCCACCGCGAAACTCTGGGTGAGGAACACCAGCACCACCTGCCCCGTCGTCGCCCCCACGCCCTTCAAAATGCCGATCTCGCGGGTCTTGCGGATCACGAAGGCGATCTGCGAGCAGATGATGCAGAATGCCGCGACGATCATGACGAAGAAGAGGATCACCAGCATGGAATCCTTCTCCATCTCGATCGCGCCGAGCAGGTCGCGGTTTTCCTCCATCCAGCTGATCGCGCGATAGGGGCTGCCGAGATCCCGTTCGAGCGCGACTTGGTGCCGCAGGGTGTTGCCCTGTTCCGCGTCGTCCAGCATCACGGTCAGCCCGCTGATCCCGTCGTTCAGGCCCGCCAGATCCTGGGCGTTGGCCAGGGACATCGCGACGAACGAGGCATCGATCTGGTCGTAGCCGATCTGGAAGATTCCCCGCACCTCGAAATCCTCGGCGGTCTCGAGTTCCGGGTCCTTCCGGCTCAGCGAGCGCGCCATCCGTTCCAGCGCGTGGGTGGAATACAGCGCCACCCGGTCGCCGACGCGGATGCCGAGGCTGTCGGCGAGGCTGCTGCCCACGATCAGGCCGTTGCCACGGAGATCGAACTTTCCCTCGACGACGGAATTGGTCAGCACGCTGACACGCCCCTCGAGGTCCGGATCGATGCCGCGGACGAACGCCGCCCCCGAGCGGGGGCCCGATCTGGCCGGATCCGGTTCGGTCTGCAGCAGCACCTGGGAAAGGACGAAGGGCGCCACGCCATGGACGCCGGGGCGGGTCTCGACGCGGCGCATCATCGTTTCCCAATCGCCCATCGGATGCCCGACGACCCCGACCTTCAGGTGCGCGTTGAACCCGACCAATTTGTGGCGCAGTTCGAGGTCGAAACCCGTCATGACCGCGATGACCACGATCAGCACCGCCACGCCCAGCATCACGCCCAGGACGCAAAGGAGCGTGATCACCGACACGAAATTCCATTTCGGGCGGAGATAACGGAGGGCCAGCCCAACCTCGAAGGGCACGTGCAGCACGGGCGCGGACGCTAGCGGCAGTGCGTCCGATTACAAGAGCGCGGCAATCCGGACGGACGCATCCGCCGGCAACGGGGCGCCGTGGGCGAAAACCGCCCGCGAAAACGGCCGGGCCACCAACCGCCGCAAGGCGTCCCGCAACCGCGCCGGATCGCCGCAGTATTTGTCCGGCAGGATCCCGAGACCGTGCCCGGGCAGGTTCACCAGCGCGTCGCCGAACACCACGAGGTCCAATGCCGGGATCCGAAACGCGGTTTCTCCCGGCCCACCGCCGTCGAGCGCCACCGTTTCCCAACCTCCCACCGGGGACTCCCCGGGACCAAAGCGTCGCGCCCCGTCGAGCGGGCTCTCGAATCCCCCGGGTATCCAGACCGGGCATTTGAAACGACGTCCCCACCCGGCGGCCGCGCGCTCGTGGTTGCCGTTGGTCAACACGATCGAAACCGGGGAACCGCCGGTCCACGCGGCGGGGTCCCCGATCGGATCGACCACGATGCTTCCATCGCCGGCCTCCACCGCGTGGGCCGTCAACTCGACCTTGTGCTCCGGCGAATGGAAGGACCACTCGCGGACACCGGGAAATATGGTTCGGACCACCATCGCTTCGCTCACGGCCCGATGGTCCGGGACCCGCGCCGGAACGGAAAACCAATTCCACGGTCATGACGGCCAATTGCCGGAAGACAAAAGGCATCCGCCGTCTTCGTCGGGCCCGACTGCCGGCGGGATGCGTCCTCGGCGCACCCCACGGGGGGAAAGCCGCTTGCATCCCCGCGGCCCGGCCGGACAATCGCCATCGTCCATGTCGGCTCCGCTCCCAGCTCCCGCTCCCGGCCCCGATGCCGAGAGACTTGCCCGCCGCGCGGCCCGCGAGGCGCGGGAACGCTGCGCCCAGGTGCTGACGGAGTGGCGGCGCGTCGACCTGCGTCCCCAGGAACAAGCCCTCCGCAAGGCGGACAGGCCCCTCGGCGACATCCTCCCCAAGGTCCTCGAGCGACTCGGCTTCGAGCACCGGTTGACCGAAACCCAGATCCGCCAGGTCTGGTCGCAGACCGTCGATCCCCGCGTCGCCGCCCATGCCCAGCCCATGGGGCTCCGCAACGGGACGCTGTTCGTCGTCGTGGACAGCAACCTGTGGCTCTCCGAGATCGTCCGCTATCACCGGCAGGAATTGTTGGAACGACTCCGCCACGCGGTGGGGGGCGACAAACTCGCCCGCATCTCGTTTCGGCTCGGCTGAAGCCGCCTCCCATGAAAAGCAGCGCCCGTCATGTCGCCGTCTTGGTCACCGTCCCGGACCGACGGACGGCGCGGGCATTGGCCGCCGCCGCGTTGGAAGCCCGCGAATGCGCCTGCGCCCAGATCGTTTCCGGTCTCGAGTCCCATTACCGCTGGAAGGGTCGGCTCGAGAAATCTCGCGAACTGCTCGTCATCTTCAAGACCCGCCGGGCCCGCGTGAACGCCCTCGCCCGCACGGTGTCCCGGTTGCATCCCTACGAAGTCCCCCAATGCGTCGTCGTCCCATTGTCGGGCGGGTCGGCGGATTACCTCGCGTGGATCGACGCCGGGACGACGCCGGCCAAACCGGCCGCGAAGGCCGCGAGGATCCCGCGGGGGAAGCGCCCCGCGGGAGGTTTCGGGATCCTGCCCGCCCTCCTGTGTTGCCTCGCCCTGGCTTTCGCCCGTCACGCCGTGGCTTCGCCGGTGCCGACGCCCCTCCCGCCCACCTGGCTCACTTATCATCTCGCGCATCCGGGAGCGACGGCCACGGGCGACCCCAACGCGGCCTTCTTCTGGAAGGGCCGCTATCACCTCCATTACATCCTGGAAGACAAGGCCGGCGTCACCTGGGCCCACGTCTCCAGCCCGGACATGGTCCACTGGCAATGGCACCCGGCGACGCTCACCCCGGCCACGATGGGCCACGATCTCTTCAGCGGCACCGGCTTCCTCACGAAGGACGGAAGGCCGGCCATCATCTATCACGGCGCGGGATCCGGCCGGAACCAGATCAGTTTCGCCGAGGACGACGCGCTGGAGAAATGGTCGAAGCCCATCGCCGTCGAACCCAGGGGCAAGGACGGAAAACCCCCGTCCATGCGCCATTGGGATCCCGACTGCTGGCTGGACGGCGACACCTATTACGCCGTCTCGGGCGGAAAAGACCCGCACCTGATGAAGTCGCCCGACCTCGGGAACTGGCAGTACCTCGGGCACCTGCTCCACGACGGGTTGCCGGATCTCGGCGTGCCGCGCGACGAGGACATCTCATGCCCCAACATGTTCCGCATCGGCGACCGGTGGATGCTCCTTTGCCTGAGCCACTGGTTGGGCTGCCGGTATTACCTGGGCGATTTCAGGGACGGAAAGTTCCTTCCCGACTTCCACGCGCGGATGAACTGGATGTGCGAATTCAACGGGGATGCCGACCTGTTTGCCCCGGAGAGCGTCCGCACGCCGGACGGCCGGCGCGTCATGTGGGCTTGGTCGCGGGTGAAGGAACGCCTCAAGGGCGTGGCCATCCAGAGCAGCATCCAATCCCTGCCCCGCGAACTGAGCCTGCCAAGGGACGGGAAACTGCGCATCCGCCCCCTGCGCGAGCTGGAAAGCCTGCGCTTCGGCGAACGCACCGAATCCAACGTCGCCGTCGACGGCGGCACGCCCCGGCGTCTGGAAGGCATCCGCGGCGATGCCCTGGAGATCGAGATCGTTTTCGCGCCGGGCACGGCGCGCCGATTCGGCGTGGCGGTCTACTGCGACGCCGATGGCGGGCACGGCTTTCCCATCGCCTTCGAACCGGGCACGGCGACCCTGACGCTGGGGGAAACCCGGGTGCCGCTCGAACTGCGGCCGGGGGAAGATCTGGTGCTGCGGGTCTTCCTCGACAAGAACCTCGTCGAGGTTTTTGCCAACGACCGCCAGGCCGCGCTGGCCCCGCATCGGTACGCGCCGGACCATCTCGGCGTGGCACTCTTCGGCGACGCGGGGCGGGCCCTGGCGAAGACCGTGAAAGCCTGGAACGTCCGCTCCATCTACACCGCGCCGGGTTCGCCTTGATCCGAACCGTCCCCCGCCAGCACGCGCCGCAATCCGCGGAAAACCTCGGGGTGGATCGGTTCCTTGAAAACGCCCGAGTGGATGCTCGGCACCTCGATCACCGTGAGGCGGCCCCGGACCACCTCCGCCCAGCCATTCGCCGGCGCCCGCTCGACCCTCAATCCTTCGTTCGGCATCTCCACCAAAGCCTGGAACAGGACCACGTCGCCGTCGTACGGCCCCGGGCAAAACGTGCTGCACGCCGCCTCGGTGGCCGCCCAGAACCGCTCGCTCTCGACGTGGGCTTCGGCATCCCGCCCCGCCGCGCGCGCCAGTCGGCCCCGTCCGCCCACGCGCCGCGCCGCACCGCGCAGCAAGGTCCGGACTTTGTTCCGCGCGAGCTCCCAGACAAAACGCCGGCGCGATCCCGCACCGGCCCGCGGCGAGCGCTTCCAAACCATCGCCAGCACGGCCGCGAGGGAACGGCGCCGGCCCGACCCCGGCACGAAGCTGTCGAACAGCACCAACGATTCCACCACCCGGCCGGCCGCCACCAAACGCCGGGCCACCTCGCAGGCCATGACCCCACCCCAGGAATGACCCGAGAGGCAGACCGGACCCACGGGCCAGACGGACTCGATTTGGCGCACCAGTTCCGCGGCGATTTCCCCGCCATCCGTCGGGATTTCCCCGCGGCCGTCGAGACCCGGGAACTGGAGTCCGTCGAAGTAGGGGCGCATCGACCCGATGCAATCCGCCAACCGGGGCGTGAGGAATTCGAATCCGAACCGCCCGGGCACATGGAAGAGGGGCGTCCCGCGGCCATGCCCGCGGAAGGGTGGCCGACGGCAGGTCTCCGCTCCCGGCGCGGCCGGACCGCGGCGCTCCGCGAAGGCGGCAACCGTCGGGAATCGGAACAGGTCCAGGATCCGGAACCGCGCCGCCCAGCGTTCCTCGATCCGGGCGAGCAACCGGACGGCCAACAGCGAGTGGCCGCCGTTGGCAAAAAAGTCGTCGTGGATCCCGAGGTCGGTCCTTCCCAACACTTCGGACCAAAGCTCGAGCAAGGTCCGCTCCCGTTCGTTCCGGGGCGTCCCGGACGGCGGGCGCGCAACCCGGCGGCTTCCGAAAACCCCGCGCAGGGCTTCCCGGTCCACCTTGCCGCTGGCATTCACGGGCAACCGATCGAGGAATTCGAACGCGGACGGTATCGACGGCCGCGGCAGCCGGGATTCCAAGTGGGCCCGGATCGAGTCCACGGTGGGCGGCACCGTCCCGGGCTGCGGCACCAACGCGGCCATCAAGCCCATCGACCCGCCGGCATCGACACCCGCCAACACCGCGGCCGCCGCGATGCCGGGGTGGGTCGCCAACACCGACTCCACCTCCGCCGGCTCGACGCGATGCCCGCGGATCTTCACTTGGTCGTCCATCCTCCCGAGGAACTCCAGCACCCCGTCGGCGCGCCAGCGGACCCGGTCGCCGGTCCGGTACAAACGCGCTCCCGATCCGGTCGCGAAGGCATCCGCGACGAACCGTTCCGCGGTCAACCCGGGCCGGTGCAGGTAGCCGATCGCGAGCCCGTCGCCGCCGAGGAACAATTCGCCGGCAACGCCGACCGGCACCGGCCGTCCCACGCGGTCCAGGACATGCGCGCGGGTGTTGCCGATGGGGCGCCCGATGGGGACCGATCCGGCCGCGAACGGCTCCCCCGGCACGATGCGGTGGGTGCAGGCGAACGTCGTGCATTCCGTGGGGCCGTAGCCGTTGGTGAGGCCGAGGCGCGGATGGAGGCCAAGCGCCCGCCGCACGTGGGGAACCGACAGCACTTCCCCGCCGGTCAGCACCTGGGCCACGCCGGACAACAGGGACGGATGCGAATCGACGACCAGATTGAACAATGCGGCGGTGAGCCACAGGCAATTGACCCGGTCCCGGCGAACCACGGCCTCGACGGCCTCCAGATCGACCGCCGCCCCCTCGAACACCACGCAGGTGCCGCCATGCAGCAACGGCGCCCACAGTTCGAAGGTCGAGGCGTCGAACGCCGGCGGCGCCATCAGCAGGGTCCGCAGGTCCGGGCCAAAGTCCGCGAAGGACTGGCCGACGACGAGACGGACGACGGCACGATGCGGGACCACCACGCCCTTCGGCCGGCCCGTCGTGCCGGACGTGTACATGACGTACGCCGGATTCCCCGCCGGAACCCGCGCCGACGGATGGGAAAGCTCGTTCCCCGTGTCCGTGTCCGGCAACCCGCGTGGATCCAGTTCGCCGCACGCTGCGGGGCATGCCCCCTCGGGCAGCGCGGCGTTCCGGATCACCAGAAGCGCCCGGCTGTCCTCCAGCATGAAGCGCAACCGCGCGGCCGGGCATTCCCCGGGCAACGGGACATAATGCCCGCCGCATTTCAGGATCGCGAGGATCGCGACGACCCACCCGATGGAACGCTCCAGATGCACGGCCACCGCCGTGCCGGGCGCGACGCCCCGCCGCCGCAACGCCTGGGCCAACCGATCCGCCCGCCCGTCGAGTTCCGCGTAGGTGACCGTGGCGTCGCCGCACACCAACGCCGGCGCCCCCGGCGTCCGCCGTGCCTGCACCCCGAACAATTCGTGGACGCATTGCTCGCGCGGGTAGGGCGTCGCGGTTTGGTTCCAATCCACCTCGACCCGCCGCCGTTCGGCCTCGCTCACCAGCGGGAATTCCCCGATCCGCCGACGCGGATCCGCCGCGATGGCCCGCAACAACGTCCCGAAGTGTTCCAACCACCGCCCGATCGTGGCGTCCTCGAACAGGTCCGTGTCGTAGACCAGGGCGCCCCGCAGGCCACCGGCTCCGTCGCGAACCGAGAGCATCACGTCGAACTTGGAGGTGGCGTCGTCGACATCCAGCGACCGGATCGTCCGCGGCTCGGTCTCCACGAGCAGCGCGGCCTGGAACAGCGGCGCATGGCCGGCATTCCGCTCGGGCTGCAGTTCGCCGACCAACTGCTCGAACGGCAGGTCCTGGTGCGCGTAGGCCCCGAGCGTCGTTTCCCGCACCTGGTCCAACAGTTCCGGGAAAGTGGGATTCCCGGAAAGGTCGGCGCGCAGGGCCAGCGTGTTCACGAAGAGCCCGACCATCCCCTCGAGGTCCGTCCGGTTGCGCCCGGCGATGGGTGCGCCCACGACGACATCGTCCTGGCCGCTGAGCCGGGACAGCAGGATTTGCCAAGCCGCCAAAACGGTCATGAACAGCGTGGTTCCTTCCCGGCGGCCGAGTTCCCGGAGCGCCTGGCTCGACGACCGGTCCAGCTGGAATCCCCGCCGGCGCCCACGGTGGCTCCGTGCCGCCGGACGCGGGAAATCGGCCGGCAATTCCAACATGGGCGGCGTGTTCGCCAACCGCGCCTTCCAGTACGCCAGTTGCCGCGCCAACACCTCGCCCTCCAGCCACCGGCGTTGCCACGCCGCGTAGTCCGCGTATTGGAACGGCAATTCGCCCAGCGGCGACGGCCGACCCGCCGAGAATGCCGCGTACAACGCCGCCAACTCCTCCCAGAGGAGATCGATCGACCAGCCGTCGCACGCGATGTGGTGCACCGTCAGCACGAAGTCGTGGGCATCGTCGGCCACCCGCAGCAGCAGGGCCCGCAACATGGGGCCCCGCGAAAGATCGAAAGGCCGGCCCGCCGCGGCCGCGGCCCGGCGGCGTGACGCTGCCTCGCGCTCCCCGCCCGGAATATCCCGGAGATCCACGAACTCCACCGCCAAGTCCGCCGCCAGCCCGAGGATTTGTCCCGGCACGCCCGCATCGACCGCGTAGGCGGTGCGAAGGACTTCATGCCGCCGGACCACTTCCCGCACGCTCCGACCCAGGGCGTCCGCGTCGACGGCACCGTGCAGTCGCATCGCGGTGGACAGATTGTAGACCGCGGTGCCGGGCTCCAGTTGTTCCAGGAACCAGAGTCGTTCCTGTGCGAATGCCAGCGGCAACCTCCCGTCGGGCGGTCTCGATGGCAACGCGACCGGCCCGGGCACCATGGGCCCGCGGCACGCCGCCTCGATCCGTTCCGCCAAGCCGGCCAAGGTCGGGCTTTCGAACAGGGACCGGACCGGCAACTCGACCGAAAACGCCACCCGTACCCGTGCCGCGACCCGCATGGCCAGCAACGAATGCCCGCCCAAATCGAAGAAGTTGTCGTGGGGACCGACCCGCGTCGTCGCCAACACCTCGCGCCAGATCCCCGCCAACCGTTCCTCGCACGGCGTTCGCGGCCCGGCATCCGTGCCGGCCGCCTCCGGGCGATCGGACCCCGGGGCCGCGAGCGACCCGCGGTTCACTTTCCCGTTGGGCATTAGCGGCAACGCCTCCAGAACCACGAAGTCGGCCGGCACCATGTGCTCCGGCACCCGTTCCCGCAGATGCCGCCGCAACTCCGCCGCCGTCGGGACCATGACCCCGTCCCGCGCCACCCACCAAGCCACCAACCGCCCCGCACCGTCCCGCTCGTCCGGCACCCCGACCACCGCCTGCCGCACCCCGGGATGCCCCGACAACACCGTCTCGATCTCGCCCAGTTCGACCCGGAACCCCCGTATCTTGATCTGCTGGTCGACGCGCCCCAGGAATTCGATCGCGCCGCTCGCCAGCCACCGCCCGAAATCCCCGGTCCGGTACATCCTCCCGCCCGGCCGGATCCCGTGGGGATCCGCGACGAAGCGTTCGGACGTCGCCCCGGGCCGGCCCAGGTATCCCCGCGCGAGTCCCGGCCCGGCGATGTACAGCTCGCCGGCCACCCCGATGGGCACCGGTTGCAACGAGGCATCGAGGAGGTAGATCCGGTAACCGGGCAGCGGGACACCGATCGGGATGTTTTCGCCCGGCGCCACCGAACCGACCTCATGGAGGGTCGCATCGATGCACGCCTCGGTCGGTCCGTAGAGATTCAGGACTTCGCGGGCGATGCCCGAAGCCAAGACGCGCCGCGCAAGCCCCGCCGGGAGGACTTCCCCGCCGACCAGCAATCGGTCCAGCGACGGCAGGATGCCGCCATCGGACAACAGCACGTCGACGAGACCCGGGGTGGCATCCAGGACCGTGACGCCACGGCGGCGCAGACAACCGGAGAACGTCCGGGGATCATCGCGTTCCGAATCCGCGACGATCACCACCGTGCCCCCCGCGGCCAGCGGGCAGAGGATTTGTTCGAGCAACGGATCGAACCCGATGGAAGTGCATGCCGCATGGCGGGACCCCGGCCCGGTCCCGAACCGGGCGTTGAGGGTCGACACCTTGTTGGCCAACGCGCCGTGGGCAACGACGACGCCCTTCGGACGCCCCGTGGAACCCGACGTGAAGACGATGTAGGCCGCATTGCCGGAAGACAGGGGCTCCGGCCGGTCCGCGGCACCGGGGTTCCGCGGGGCCGCCCCGCTTTCGGCGTCTGCCGCCGCCGCGGCATCGAACGACAACGCGCGAACGCCGGGCGGCAGGCGTTCCAACCCCACGGCATCCGCCAGCACCAGGACCGGCCCCGCTTCCTCCAGCATCCGGGCCAGAACCGGGGACGGATGCGTCGGATCGAGCGGGAGCAGCGTTCCGCCGGCCTTGAGCGTGGCGAGCAGCGCGACGACGAACCCGGCCGACCGTTCCATGCAGATGCCCACCCGCCGTTCGGGTCCGATGCCCCGCGCCATCAGGCGGTGCGCCCAGCGGTTGGCCCGCTCGTTGAGCGCGGCATAGGCGAGCGTCTCGCCGGCGGCGACGATGGCCACGGCGTCGGGCGTCCGCCCCGCCTGCTCCTCGAACAACTCGTGCACGCAACGGTCGCGGGGGAAAGACGTGGTGGGACCGCACCACTCCTCGAGGATCCGGCCCCGCTCGGCGTCGGCCATGATCGGCAACCGCGAGATGCGTCGGTCGGGATCGGCGACGATGCCGCCGAGCAATGCCTGCAGGCGATCGGCGATCCGCGCGACGGTCTCCGCACGGAAGAGGCCGGTGGCATACTCGAGCACCCCCGCGAGCCCGGCCCCCTCGGGATGCAATGCCAGGGTAAGTCCAAACTTCGCGCTCCGGACCCCGGATTCGAGACGGGTCGCCCGCAGTCCCGGAATGTCCAACTCGCGACGCGGCGTGTTCCGGAGCACCAGCATCGCGTCGAAGAACGCCGCCCGCTGGAGCGATCGCTCGGGATTGAGCGCCTCGACCAACTTCTCGAATGGCAGTTCCTGGTGGGCGAAAGCCGCGAGCGTCGCGTCGCGGACACGCCCCAGCAACTCGCGGAAGGTCGGGTCGCCCGAGAGGTTGGTTCGCAACGCCAGCGTGTTGATGAAGCAGCCGAGCAACGGCTCGAGTTCGGGCACCATGCGGCCGGCGACGGGCGTGCCCACCGTCACGTCGTCCTGGCCCGCGTGGCGCGACAGCAATATCTGGAACCCCGCCAGCAGGACCATGAACAGGGTCGCGCCTTCCTGCCGGCCCAACTCGCCCAGTGCCTCGACCAACGGGCCGTCGATCCGGACGGCGTGTTGGTCGCCCCGTTGGCTCGCCGCCGCCGACCGGGGAAAATCCACGGGCAACTCCAGCGCCGGAGGATTGCCCGACAATTGGCCCTTCCAGAAGGCCAGCGATTTCTCCAGCGCGTCCCCTTGCAAGCGTGACCGCTCCCAGGCGGCATAGTCGCCGTATTGCACCGGCAGTTCCGGCAACGGCGACGGTCCGCCGGCGACGAACGCCCCGTAGAGCATCCCCAACTCGGCCCACAACACCGCCTCCGACCAACCGTCGAAAACGATGTGGTGAAACGTCAGCGCCAACCAGTGTTCGTCGTCCGCCAACCGCAGCAGGCAGGCGCGCACCAAGGGCCCCGACGCCAGATCGAACGGCCGCAGGTTCTCGTCGTCCAGCCGTCTCCGGGCCTCGTCTTCCCGCGACGTGGCATCCAGTTCCCGCAGATCGATGCCCCGGACCTCGAGCTCGAAGTCCGGCACCGGCTCCATGGCCGGCAGATCCCCCGCGCCGCCGATTCGGCACCGCAAGACCTCGTGACGGCGGATGATTTCCAGGAGGGCGCGCCGCAGCGCCCCCGGGTCGAGGGATCCCTCCAGCCTCAGGTTGGCCGGACGGTTGTAGACATCGGGCCGGGTCTCGAACTGGTCGAGGAACCACAGGCGCTCCTGGACCGACGACAGCACCGCGGGCGCGCCCACGGGACGCCGCGGAATGACCCGGACCGCTTCCGCTCCGCCGTTCGCCCGCGCGACGCGGCCCTCCAGCATGGCCTGCTGGCGGGGCGAAAGGCGCCGCCGGCGTGCGTCCAGGGACTCGCGATCCGTCATGCGCTACGCCCCCCGCGCCGGGCCGCGGCCGTCGCCGGCCAACCCGGGGTTCTCGCCCGGCCCTTCCTCGATGGCGTCGAGGACCAGGCTTTCGACCAACAGTTCGTGTTCCTCCAAGGTCGGTCCCCGGAACAACGATCCGATGGGCAACTCCACTTCGAACATCGCGGCGACCCGGGAAAGCGCGCGGGTTGCCAGGAGGGAATCGCCGCCCAGCGCGAAGAAATTGTCGCGCAATCCGACCCGCCCGCATTGCAGCAATTCCTGCCAGACGGCCGCGATCGCCCCGCCGATGGCCGTCGCCGGGGGCACGTGGGGAACCTCGAGTTGCGCCGCCAGCGCCTTGGACAGGCCAATCCGCTGCACCTTGCCCGTCGGCCCCTTTGGAATCGCGTCCACGAACAGGAAACGGCTGGGCGCCTTCTGCGGCGCCAGTCGGCCCAGACAGAATTGCCGCAACTCGCGCTCCGTCGCCGCGGCGCCCGGGCGCAGGACCACGGCCGCCGCCACATCCTCTCCCAGCCGCGGGTGCGGCACCGCGAACGCCACCGCCTGCGCCACCGCCGGGTGGCAGAGCATCGCCTCGTCCACCTCCCGCGGCGCCACCTTCTCGCCGCCCCGGTTGATCAATTCCTTGAGTCGCCCGGTGAGGAAGAAATACCCGTCGTCGTCGCGGTATCCCTGGTCGCCCGTGCGGAACCATCCGCCCGTGTAGGCCGTCGCGTTCGCCTCCGGATTCCCCTCGTAGCCGGACGTGACGTTCGGCCCGCGGATGACGAGTTCCCCGGTCGCGTTCGGGCCCAGCAGCAGGCCCGCCGCGTCCATGACGGCCACCTCGGGCCCCGCCGGCAGGCCCACCGAACCGGGCTTGCGCACCCCCGGCGGCAGCGCGTTGCTGCACATCTGATGGGTCGCCTCGGTCATGCCGTACGATTCGATCGCCGGCACGCCGAACACCCGCTCGAGTTCGTGCCACACCGCCGGCGGCAACGCGGCGGACGAGGACCGGACGAGGCGCAGCCCGTGGACCAGCGGTCCCGCCCGTTGCCGCGCGGCCGCCAGCACCGACTGGTGGATGGTCGGCACCGCCGTGTACCAGGTCGCGCCGGGATCCCCGAGCCAATCGAAGAACCGATCCGGATCCCAACCCGGCGTGCACACCACGCCCGCCCCGGCCGACCACGAGGACAACGCCGCGCCGATCAGGCCGTGAATGTGGAACAGCGGCATCAGGTTCAGGCAACGGTCCCCGGGAACCAGCGCGAGCGTGCGGGCAATGTGGCGCGCCGACGCACACAGGTTGGCCTGGCTGAGCGGCACCAACTTGGGCCGCGAGGTCGTTCCCGAGGTGTGCAGCAACAGCGCCGTGTCGCCCGGCCGCGGGCTTCCCAACCCGCCCCCGGCAACGGCGTCGCCACCGACCAACCCGAAGGTGCCGGCACCCGCGCTCCGGTCGGCCACCAGTTCGATCACCGGGATTCCCGACCGCGCCGCCACCGCGCGCGCCGGCGAATCGACGCCGCGCTCGACCACCAGCGCCGCGGCCCGGAGATCGGCGAGATAAAATCCGAACTCCGCCTCCCGATAATCGGGATTCAACGGCGCACAACCCGCCCGCGAGGCGATCGACAGGAAAGCCGCCGCCATTTCCGGGCCGTTGCGCAGCACGACGGCGACGCGATCACCCCGCCCCAGTCCGCGCCCGGCGAGGAACGCGACCGTCCGGTCGACCAACGCGGCCAAGGCTCCGAAGGACAGCGGGGTCCGGCCGGGTGCCAGGATGGCCGGCGCCCCGGGATTCCCCCGGGCCACGCCATCGAGCAGTCCCCGCACGGTGCCGGAATCGGGTCCCTCGGTCGGCATCGATGGAACGGGGCTCACAACGTGTCGGGGCCCGTCGACGCAACGCCGGCGGAACCGGCGTCCGGGCCGCCCCGGATGCTTGCCGGACGCATGTCGGTCCAGTGGGCCTCGATCCAATCCAGACACGACCGGCGCGAACCCGTCGGCCCGACGGGCGTCCAACCGGCCGGAACCTCGAGCAGCCCGGGCCAAAGCGAATACTGGTCCTCGGCATTCCTCAAAACCCGGAATTCACCGGCCTCGTCATCGAACAGATTCGTCATGGAAGTTCTGCCGGAACGATTCCACCAAAACCGGCGCGCTGCAATCCCGCATCCGCCACCGGCCCGCGTCGGCCGCGGCCCGGACGGCGCATGCCTACGACGCCACCCGGTAGGCCTGCACCCGCCCGCAGGCCGGCCAAACCCCGTCTTTCCGCGGCCCCTGTCCCTTGGCACCGGCGACCAGCAGCCATCCGCCATCCGCCGAGAACCGCGCATGGGTGATGCGCTTCTTGGTGTCGATCGAATGCACCAGGGCGCCGTCGGCGGCGGCGAACACCGCGGCGTTCCAGGTTCCCTGTGCCTGGCGCCCGGCCATGACGAAGTGCTTGCCGTCGGGATGCCAGGCCACCGACTCCATCAACCCGGATCCGTGCTGGCCGTCCTTGATCTGGTCGATCCGCTCGCCCTTCGCCCAGTTCCACCGTTGCCACGTCATCTTGCCGTTGCCGGCCATCGGGTCGCCCATCGGGCCCATGCCGCAGCCCAGCAACGACCCGCCGTCGGGCGAGAAGGCCAGCCCGAAGATCCCGCCGGAATAGTGATGGCTCTTGGTCGTTCCCCACGAGGTGAAGTCCGGCGACGTCCAACGCGACACCGGTTCCGGTCCCGACGCCCAGCGCCACACGCGGACCTCGCCCAGCAGGTTCGCCGCCGCCAGATGCCGGCCGTCCGGCGAGAACGCGCAACTCATCACCGGCGGGGCGTGCCCAAACGCCGCGACGAGTTCCCCGCTCCCGGTGTCGAACACCTTTGCCGACGGCTCGGATTCCGCGGCCGGTTCGTATTTCCAACCCGCCGCCAGATACTGGCCCGTCGTGGTGGCCACGCGCCGTCCATCCGGCGACAGCGCCAACTGCCAGTTCCAGAACCGATGCGCCCGGACCCGCCGGAGGCACCGGCGGCTCGCGACGTCGTGCCACAGCAGCATCCCGTCGTAGCCGCCCGAGATCACCGTCCTTCCGTCCGGCAACAGGACGCAACCGCTGGCAAAGGAGTCGTGCCTTCCCTCGAAAGGCTCGGTCTTGCCGTCGCCCAATCCGACCCGGTGGACCGAACCGTCGGCACACGCCACGAAGGCATGTCCCGCGTCGCGGGCCGGGGCGAATCCGAGCACCCCGCTGGGCAGGGCATGGTCGTGGACCAAGGTGAGTTTCATGGCGTCAGGCCAGCAGGTCGCGGATCGGTTCCGCCCGGTTCTCGACCCGGTGGAACGTCGGCATTCCCGGCAGGTCGTATTCCGCGTGGGGATCGATGCCGAGCGCCGCGAAGAGGGTGGCGAAAAGATTCTGCTCGTTGTTCGCGTGGCCCACCACGTCCACGCCGTCGGCGTCGGTGGCGCCGGTCACCACCCCGCGTTTCAATCCGCAACCCGTCATCATCAGGCTCCAGGCGTTCGGATAGTGGTCCCGGCCCCGCGCGGTGTTGATCCACGGCGTGCGCCCGAACTCCCCCATCGCGACGACCAGGGTCGAGTCGAGCAAGCCGCGTTGCCCGAGGTCGTTCACCAGATGGAATAGAACCCGGTCGAGTTCCGGCACCAGCATCTGGTGGATCTCGTGCTGGAACACGTGGTTGTCCCAGTTCATGCCGTTGGCAACCATCACGAAGGGCGCGCCGTGCTCCACCAGATGCCGCGCCATCAGCGCGTGTTGCGCGAAGCTCCCCGGCCCGTAGCGCTCGCGGTCTTTCGCCGGCAGTTTGTTCACGTCGAACAGATCCGCGCTCGCCGCCATCCCCTTCATCCGCTCGAACGCCGCGTTCTGGCTCCGCGCCACCACGCTCCCGCGGTCCCTCTCGTATTTCGCGGTCAGGAATTTCCGCAGCGTCTCCCGCGATTCCCGGTCGTCCCGGGAAATGCTTTCCGACGCGTCGGCCAGCAACTGGGTGTAGTCGCCCCCGATGCGCACCGGGGCATGCTCCGCCCCCAGCCAACCCGCCCAATTCCCCGCCTTGAACGACTCGAACTCGTTCCCCCCGGGAATCGGGTCGATGAAGACGAAGTTCGGGATGGCGGCGTCCAATTGCCCCATCGCCTGCGACAACGCGCTGCCCAGGGTCGGGCGGGTGAACCCGGCACGCTCCGGATTCCCGCGCTGCAGCAGGGTGATCGCCTGGAAGTGCTCGGTCTGCGCCGTCTTCATGTTGCGGACGACGTTCAATTGGTCGGCAATGCCGGCGCACAGAGGCATCAGGGAGGAAAAGTGGATGCCCGGAATCCGGGTCGGGATGCTGGCGAATGGCCCGCCGCTGGGCCGGCCGGGTTTGGGATCCCAGGTCTCGAACTGGCTCGGCGCGCCGCAAAGCCAGAGCAGGATGCAGTGCTTCCGCGCCTTCTTGGCCTCCGCCGCGAACGCCGCGTTGTGGAACAAGCCCGAGAAACTCGCGACGCTGGCCGCGGCGCCGCCCGCCAGTCCCTTCAGGAACAACCGGCGGTGCAGGGCGTGCTCGTCCGCCCGGCACCGTCCGGCGATCCAATCGGGGGATTCGGGGTTCATGGTGTGGTCAGGAATTCCGCGCTCGTCATCAGGGCCCACATCAAGTCGCGGGCACCCTCCGCCACCCGGTCGTGCCGCGCCTCCAGGAACGCGCGTGCCTGCCGCGCCTCCCCGGCGTCGGGCGGCCGCCCGTAAACCGCCAGAAACGCCCGGTCGACCCGCGACGCCGTGTCCGGCAGCGCCACGAGTCGCGCCACGGTCCCTCCGGCGTCCGCCCCGAGCAGGCCCGCCAGGGCCGGCGAATTGCACAGGAACTGCGCCTGCTGGAACGTCGCGTTGTATTCCGCCGCCATCACTTCCGGCAGCGCGCCCACCACCGCCCGGCGCAACCCGTCGTCGTCCGGTGCCAACCCAGCCGCGATCCGCCACGACCGCGCGATCTGCTCCGCGGTCATCGGCCGTTCGACGGCACCCGCAAACGCCTCCGGGGCCGCCACCGACCTACCCGAAGCGTACACCCGGCTCAGCACGATCCCGCGCACCAAGCGCCGCACGTCGTGGCCGTGCCCCGCGAAATCCGCGGCGAGCCAATCCAGCAATTCCGGATGGCTCGGCGCTTTGCGCGCGTTCATCTCGTCCGCGGGATGCACCAGGCCCCGCCCGACGAAGACCGCCCACGCGCGGTTCGCGAACGCGCGGGCCAGAAGCGGGTTCCCGCGCGTCGCGAGCTCCGCGAACGCCGCGCGTCGCGAGATTTTCGGCACCCGGGCCTTGGCCGCCGGATCCACGTACAGGTCGTCCGCGTCCGTCTCCTTGGCCCCCGCCTCCGGCCGCGCCTCCGCCACCGTGCGCCCGTCGAGCAGCGTGACCACGGCGGGCTGCGATTCCTTCTTCAGGTTGGTGAAATTGATGAATCCGCCCGACGCCGATTCCCCCACCGCGCTGCCGCCCTCGACGTTCTTGCCGCGGTTGAAGGCGGCGACCAAGGCCCAGTAATGCGCCTGCTTGATGTCGCGGGCCAGCGGGTGGTCGTGGCATTGCGCGCAGTCGATGCGCGTCCCGTACACCACGGGCGCCACCGCCTCGGCAATGGCCTGGTGTTCGTTGCGCCGTTCGTACAGGAACCACGACGCGCCCCGGTCTTCCGGCCTCGCCGGACGGGCGACAAGCATCCCGCGCACCGTCTCGTCCCAGGGACGGTTCGATCGGAACGAGGTCTCCAGAAAGTCCCACCAACCGTTCTGGCGCCGCCGGTTCTCGTGGACCTCGCGCTTCGTGCGCCCCATCAGGAAAACGTCCCACAACTCGCGCATGCGCACCGGGTATTCCGTCGACGCCAGCAGCCGGTCCACGAGGACCGCATGCCGCGTTTTCGCGGGCAACCGCAGGAACCCGTCCGTCTCGGCCGCCGTGGGAATCCGCCCGGCGAGATCGAGATGGACCCGGCGGCACCAGGTGCGGTCGTCCACCGCGGGGGCGGGCTTCACACCGCGCTGCTTCCAGCCTTCCGCGACCAACACGTCGACGGCCCGGGTGACCGACTCGAAACGCCGCGCCGGCCGGGGTTTCGCCGCGGACCGCGCCGGGACCGTCGCCAAGGCCTCGATCCACTGCCGGATCGTCTCGCGCTCGGAATCGGCGAGTTGCTTCTTCGGCGGCATGTGGGGATCGGCACCCGGCGCCAGATTGCCAAACAGCCGGCTTTCCGCGGGTTTGCCGGGCACCACCACCGGGCCGTCGTCGCCCCCTTTCATCACCGCCTCGGGCGTGTCGAGTTCGAGCCCGCCCTTCCGCTCGATGGGTCCGTGGCACTTGAGGCACTGGACGTCGAACAGCGGTCGCACCCGGGTCGCCCACAACGTGCCGGCGTCCGCGCCCCGCGCCGCCAGTCCGGCAAGGAGGGCGACCAACACGGTCGGGATGGCGAGTCGATGCATGGCGCGTGCGTCGGGGGAACCGACGCGCGAGCGTGCCGCGGGAGTTGGTCGCCCGCAACTTCGGGAATGGACGACCCCGCCGGCTGTCTCCCGCGCCCGGCGCCTTCGGACTGCGGTGGCAAGGCCTTCGGAAGGCCGCGACACCGCTTTCAAACCGGCCGAGATCAAGATGGACGGCGGACCTCGTCGCATGGCGGGGTGGGCGTCGCTGACGCTCCTACCCCCCGCACTTGTATCTTCCGTTTTGCCGCTTGTGTCCGGCTGTTGGGCCGGACAGAGGAGGTGCCGCTACGGGCCTGCAGGCCCGTAGCGGCGGTGTGGCCGGGAGCGTCCGCACTCTGTGTGCC
>WBXI01000054.1 GCA_008933025.1 Verrucomicrobiota bacterium
CGATCTTGGTCGTCAGCGCGGCTGATGGCCCGATGCCCCAAACCCGCGAGCACATCCTCCTCGCCCGTCAGGTTGGCGTTCCGAGCATCGTGGTTTTCCTCAACAAGGTGGACCTTGCAGATGCCGATCTTCTCGAGTTGATCGAGATGGAAATCCGCGACTTGCTCAACAAGTACGGATTCCCCGGCGACACGACCCCGATCATCCGTGGGTCCGCCACTGCCGCTCTCGCCGCCAAGCCGGAAGGCGAGAAGGCGATTGCCGACCTGCTTGAGGCGTTGGATACCTTTGTGCCCGAGCCCGTGCGCGAGCTCGACAAGCCCTTCCTGATGTGCATCGAGGACGTGTTCAACATCGAAGGTCGCGGCACCGTGGTGACGGGTCGCGTGGAGCGCGGACTCCTCAAGAAGATGGAAGAAGTCGAGATCGTTGGTCTTAAGGACACCCGCAAGACGACCGCGACCGATATCGAGGCATTCCGGAAGCTGCTCGACAGCGCCCAATCCGGCGACAATGTCGGCGTTCTGCTTCGTGGCGTGAAGAAGGAAGACGTCGAGCGCGGCATGGTCCTGGCCAAGCCGGGTTCCATCAAGCCCCACACGCACTTCAAGGCGGAAGTCTACGTTCTCACGAAGGACGAAGGTGGCCGTCACACCCCGTTCTTCACCAACTACCGTCCGCAGTTCTATTTCCGCACTTCGGATATCACGGGTTCGGTGGCGTTGCCTGAGGGTGTGGAGATGGTCATGCCGGGCGACAACGTTTCGGTTGAGGTTAAGCTCGGTGCGCCGGTGGCGATGGAAAAGGGTCTGCGCTTCGCGATCCGCGAAGGCGGCCGCACCATCGGTGCCGGACGCGTGTCCGAAGTCATCGCTTGATCGATCTTTACCTGGGCGGAAGGTCGGTCTAGATCGGCCTTCCGCTTCGGTTTAACAACCGTCCGCAGCTAGACACAGGGCGTTAGCTCAATTGGTAGAGTAGCGGTCTCCAAAACCGTTGGTTGGGGGTTCGAGTCCCTCACGCCCTGCCAGCCTCCGGAGGGGTGGCAGAGTGGTCTATTGCGGCGGTCTTGAAAACCGCTGTGGGAGCAATCCCACCGGGGGTTCGAATCCCTCCCCCTCCGCCATTCGAAGCGTCAATATGTCTAATTTTTACATCCAGTTGCTGGTTGGGTCGGCTTTGTTCTTGGTTGCCTTCGGTCTCGCATGGCGCTCCGGATGGATCGGCCGCATTGCCCTGTACTTTGGCGAGACCCGCGAGGAACTGAAGAAATGCAACTGGCCCACCAAGGATGAACTTTGGCAATCCACAATGCTCATTTTGGTGGTTGTCGGTGTCCTCGGTCTTTTTACCGTGGCCTCCGATTATGCCGTGATCTCGGTGGTCAAATACCTGCTCAAGACGTAGTCCTCCGAGCATCCCGTCATTCTGGTCCACGCTCCTCTCCCATTTCATGAAAAGCCGTTGGTATGCCCTCCATTGCCTCGCCGGACAGGAGCAAAAGGTTCGCGATAGCATCCTGCGTCGGCTGAAGACCGACGAAATGGAGCCTTACATCCAAGAGGTGTTGGTTCCCATGGAGAAGGTGGTCGAGGTTCGCGGCGGGAAGAAGACGGTCACCACCCGCAAGTTGCACCCGGGATATGCCTATATTTCCATGGTGCTACTGGACGAGAACATGCGTCCTCTGGAGAAGCCCTGGTACTTCATCAAGGATATCCAGGGCGTGATTGGGTTTGTTGGCGGCGAACGTCCGATGGAAGTGACCGAGGACGAGATCGCGACGATCAAACTCCAGGTGTCGGACAGCGAGGACACCGAGAAACCGAAGGTTAGCTTCGACATTGGTGAAACCGTCAAGATCAACGACGGTCCGTTCCTCAATTTCAACGGGGTCATCGAAGAGGTGGAGCCTGAAAAGGGCAAACTCAAGGTGACCGTCGATATTTTCGGCCGGAAGACGCCAGTAGAGCTGGAATACTGGCAGGTCGAGAAATCCTAGGATTTCGTAAAATAGCTGTTTCCAAAACCAAGCTCGCGGGCGTAGGCTGGCGGGCCATTCATTTTCGGTATGGCAAAGAAAGTAACTGGAATCGTCAAACTGCAGATCGCTGCTGGGCAGGCCAATCCTGCCCCGCCGGTTGGCCCCGCGCTCGGTTCGCAGGGCATCAACATCATGGCCTTCTGCAAGGAATTCAACGCCGCCACCAAGGAAAAGGCGGGCTTGATCATTCCCGTGATCATCACTGTCTACCAAGACAAGTCGTTCACCTTCATCCTCAAGTCGCCGCCGGCTTCCGTGCTTCTCAAGAAAGCTGCGGGCATCGCGTCCGGCTCGAAGGTCCCCAACAAGGACAAGGTTGGCAAAGTGACCCGGAAGCAGATTCTCGAGATCATCAAGCTCAAGGCTGGCGACATCAATACCAACAGCGAGGAAGCCGCCTTCCGTGTTGTCTCGGGCACTGCCCGTAGCATGGGTATTGAAGTCGTCGACTAACCGCCAAAAACACAACCGCGGGAGGGTGCATAACGCGCCCGCTTGCACCGCACCCCAAAATGCCAAGCAAACGCTACAAGAAAGCCCTTGAGCTCGTCCCTTCGGACAAGCTCCACACGCTGAACGACGCAGTGCAGATCCTTGCGAAGTTCCCCAAAGCGAAATTCAACGAGACCGTCGACATCGCCTTCCGGTTGGGTGTCGATCCCAAGCAGTCCGACCAAATGGTGCGCGGAACGGTTCCGCTGCCCCACGGCAGTGGAAAAGTGGTCCGCGTGCTGGTGTTCGCAAAGCCTGGTGCCGCCGCCGAGGCTGCCAAGGCTGCTGGCGCCGAGCATGTGGGTTTCGATGACCTGATCAAGAAGTGCAACGAGGGGTGGTCCGATTTCGACATTGCCGTTGCGACGCCCGAGGCCATGACCGAGGTCCGGAAGCTCGGCAAGGTGCTTGGACCTCGCGGCCTGATGCCGAATCCGAAGACGGGTACGGTCACCGAGGACACTGCCAAGGCCGTCCGCGAAGTGAAGGCTGGCCGTGTTGAATTCAAGATCGACAAGGCGGCCAACGTGCACGTGGCGGTTGGCAAGGCGACTTTCACGTCGCAGCAGATCTCCGAGAACGCCCGCGCTGTGATCGACGCGGTGTTCAAGGCGCGGCCAGCCAGCGCGAAGGGCATTTTTGTCCGTAGCGTGACCCTGTCGCTGACCATGAGTCCGGCCGTCCATCTGGACGTCCGCGAGTTCCTCAACGCCTGACCTCCACTTCGAAGGCTATAACATGCGCACGGAAAAGAAGTTCATTTCCGCCGAGTACGTCGCTCGGCTCAACAATTCCCCGTTCTTCATCGTCGTTGATTACCGCGGACTGTCCGTCGGGCAGTTCACGGAGCTTCGGAAGCGCCTCCGCGCTGCCGGTGCCGAGATTCACGTCGTCAAGAACAACCTGTTCCGCATTGCGGCCAAGGAAGCGGGCGTCGCCGATCTCGGTGGCACCCTCGCCGGGCAGCTTGCGGTCGTCACCGGCAAGAAGGATGTGGCCTCCGCCGCGAAAGCGGTGAAGACCTACCAGTCGGAATTCGAGAAGCCCAAGCTGCAATTTGGTTACCTCGGATCCAAGCTTCTGACTGCCGAAGAGATCCGCGTTCTGGCCGATCTTCCCTCGCTGGAGGTGCTCCAAGGCAAGCTGCTCGGTGTGCTCCAAGCGCCGGCGCAGAAGCTGGTTGCACTGATCAATACCCCGGGCTTGCAGATCGCGCGGGTCATCAAGGCGAAATCCGAACAAGCCTGAGGATCCCGGGCGATTCCATCGATTTGGGCCGGTTTCCAGGCTGGAGACCGGTCGCAATAACAGCGGAAACCAAGTAAATCGTCGGTCCGCAGGCTGCGGACAAATTTGGGTCGGCCGACCCGACGACGAGACGCAAATACAGAAAGAAAAAACAACATGCCTGATATCAACAATCTGGTCGAGGAACTGAGCAAGCTGACCGTCATCGAAGCTGCCGACCTCGTCAAAAAGCTCGAAGAGAAGTGGGGCGTCACCGCCGCCGCTCCCGCCGCCGCCGCCGCTGCCGCCGCTCCTGCCGCTGCCGCTGCCGTCGTCAAAGACACCTTCGACGTGATCCTGGCCTCCGTGCCTGCCGACAAGAAGATCGGCGTGATCAAGGTCGTCCGCGAGGTCAAGGCCGGTCTCGGTCTCGCCGAGGCCAAGGCTTTGGTCGAGGGTGCGCCGAAGCCCGTGCTCGAGGGCGCGCCGAAGGCCGATGCCGAGGCCGCCAAGAAGAAGCTCGAAGAGGCCGGTGCCAAGGTCGAGATGAAGTAATTCCGTTTCCGCGATCGGGGCGATCGGCAGTTGGTGCCGATTGCCCCGAATCGAGGACTTGATTTGTCACACAAAAACTTGCTGGCATATTGCTGGAAGCTTTAGTTGCTGATCCAGTCCGACGAGTTCTGGCGTTCAGTCCAATAGATGGACGCTAGGACTCGTCGTATTGTCTTTCGAAAACGACACGTTCCCGGCGCAAGCCGCTGTCAACAAGAGAACACGAGGTCGCAATGGCACAGAAAACCACCGAGCGCATCAACTTCGGCAAGATCAAGGAGGTAATCGCTCCGCCGAACCTCATCGAAATCCAGCTCGACTCCTACCGGGAGTTCCTCCAAGCCGAGGTGGCGCCGTCAAAGCGCCGGAATCTGGGCCTACAGGCCGTCTTTACCGAGGTATTCCCGATCGAGAGTTACGACGGAAAGACCGTCCTCGATTTTCATAGCTACGAGATCCAGGCCCCCAAGGTCGACTGGCTGGAGTGCCTGCGCGAGGGGCTTACCTTCGGCGCTCCACTTTACGTGACCTTCCAATTGAAGGAGGAAGCGCGTGGAACCAAGGAGGAGAAGGTGTTCATGGGCGAAATCCCGCTCATGACCCCTCAGGGGACGTTCGTCATCAACGGGGCGGAGCGTGTCATCGTTTCGCAGTTGCATCGGTCGCCCGGCATTGCGTTCGAAACCACCCAGCATCCGAATGGCAAGATGCTGCACAGCTTCCGCATCATCCCTGATCGTGGTTCTTGGTACGAGGCGCAGTTCGACACCAGCGACCTGCTTTACGTCTATCTCGACCGCAAGAAGCGTCGTCGGAAGTTTCTTACCACCACGTTCTTCCGCGCTCTTTTCACCCTTCCCGAGGCAAAGCTCGCGGTCTTGGAGTCCAAGGCTGATACCCAGAAGGTCGGTACCGACAGCGACATTCTGAATCTCTTCTACGAGATCGAGGAGTTGTCGGTGAAGGATGCCGAGAAGCTCGAGACCATCCAGAACAAGGTTTTGGTCGAGGACGCCATCGACCTCGACAAGGGAATCGTGGTTGCGCGTGCTTTCGAACCGCTTTCGAAGGCGGTCGTTCGCCAGATCTCCGAGCTCGGCGTTTCGAAGATCCGCGTGGTCGATACCTCGACCGACGAGGGCGTCGTCATCAAGTGCCTCAAGAAGGACCCCACCAAGAACGCGGAAGAGGCCCTCAAGGACATCTACCGCCGGCTCCGCCCTGGGGATCCTCCCACCGCGGCGAATGCAAAGGCCTTGATCAAGCGGCTCTTCTTCGATGCCAAACGCTACGATCTCGGTCGCGTGGGTCGCTACAAGATCAACCAAAAGCTTGGTTTCAAGGACGACGGCGAGGATCGGATCCTGCGCGGTCGCGATCTGCTCGAGGCGACGAAGTACCTGCTCCGGCTCAAGAAGGGCGAGGGTAGCATCGACGACATCGATCACCTTGGCAGCCGTCGTATCCGGACTGTCGGCGAATTGCTGGCCAACCAGTGCCGTGTGGGTCTGGCCCGCACGGAGCGCTTGGTCAAGGAGCGCATGACGCTTTTCGACCAGAGCCTCGACACGATGGCGCCCCAGAAGCTGATCAATCCCAAGGCGCTCTCCGCCGTGGTGCGTGATTTCTTCGGTCGCAGCCAGTTGAGTCAGTTCATGGACCAGATCAACCCGCTGGCGGAGCTGACGCACAAGCGTCGTCTTTCGGCCCTCGGGCCCGGGGGACTCAGCCGCGATCGCGCAGGCTTCGAGGTCCGCGACGTCCACCCTTCCCACTACGGTCGTATTTGTCCGATCGAGACCCCCGAAGGTCCGAACATCGGTCTCATCGCGTCGCTTGCCACCTACGCCAGGGTCAACGACTTCGGCTTCATCGAGACGCCCTACCGCAAGGTGCTCCACGGCCGCGTCACGGATCAGATCGACTACCTTACGGGTGACCGCGAGGAGGGATTCACGATCGCGCAGGCCAACGCGCCCATCGACGAAAAGGGGCGCTTCCTGACCGACGGTGTTCCATGCCGATTCAAGGGCGACTTCGTTGATGTCGAGCCCGAGAAAGTCGACTACATGGACGTGTCGCCGAAGCAGCTCGTCTCGGTGGCCGCGGGTCTCATCCCGTTCCTTGAGCACGACGATGCGAACCGCGCATTGATGGGTTCGAACATGCAGCGGCAAGGTGTCCCGTTGCTCGTCACCGAGGCGCCCCTTGTGGCCACCGGTCTCGAGGAGCGTGTGGCCCGCGATTCGCGTGCGGTCATCGTCGCGGAAGAGGCTGGCAAGGTTGCCAGCGTCAATGGCAGCCAGATCATCGTGACCAAGGATGGCAAGCTTCCCGAGAGCAAGAAGCGGCTCAAGCATGCGCCCGAGGACGGTGTCTTTGTCTATCCTGTCCGCAAGTTCATGCGGTCGAATGCCGCCACCTGCATCAACCAGAAGATTCTGGTGGGCAAGGGTGACAGCATCAAGAAGGGGCAGGTTCTTGCAGACGGCCCTTGTACCTCGGGTGGCGAACTGGCCCTTGGACGCAACGTGCTCGTGGCGTTCATGCCGTGGAACGGCTACAACTTCGAGGACGCGATCCTGATCTCCGAGAAGATCGTCAAGGAAGACATCTTCACGTCGATCCACATCGACGAGTTCGAGGTGGTGGCCCGCGATACGAAACTGGGGCCCGAGGAGATCACCCGGGACATCCCGAATCTGGGAGAGGAAGCCCTCAAGAATCTGGGATTGGACGGCGTCATCCGCGTCGGTGCAGAGGTGAAACCGGGCGACATTCTTGTCGGCAAGATCACCCCGAAGTCCGAGACCGAGCTCGCCCCTGAAGAGCGTTTGCTGCGGGCCATCTTCGGTGAAAAGGCCGCGGACGTGAAAGACACGTCGCTCAAGGTGCCATCCGGCACCTACGGCATCGTCATGGACGTCAAGGTGTCCGCGAAGGCCGACGGCGTGAAGCCGGTCGTCAAGCGGGAGATTCCCGTGGTGACGGGGAAGGAACCCCCCAAGCGGGCGCAGAAGGAGGTCGAGGATAGCTACAAGGCCAAGCGCGAGGAACTCCTCGAGCAGTTGACCGAGGCGCTCTCCAACATCCTGCTCGGCGAGAAGATCCCGCTCGACGTCGTCAACAGCGAGACGGGTGAGATCATCATCCCCGCGAATCGCAAGATCACCAAGACCCTGCTCAAAAAGTTGGCCTTGGTTTACGACCGCATCGAGATCGATCCGTCGCCGATTCGCAACAAGATCAACGAGATCATCGCCCAGTTTAAGAAGAAGTTCGACGACCTCCAGATGCAGCATGACGAGGAGATGGAGCGCATCGAGGCGGGCGAGGAAATCGACAGCGGCATCGTCAAGCAGGTCAAGGTCTACATCGCGTCCAAGCGGAAGCTTTCGGTCGGCGACAAGATGGCCGGTCGCCACGGGAACAAGGGCGTCGTCGCCCGCATCGTTCCCGAGGAAGACATGCCGTTCCTGCAGGATGGCACCCCGGTGGAAATCGTGCTGAACCCGTTGGGCGTGCCTTCGCGCATGAACGTCGGGCAGTTGCTCGAGACCCACTTGGGTTGGGCCTGCAGGTTCCTCGGCATCCGGATCGCCACCCCCGTCTTCGACGGCATCAAGGAGAAGCAAATCCGTGGCTATCTGAAGGACGCCACCCTGCCCGAACACGGCAAGGTGCACCTCTACGACGGCCGCAGCGGGGAGCAGTTCGACCAGGAGATCGTCGTTGGCTACATCTACATGATGAAGCTGGGACACCTTGTCGCCGACAAGATCCACGCCCGCGCCGTTGGACCGTACTCGCTGGTCACCCAGCAACCGCTGGGCGGCAAGGCGCAGTACGGCGGCCAGCGCTTCGGCGAGATGGAAGTGTGGGCCATGGAAGCCTATGGCGCCGCCTACACGCTCCAGGAACTCCTCACCGTGAAGTCGGACGACGTCCAGGGTCGTACCCGCATCTACGAGAGCATCGTCAAGGGCGACAACTCGCTCGAGGCGGGCATCCCCGAATCGTTCAACGTCCTCGTCAAGGAAATGCAGTCCCTTGGCCTCGATGTGAAAGTCGGTTACTCGAACCCCGCCGACGCGCCGAAGGACCAGGGGAATGCCCTGGCCGCGTTCGCCTGATCCATCCACCAACCGCTACTGCTTCCGGAACACAACGTTATGCTGTCGTCCAAGGATACCGCCCGCGAGTTGCTGGGCCTCGACAAGGTCAATCTGGTGGATCACGTCGCGATTCACGTCGCGTCGCCGGAAACGATCCGCTCGTGGTCTAAAGGCGAGGTGAAGAACCCCGAGACCATCAATTACCGTACTTTCAAGCCCGAGAAAGGCGGCCTCTTCTGCGAGCGCATCTTCGGTCCGGTCAAGGACTGGGAATGCTCCTGCGGCAAGTACAAACGGATCAAACACCGCGGTGTCGTTTGCGATCGTTGCGGCGTCGAGGTCACCCTGGCGCGCGTCCGCCGCGAACGCATGGGGCACATCGAGTTGGCCGTCCCCGTCTCGCACATCTGGTTCTTCAAGTGCATGCCGTCGCGCATCGGCCTGATGCTCGACATGACCGCCCGCAACCTTGAGAGGGTCATCTATTACGAGGACTACCTCGTGATTGATGCCGGCAACACGCCGCTCAAGGAGAACCAGTTGCTCTCCGAGCACGAATACCGCGAGGCGCGCCAAACCTACGGCACCGACGCGTTCACCGCGAAAATGGGTGCCGAGGCCGTCCGCGACGCCCTTGCGAAGACCAATCTCGAGAAGACCATCGATGAGTTGGCGCTCGCGATGCAGGAGACGAAGTCCAAGCAGAACCGCAAGAAGATCGCCAAGCGCATCAAGCTGTTCCAGGGCTTCTCCAAGGGCAAAATGCGGCCCGAGTGGATGATCCTCACGGTCCTCCCCGTCATTCCGCCGGACCTCCGCCCGCTCGTTCCCCTCGAGGGCGGGCGTTTCGCGACGTCCGATCTCAACGATCTCTATCGTCGGGTCATCAACCGCAACAACCGTCTGAAGAACCTCCTCCAGTTGAAGACCCCCGAGGTCATCATCCGGAACGAGAAACGCATGCTTCAGGAGGCGGTGGACGCGTTGTTCGACAATGGTCGTCATGGCCGCGCCGTCACCGGTGCCGGCAACCGTGCCCTGAAGTCGCTCTCGGACATGCTCAAGGGCAAGTCCGGTCGCTTCCGCCAGAACTTGCTCGGCAAGCGTGTCGATTACTCCGGTCGTTCCGTCATCGTCATCGGGCCCGAGCTCAAGTTGAACCAGTGCGGTCTTCCCAAGAAGATGGCCTTGGTTCTCTTCGAGCCGTTCATCATCCGCCGCCTCAAGGAGCTCGGTTACGTCCATACCGTGCGTTCCGCCAAGAAGATGATCGAGCGGCAGTCGGCCGAGGTCTGGGACATCCTCGAGGAGGTCACCAAGGGCCATCCGGTCCTGCTCAACCGCGCTCCGACGCTCCACCGCCTTTCCATTCAGGCGTTCGAGCCCGTCCTCATCGAGGGCGAGGCGATCCGGATCCATCCGCTGGTTTGTACCGCCTACAACGCCGATTTCGACGGCGACCAGATGGCCGTGCATGTGCCGCTGTCGGTCGAGGCGCAGATGGAAGCACGCCTGCTGATGATGGCCCCGCTCAACATTTTCAGCCCGTCGAGCGGCAAGCCCATCATGACGCCGACCCAGGACATCACCCTGGGTTGCTATTACCTCACCGCCGAGCCCCGGAAGGCAAAGCGTGCCAACGAGCGCATCATGCTCTTCGGTTCGAAGCCCGAGGTCATCTTTGCCCACATGGACGGCGCGCTGCGTACCCATGACCGGGTCCAACTGGTCAACCCCGACTTCGGCCGCGCGTCCGTTTATGGCGATGCCAAGTCCAAGACCATCGAGACCACCGTCGGCCGCGTGATCTTCTCCGAGATCTGGCCCACCGAACTCGGTTTCATCAACAAACCGGTCGGCAAGAGCCAGATCGGCGACGTCATCTTCAACTGCTACAAGCACTGCGGGCAGGAACGCACGGTCGTCACCCTCGATCGGCTCAAGGAAATCGGATTCGCCGAGGCCACCCGCGCCGGTGTCTCGATCGGCATCGACGACATGATCGTCCCTCTCGAGAAGGAGAAGGAGATCGAGAACGCCCTCAAGCAAATCGCCGAGGTCGACAAGCAGCACCGCAAGGGTGTCATCACCAACCAGGAGCGCTACAACAAGGTCATCGACATCTGGACGCACTGCACCGACCAGATCGGCGCGGTGATGCTCAAGACGCTCCAGCGGAACCAGGAAAAGAAGGAGTACAACCCCGTCTACCTGATGGTCGACTCCGGGGCGCGAGGCAACAAGGCGCAGGTCCGGCAGTTGGCCGGACTCCGCGGCCTCATGGCGAAGCCGAGCGGCGAAATCATCGAGAAGCCGATTCTCTCGAGCTTCCGCGAGGGCCTCACGGTGCTCGAGTACTTCATCTCGACCCACGGCGCCCGCAAGGGCCTTGCCGATACGGCGCTCAAGACCGCCGATTCCGGGTACATGACCCGCAAGCTCGTCGATGCCGCGCAGGATGTCATCGTGCGTGCCATCGATTGCGGCACGACCAACGGCATCTTCGTTTCCTCCATCTACGAGGGTGAGGAAGAGGTGGTGAAGATCGGCGAACGCGTCTTCGGCCGTTATTCGTCCGAGGACGTCTACAATCCCACCGATCTCAAGATGAAGGTCGTCGGTGCGGGCCAGGAACTCGACGAGATCAGCTCCAAGGCCGTCGAACACGCCGGCATCGAGCGCATCAAGATCCGCTCCGCCCTTACCTGCGAGACCCGTCACGGCGTCTGCGCCAAGTGCTACGGCCGCAACCTTGCCACCGGTCGTCTGGTCAAGATGGGCGAGGCCGTCGGCATCATCGCCGCACAGTCCATCGGCGAACCCGGCACGCAGCTCACCATGCGTACCTTCCACGTCGGTGGCGTCGCCACCCAGACGTACAAGCAGCCGCAGATCAAGTCGAAGCACGACGGCACCGTCCGCTACGCCGAACTTCGCTACGTCGGACTCGAGGATGGAAACAACATCGTCCTCAACAAGAATGGCCAGCTCGCCGTTCTGTCGCCCGAAGGCAAGGAACTCGAGACGCACACCATCGTGGTCGGCTCGATCATCTCCGTGCCGGACGGTGGCCAGGTGAAGAAGGGCGAGGTGTTCGTCGAATGGGATGCCTACAACGTCCCGGTCATCTCGGAAAAGGGTGGCCGCGTCCGCTTCCTCGACATCATCGAGGGCGTCACCATGAAGCAGGAAGTCGATGCCTCGACCGGCACCGACGACATGGTCATCATCGACCACAAGGAAGACCTTCACCCGACGATCATCGTCGAGGACAACAAGGGCGATCCGATTGCCCAGTATCCGATTCCGGCCGGCGCCCACTTGGTCGTGGGCGAGGGCGACACCATCGGCGCCGGCGCGCTGCTGGCCAAGACGCCGCGCAAGGCATCCAAGACCAAGGACATCACCGGTGGTCTTCCCCGCGTCGCCGAGCTGTTCGAGGCACGCCGTCCGAAGGATGCCGCCGAGATCGCCAAGATCGACGGCGTCGTGGACTTCGGCCCGAGCGTCCGCGGCAAGCGTTGCGTTCTGGTCAAGGATCCCCAGACCAGCCAGGAAGAGGAACACCTCATCCCCATCGGCAAGCACATCATCGTCTACAAGGGCGACTTCGTTAAGAAGGGGCAGCAACTCACCGATGGGCCCGTCGTGCCGCACGAGATCCTCGACGTCTGCGGACCCCAGGAGCTCCAGGAGCACCTGGTGAACGAGATTCAGGAGGTCTATCGTCTCCAGGGCGTCACCATCAACGACAAGCACATCGAGATCATCATCCGCCAGATGCTGAAGAAGGTGCGCATCACGGAACCGGGCGACACCGTGTTCCTGTGGGGCGAGCAGATCGACAAGATCATCTTCGAGGACGAGAACTCGCGGGTCGAGGCGATCGGCGGCAAGCCCGCGGAGGGCGTGCCGGTGCTGCTGGGCATCACCAAGGCCTCCCTCGAGACCGAGTCGTTCCTCAGCGCGGCATCGTTCCAGGACACCACCCGTGTGCTGACCGAGGCGGCGACGATGGGCAAGAGCGACATGCTCCGTGGGTTCAAGGAGAACGTCATCATGGGGCACATCATCCCCGCGGGTACCGGTTACCACGGTCACCGCGAGATCAGCCTCAAGACGTTGGTCGAGGTCCCAGCCGACGAGGGTCCCGGGCTCGACTTCACGTCCGGTCCGGAGGAATCGCCGATCGCCGGTTGATCGGTCCGCAATTCCATGGATCCCGCAAACGGGGCGCCTGTGGGCGCCCCGTTTTGCGTCGGGTGACATCCCGGCGGCCCCGGGGTGTTGACTTCGATCGCGATCCGGTTACACGGAGGGAGCGCTTCATTCCCGATTCCACATGGTCTTCCGATATTCATCCCGGCCCCGTTCCACGGCGGGTTTCACGCTCATCGAGTTGCTGGTCGTGATTGCCATCATCGCCATCCTGGCCGGCATGCTGTTGCCGGCGCTGGGTAAGGCCAAGGACCGCGCGCTGCTGGCGAACGACCTGAACAATCTCCGGCAGGTCGTCCTCGGCGCGCACATGTTCGCCACGGACAACAACGATTTCGTGCCGTACGCGAGTTGGGGTGATTGTGCCGATCGCGATGCATGGTGCACGGCGAAGGGCATGCCGAACGGGGAGGGCAGGGCGGACCAAACCATCTGGACCAACCAGGTGGCCTATTTCAAACGGAGCCAGTTGGGGAAATACCTCGTCACCGAACGCGTGCTCACCTGCCCCAAAGACATGTCCGAGCGGGGCAACGGAAGGGCGGCGGCCGACTACAAGCGCCGGAACATCAAGATAACGAGCTATCTTTGGAACGGTTCCACGATCGCCTTCGGCAGCGTGGCATCCGAGACGCCCACCTCGAGGTTCAAGCTCGGCGACATGCGCCCGACCGGCATGCTCGTGTGGGAAGCGCCGGCCGAGCAGGAAAGTTACCTGTTCAACGACGTCGGCAGCTCGCCCAACGAGGGCATCTCCCAGCGCCACGCCAACAACAAGAAAGCGAAGCTCCAGACCGAGAATGTCGGTGGCATCGCGACGTTCGCGGACCTTTCCGGACGGGCGTTCGCGTTGAACATGAACAAGTGGTTCACCCGGCAATACGCGGGCACCACGGTTTGGCCGAACGTTCCCAGTTTCGATGGGCCGAACGACGCTTGGTACAGCCTCGCCACCCCGACGGGTGGGTTCTAGGCCGCGGCTAGACCGATCGGGCGCCGAACTCCTCGCGGATGGATTCCTCCATGGCGTCCACCATCCGCGCCAATTCCGCGCGGGTCGTGCAATACGGGGGCATCAAGACCACCACGTTTCCGATCGCCCGCGTCAACACGCCCCGCTTCGCCATGCCGGCGCATACCCGGATGCCGGCCTGCTCCTCGAGCGCGTACGGCACCTTGGTCCTCCAGTCGCGCACCAATTCCACGCCGGCCACCAACCCCACCCGGCGGATGTCGCCCACGTTCGGGTGGGTCCAGAGTCGTTCCAATTGCTCGTCCATCCGCACCGCGAGGCGTTCGCGCGCCAGCGTTCCCGCCTTGGCACGCAACAGCGCCAGGCTGGCGCGTCCCGCCGCCGCGCCCAAAGGGTTGGCCGTGTAGCTGTGCCCGTGGAAGAAGGTCTTGAATTCCGAGTATTCGCCGAGGAACGCGTCGAACACCCGTCGCGTGGCCAATGTCGCGGCCATCGGCAGCGTGCCCCCGGTGATCCCTTTCGCCAATGCCGCCAGATCGGGCGTCACTCCTTCCGCTTGGCTCGCCAGAATTCCCCGGCCACCGGCCCGTCCGAAGCCGGTCATCACCTCGTCCGTCACCAACAGCGCCCCGTGGGATCGCACCAAGGCGGCGACCCGCGACAGCCAACCGTCCGGTTGCGGGATCATCCCCGCCGCTCCCTGGATTCGTGGTTCGACCACGAAGGCCGCGTACGGGCGTCCCCTGGATCGCGCCTTCGACAGTTTGTTTGCCACCTGATCCACGCACTCCCAGGCGCACTTCCTGCCCAACCGTGCATCCCTCCGGTCCGCGGGCGCACGGTTGTACGGGCACCGGTAGCAATATGGCGCCATCACGGCGTCGGCACGGAACAGCAGGCCCTGGTATGCCTTGTGGAACAGGTCGATGTGCCCCAACGACACCGCGCCGATGGTGTCGCCATGATAACCGCCGCGAACCGACAGGAACCGGGGTTTGCCGGACTTGGGCCCCGTGCGCCGCGCATATTCATACGCGAGTTTCAACGCCGTCTCGATCGCGGTGGATCCGTCGTCGCTGTAGAACACCTTGGCAAGCTTCCGCCCGTCGCGGCCCGGCCCCCTTGCCGCGTCGATCAATTCCGCGGCGAACCGGCTGGCCGGCTCGTTGGCGAATCCCAGCGCCGACACATGGGCCACCTTTCCGAGTTGGCTGCGGATGGCCCCGACGATCCGCGGATGCGAGTGGCCGTGAAGATTGGTCCAGATCGACGAATTGGCGTCGAGATACTCGCGGCCTTCGTCATCCCACAATCGCGCGCCCAAGCCCCGCACCAGCACCACCGGCTCGCGCCGCAACCAGTCGCGCATCTGGGTGAATGGATGCCAGACGTGTGCATGGTCGAGCCGTCCGACGGGATTCTTTGGCTTCACGGGTTGGCCTTCAGGGCGTTGACGGCGGCGACCAGGCGCGCGACGTCGTCCGCGGTGTGGTTGGCGGTGACGGTGAACCGAAGCCGCGCCGCGCCCCGCGCGACGGTCGGGAACCGGATTGCCGGAACAAAAAGTCCGGCCGCCCGGAGCGCCGCGGCGTGGTCCATCGCCGTTTGTTCGGGGCCCACGATCCATGGGAGGATCGCGCTGGCGGGCGGCGTCCCGGGCGGGCCGGCAGGGAGCGCCGTTGCCAATTCCGACGCCCGGGCCCAGACGCGGTTGGCCCGTTCGGATCCCTCTGCCGTCCGGACCAACTCCACGGACTCGGCGGCCGCCGCCGCGATCGATGGCGCGGGAGCCGTCGAGAACACGAAGCTCCGGGCCCGGTTCACGAGGAAATCCACCAGTTCAAGGCTCCCGGCGATGTAGCCGCCCTCGCAACCGAGCGCTTTTCCCAGGGTGCCCATCTGGACCTCGACGCGCCCCGCGAGACCTTCCGCTTCCACCAGGCCCGCGCGCGTCGCCCCGAGGAGACCGCCGGCATGCGCCTCGTCCACCATGAGCCAGGCGCCATGCCGATCCTTGAGTTCCACCAACGCCCGGAGCGGCGCCCGATCCCCATCCATGCTGAAGACGCTCTCCGTCACCACCAGCACCCGCGGACGGCGTGCCCGGCCAAGGCCGTCGGCCCATTGCAGCACCCGTTCCAGATCTCCGGGGTCGTTGTGCCGATACACCCGCAGGCGGGCGCCGCTCAGTCGTGCCGCGTCGATGCAGCACGCGTGGACCAGACGGTCGATCACCACGATGTCGTCGGATCCCACCAAGGCGGGGATCGTCCCGATCGCGGCGGCGTATCCGGTTGGGAAAGCGATTGCGGCGGCCGTTCCTTTCCATGCCGCGAGACGTTCCTCGAGGAGATGGTGCGGGGCGAGGGATCCGCAGACCAAACGCGATGCGCCCGATCCCGTCCCCCATTCGCGCAGGGCGCGCGATGCGGTCTCGGCCAGTCGCGGATGATCCCGGAGGCCAAGGTAGTCGTTCGAGGAAAAGTTGAGAAAGTCCCGGCCGCCGTGGCGGATGGTGGTACCTCGCACCCCGTCGATCTTTCTGAGATCGCGGTGCAGGCCCGCGGCCCGCAGTTCGGCGAGTCGCCCGGCGAGGTCTTCCGTCAACGTGGGCATGGAGGAAAGCTAGGGGGTCGGTGGCGATCGGCCGAGCGCGAAGGTTTCCGGTGCGTCAGGCCCAGCGCGTCGGTCGACTGTCCAGATGGAAGACCTGGCCCGAGACGTTCCGCATCGTCGCGAGGTGGACCAGGAAACGCGCTGCCTCCGCGGGATCGTTCAACCGGCCCAAAGAGTTGGCCGCGGCGAACTCCGCGAGTCTTGCGGCCGGCAAACCCATCGTCATGCCCGTCGGCAGAACCCCCGGCAGGACCGCGTTGACCCGGATGTTCCGGTTTCCCAACTCGAGGGCCAGCGATTGTGTCATGCCCAGCAGCGCTGCCTTTGCCGCCGCATAGGCGGATTGTCCGGCCGACCCGTGCGCGGCGTGGCTGGCGACGTTGACGATGTGCCCGTCGCGCTGCCGGACGAACAGGGGCAGGAAGGCCCGGGTGACCCGGAACGCGCCGTCGAGGTTGCATTCCATCGCGTGTTCCCAGTCTTCCGGGGCGAGTCGTGCCACCAAGCCATCCACGGCGACACCCGCGTTGTTGACGAGGAGATCGAGGTGTCCGACGTCGTTCTCGATGCGGGCGGCGGCGGCGCGGATCTGGTTCCCATCCGAGACGTCCAGCGGGACGGTGGCGACGCCGGTGGGCCAATCGGAGGGGAGTTCGCGGTGCGTTCCCGCAAAAACGCGCCAATCCGCGGCATGCAAAGCGTCCACCAAGGCGCGTCCCAAACCGCCCGCGGCGCCGGTTACCAACGCGACCCGTTCGCGTCCCCTGGATTGCGTCGGAGTGCTCACGCCACGGGATCCATGCCGACGGCCTTGCCCTCGCGCCACACCCAGCGGCCGTCGATCATCGAAGCGCGAACCGCGCCGCGATGGTGGATGATCGCGTCGAACACGTCGCGTTCTCGGGCCGGGCAGGGGAGGGCGACCAGATCGGCGAATGCGCCGGCTTTCAAGGCGCCGATCGTGTTCTCCAGGCCCAGGGCCCGGGCGCCGTTCACCGTCGACAACGCCAGGATCGCTTCCGGCGAAAGGGTGGCGTCGCGGGCCGCCAGCATCGCCATGTCGTCGAACAACGAGAGCGTCGGCCGTGGACCCGAATCGACCCGGGTGCTGGCGAGGCTGTCGGTGCCGAGGCAAAGGTTCACGCCCGCGGCGGCCAGTTGGCCGAAGGGAAACCGTTGGTGGCGGAAGTACTCGTGGGAACGCGGGCAATGGGCGACGGAAGTCCCCGAGTCGGCCAGCAGTGCCGGGTCGTCTTCCCACAGGTAGTTCACGTGGACCGCCACCAAATCCGGACCCAACAACCCGTGGGCGGCGGCTTGGTGGACCGGGGACCCCTGTCCGCAGTCGTCGCAGGGTCGCTGGGCATGCAGCCAATCGAACATCGGGCCGCGTCGGTACATGAACATGTCGAACTCGGCCTGGGACTCGGCCAGATGGCTGGTGAGGCGCCATCCGTGTTCGCGGGCCACGCGGGCCGCGGTGGACAACAACTCCGGCATCGTGGAATACGGCGCGTGGGGCGAGAGTCCGACCGCGCCGCGTTGACCCCGGCACTCCGCGAGCGCCTGGACCGCGTTGGCCACCAGGGTCTCCGGATCCCGCCGGTTGCGCACGCCGGTGAGTTCGAGGAACGAATGGATGCGGAGCGGCGTCGCGGCGCGCCTGGCCGCCAAGCCGACGGGGAACGTTTCGATGTTGGCGACCGTCGTCGTGCCGGTCTCCAGCAATTGCGCCGCTCCCGCGCGCCACGACGCCTCGAATTCGGCGTCCGACCAGCCGGACTTCACCGTGAGGATCGACTTGATCCAGTCAGGGAAACTCCGTGGCGGCGCGATCGTCCCGGCCATGCCGGTGTAGTCCAGATGGCAGTGGGCGTTGACCAGTCCCGGCAGGAGCACCACCTCTCCCAGATCCTCGACCGGTCCCCCTGCGTCCGCGCCGACCGCGGCGAAGGGGCACGTTGCCACGATGCGACCGTGCCGGATGGCAACGGCCCCATTCTCGATGGGAGGGCCGTCCATGGGCACAACCAGTCGGGCCCGGAGTATCATGATGGAATACCGGTGGACTGGGGTGCAATGCCGCCCCACGGGCCCGGGGCGGATGGGCGGGGACGGCCTAGGTCGTGCGCCGGCGTTCCTTCAGGGTCGAGGCCACGGAATGTTTCTTGGCCTTGGCCTTGTTGTGCTTCTTGCGCACTTGGCCGCTCAACTTCGCGATCGTGCGGTCGATCGCCGCATACAGGTCGGCCTCGCTGTCTTCCGCGTAGAGGTCGTTGCCACGAATGCCAACCCGGATGCCGCATTTGAACTGTTTGTCGGGGGAATGGGCCGTGTGGTCCTTCTCCAGGGTCACCCGGGCGTCGAGCAGCCAGCGGTCGATGTGCTCGAGCTTTTCGAGCTTCTCGAGGATGTGCTTCTCGATGCGTCCGTCAGCGTGACGTTGTGGGTGGACAGGATCAGCTTCATGGTTGACGTGAAAGTGCTTGGGGGAAGGCGCCATTTCAACCCACCTTTTGCGGCAGAGTTCGCGCCGAATGCTTTTTGCGGCTTCCGGCCCCGTCGGCCGCGCGTCGGAACGCCCCGGAACGCCACTCGCCTTCCGTCCGCGCTTCCACGACTTCCCAACCCAACGTCCGATAGGCCGCCGCCACGTCGTCGAACTGCGTTGCCAGGATGCCCGCCGCCACCAGCGTCCCGCCGCGGGCCACATGGGCCGTCAGGCGCGACTTCGCCGCCACCAGCACGTCGTGCATCAGGTTCGCGCAAACCACGTCGTGGCGAACCGCGGGCCGCGACGGCAACCGCGTCGCGTCGCCCTCCGCGAAGCGCACGGTCCCGATGCCGTTCAATTTCGCGTTGGCCCGCGCGATGCGCACGCAGTCGGGATCGTAGTCGAAGGCCTCGACCGGGTCGTAGCCCAGCCGGGCCGCGGCCAAGGCGAGGATTCCCGAGCCGGTTCCCGCATCCAGCAATGTCTGGCGGGTTCCCGCGCGCCGGAGTGCCGCGACCTGCCCGAGGCAAAACCGCGTCGTGGCATGCTGGCCCGTGCCGAAACTCAGCCCCGGATCCAGTTCCACCAGCACCTGCCCGCGCTTTGGCCGGCGCCGGCTCCACGTCGGCCGCACCAACAGTTTTCCGTCGACGTCGATGGGCCGGAAGTGCCGTTTCCAGGACTCCGACCAATCCTTCGGGGGGACCACGCGGAGCGAGATCCCCGCCGGGGACGGATCGATGTCGAACCCGCGCAGCGCCGCGAGTCCGTCGCGCAATGCCTTGCGCAAGACCATGGCCGCCCGCGGCGATGGCGACACGAACGCGGACACCGTCACGCTCCCGGAGCGGAGGTCGAGATGGATGCCCGGCGTCTGGCCCGTCTGGCGCTCGAGCAATGCCGCCACGGCATCCTCGGCACCCGCATTCGTGGTGATCGCGATGCGGCGAAGCGGATGTTTCATTGGTCGCGCCATGGAGTGAAATTCATCAACTGGACCTCGGTCCGCGGCCGGCCGGCCTTCATCTCCCCGATGTCCACCCAGGTGGCACTCGCGTAGTCGACCTCGAAGTGCTCGAACTTCCGCATCGGCATGCCCAGGAGGTGGGCCAGCGCCATCCGCACCACGCCGCCGTGCGCGAAGACCGCGACCCGTTCGCCGGGATGCTGGTCGACGATGAACCGGATCGAGTCCGCCACGCGGGTGCGGAAGTGTTCGATCGGTTCCGCCCCGGGAATCTGGTCGTGCTCCATCAGTTCCAGCCAATCGTACGCGCTGGCCCCGAACTTTTCCTGCACGTCGTTCCAACCGCAGCCCGTCCACACGCCGAAATCCACCTCGCGCAATCCCTCGATCGGCACCGGCGTGCCCGGGTAATGGGGGCGGAACGGTTCCAGGGTGAGTTGCACGCGGACCATCGGGCTGGCGTAGACGCCGTCGAAGGCGTGGCGCCGGAGCCATTCCGCGAGCGCGGTGGCCTGCTGGTGGCCGCGGGCCGACAGGCCCATGTCGATGCGCGAGCCGCCGAAGACGCGGTGGTACGTCTCCTCCACCTCCGCGTGCCGCATCAGGAACAGGCTCGTCTTCATGCGCCGACCGCTTCGAGGGCGCGGCGTTGTGCGTCGAACAGTTCCCGGATTCCCGCCCGGCCCATCCGCAGCATGGCGGCCAGTTGTTCGTCGCCGAAAGTGGACTCCTCGCCCGACGCCTGGAGTTCGATGAACTCGCCCGCCTCGTTCATCACCAGGTTCAAATCCACCGCCGCGTCCCGGTCCTCGGTGTACGCGAGGTCGATCAACGGCGTGCCGTCGCACACCCCGAGGCTCACGGCCGCCACCGCGCTCCGGATCGGCGGCGCTTTCAGCTTTCCCTCGGTCACCAGCCGTTTCAACGCCAGCATCAACGCCACGTACGCGCCCGTGATGGAGGCCGTCCGGGTGCCGCCGTCGGCCTGCAACACGTCGCAGTCGATCCAAATCGTCCGCGCGCCGAGGGCCTCGAGATCCACCGCCGCCCGCAGGGAACGCCCGATCAGGCGTTGGATTTCCTGCGAACGCCCGTCGAGCTTGAGTTTCGAGATGTCCCGCGCCTTACGGTCGAGGGTCGAGTACGGAAGCATCGAGTACTCGGCCGTGATCCAGCCGCCGCTGACCTTCTGCGATTGCATCCACTTGGGCACCGCCTCGTCGATGGTGACGCCGCAGATGACCTGGGTGTTGCCCCAGGAAACCAGGGTGGACCCGGTGGCGTGCGGGGCGATGCCATTCTGGAAACGCAGCGGCCGCAATTGGTCGGCACGCCGGCCGTCGGCTCGGACAAAGTCGCTCATGAACGGTCGAGGCTAGGGAGCGCCCGGGCCCGTGAAC
>WBXI01000055.1 GCA_008933025.1 Verrucomicrobiota bacterium
ACGAGGAGTTTCTGGGCGGTGTCGCGCCACCAACCGTTCGGATGGCCGAGGTGCGCGACCAGTTCCGCGCCGGTCTCGCGGAGCATGCGGGGTTGGGGACCGGGCTTGAAATCGCGGTGCACGAGACGCCAGACGCGCCCGCGGCCCACGTTTTTGTCGAGGCCCCAGCGCTGGATCTGGGGCCGGAGAAAGGAGTCGGCCTTGGTCCAGTTGCCTTCCTGGATGATGCCGCGGTAGGTGTCCGCGATGTAGAGGCAGCCGTCCGGTCCGGTGACCATGTTCACCGGCCGGAAGTTGGCGTCGGTGCTGCGGATGAATTCGGATCCCGGGGTCGCGTTGCGGACCCGGGTGATGCCGTCGACGACCTCGACGATGCCGCGCCGGATGAGGCGTCCGACCGGTTCGGGAAGGAAGAGGTTGCCGCGGAGTTCCGCGGGCAGACGGTCGCCGCGGAAGATTTCCTGGCCGCAGGTGGCGGTGAAATGGTTCAGCGTTCCGTCCGGACGCAGACGGCCGGGCCCCCCTTGGACGTCGCCCAACCCGATGGCCGGCCAGACCGCCTGCCAATCGTCGGCCCACTGGGACGAGACGTTGACGGCGCCGTAGGCGATGTGGGTCTGGAAATTCCAGACGCCGATCTCGCCGCCGGCATTGCTGAACCATGGCCGACCCCAGTCGTCCTGGGCCAGGCCCCACTGGCCGCCGTTGGGCGCCGTGGGTTCCTTCAGCGTCTTGCCGTCGGGTGACCAGCGGAGGCGGTAGGCGTTGTAGGTGGTGTAGAGCCAGTTATCCATCGCCCAGAGCAATCCGCTGGGTTGGTGCTCCATGTTGCCGCCGCGGGGCCCGCCTTCGTAGAAGACACGGTGGGTCTCGGCGGTCCCGTCGCCGTCGGCGTCGCGCCACGCCAGGATGTCGTTGGTGTCGGTCGTCCCGATCAACACCTCGTCCTGCAGGGGCAGCACCATGCGGGGAATCTTCAGGTGGTCGGCGAAGACGGTGTGGCGGTCGAACCGGCCGTCGCGTGCCGTGGATTCGTGGCGCGACACCCGGGACCGGCTTTCCAGTTCGCCCGTGCCCTCGATGTCCTGCATGTAGGTGCGCATCTCGACGACGTACAACCGGCCGTCGCCGTCGAACGCGATCGCCATCGGTTCGCGGATGTCCGGTTCGGCAAGGACGAGTTCGAGGCGGTAGCCGTCGGGGAGTTGAATCGTCTTCAATTCCTCGTCGGGCGGGAGCGGCGCGAGGTGCTTCTCGACGGCTGCGGGCTTGCCGGCCGGCAGCGGGACCAAGGGCGCCGCAAGCGCGGGACGCGGCAGCGCGGCGAGCAGCGCGATGGCGAGGGGCAGGGCAGCCGGATGCGACGGTACCGGGGCACCGGCGCGGTGCGTCGAGAATCGGATCGGGGAAAGCACGCGCGGACGGTGACGAGTCGCGCGGCCGGTTGTAAAGGGTGGTTCGCCAGCGCGGGGTGGTGGGTTCGCCGATCGACGCCCGCCGTTGCCCGCCTTGCAGCGACCGAGGCACCGAGGCGGATGCGACGGGTCCCCGGGGGATCTTCGGTTTGACGACGGTGGCCACGGGACGGCGCCGCCGCCGGCGTTGTCGGAATTCGCCCGCGCCGGCCCGGCACAAAGCCCTTGACCCTCGACGGACGGACTGCCGGGATTCGCGGACCTCACCGGGATTCGGATCCGGGCACGGCGCCGTGGCGACCGACCCCGGAACCGGTTCCCCGAGGTTTTGGCGGTCGGAAGAAACCGTTTTCATGAAGATCCTTCGCAACCCTGGATTGCCGTCTGGCCATCGGCGCCACGGATTCACCCTGATCGAGTTGCTGGTGGTCATCGCGATCATCGCGATCCTCGCGGGCATGCTGTTGCCGGCGTTGGCGAAGGCGAAATCGAAGGCGGTGGCTGCGAACTGCCTGAGCAACGTCCGCCAGATGAGCCTCGGCGCCGCGATGTACGCCGGCGATTACGGCCAGCGCTATCCGCTCTCGTTCATGGACGTGTCCACCACGGGCGGGGTGGGAACGGGCTGGTACTCGTTCATCCGACCCTACGTCCCGAACACCAACGCCTTCCTCTGCCCGGCCAAACAACGGAAGCCCAACCTCAAGTACACCTACGTCTACGACCCGAGCAAGATGGTCTCCGGCTACGGGGCCAACTTCCAGATCGGGGGATGCGAGTTCACCGGCGGCGGTTGGCACATGCTGCCCGTCAAGGATTCCGAGGTGGCCCGGCCGTCGTCCACCGTCTACCTCACCGATTCGGGGACGCGCGCCAAGGATTCGACCGATCCGAATGTGTGCGTGACCAAGGCCTCGCCGGAGAAGACGGAGGTTTGGCTCATCGACGACGTCGCGGGATTCGGCGCGGGTTCGGTGACGTCGGACGATCCCAACTGGAGCGGACCGAGCATCCGGCACGACGGGCGCGGCGAGGTGGGTTTCATCGACGGGCACGCCGAGGGGTTGAAATCGTCCCGCTGGTACTGGCACTGGACGCCGTGGTTGAACCCGGCGGTCGGCGGCGAGGGCGGCGGACCCGCGGTGAAACCGCGCATGCCGGCCGGTTATTGAACGGGGTTGTCCGGCCCGCATCGCCCCGATGAACGCCCGCCCCGGACTTCCGGCGATCCTTGCGGGGGCGATGGCGGCGATGTGCGGCGGGACGCTTGCCGGCGCCGAAACGTTCGCTCCCGATTTCGAGGCGGCGCCGCACGACTACTATCTCGGGACGCCGACCGACCGGTTCACGGGGCTCATGGCGGCGTTGGGCACGCCGAAGGTTCCGTTGGATCGGGGCAGCGAGTTGGCCTTCCTTCGCAGCCTGCTCGGGGCGCTGGGAATCCCGGTGTCGTCCCAGTTGCTGGTGTTCTCCAACACCAGCCTCCAACTGAGCCTGATCGGGCCGTCGAACCCGAGGGCCCTGTATTTTTCCGACGACCTGTACCTCGGCTACGTGCCCGGGGGACGCATCGAGGTCGCCTCGGTGGATTCCCAGCGCGGCGCGGTGTTCCACATCTTCGACATCCCGCGCGGCGACGCGCCGTTGCGGATCGAGCGGGCGCGTCGCTGCATGAATTGCCATGCGAACGAGGACGCCGGCCACGTGCCCGGATTGGTGATCCGGTCGGTGGCACCCGGTCCGGACGGCGGGAGTCTCGACACCTTTCGTCCCGGGAGGTCCGGTCACGACGTGCCCCTTTCGGAACGGTTGGGCGGTTGGTATGTCACCGGATCGCAGGGCCACGAGGCCCATTGGGGCAACCGCATGGGCCGGTTGGCGGCCGGGGAATTGAGCGCGACGCCCCTGGTCCCGGGGCAGCGGTTCGCGTGGGACCGGTATCCGGTCGCGACCAGCGATTTCCTCGCGCACCTGATCCACGAGCACCAGGTGGGCTTCGTGAACCGGATGGTCCGCGCGCAATACCTGCTCCGTTCGTATCGGCATTCGGACGGCGGCGTGCCGACGCCGTCGCACGCGGCGGCGATCGATGCCGAGGCCCGTGGGATCGTGCGGTACCTGCTGTTCGCCGACGAGGTGCCGTTGCCGGCGGGCGGGATTGCCGGCGACCCGGTGTTCCGCCGGGAGTTCGGGGCGAACCGCCGGATGGTGGACGGGGAATCGCTGAAGGATCTCGACCTGAAGACGCGGCTGTTCCGGAACCGGTGCAGCTACATGGTCCACACGCCGTTGTTCGCGGGGATGGGGCCCGAACTCAAACGACGGCTGCAGGCCGGTCTGGGCGAAGCCCTCGGACCGGGTGGGGCCGGGGGCTTCGGGCACATCCCGGACGACGAAAAGGCCCGGATCCGGAAGATCCTGCGCGGGACGATGGACGATCTTCCGGCGGGATGGTGAGGGACGCCTACTTGGACCGGGAGGCCTTCTCGACGGATTCGCCGGCGCCGGTCCACCCGGAGATGCCGGCGGACATGTGCTTCACGTTCTTGTAGCCGAGCTTTTCCGCGGCGTTGGCGGCGGCCTGATAGGCGCGGCAACGGGGACCACCGCAATAGGCGACGATCAGCGCGTTTTTGTCCTCGGGGAGGACCTTCGCGAGGCTCGCCTCGACCGCGTCGAAGTCGAGGGCGCCCGGGACATGGCCCTTGGCATAGGACTCCGAGCCGTTCACGTCGATGATGACCGCCTTCTTGGATTTCACGAGGGCCTTCACTTCCTTGATGCTGATGTCGGGGAATTCGCCGGCGGCGACCGCGACCGAGACGAGGAGCGAAGCGAGGAGGGCGACGATTTTCTTCATGAAGGCCACAAGGTGGCCGCCGATCGCGGGGTCGCAAGCCGAAATCCCGGCATTGGCGCGGCGGGCGTGTTTCCCGTCAACGGGGCCAGCCGACCGGTTGCGTCCACGCCCGCTTGAACTCGAATTCCGTGGTCGGCACCTCGGTCTTGCCGGAGGAGGTCACCACCGCGCGGACGTAGAGTTCGTCGCCCACCAGCGCGTAGCTTGGATTCAAATCCTTCGAATCGCCGAATACCTCGCCGATCTGCGGACCCGATCCCGTGGTGTAATCGAGGGTGGTGTCCACCACCTTGCCGTCGGGCGCCCGGCGGGGTTTGCCCGCGAGATTGACCCCGCGGCGGGTGCCGACGAACCGCGTGACGAAGGTTTCGCCCGCGCTGGGGTGGATCCGCAGCGACAACCTCCGGGTGCCCTCGTCGAATCGGACGTCGTCGAGGGTGACGCCGGTCGACGGGTAGAAGTCGCCGGCGCGCATGGCGCCGAGGATCGATTCGGGGGTCAGGTGGCGGGCGCGGACCATCACCCAAGCCCGGCCGGGCACCGAATGCATCCGGGTGCCCTGATGATTGTGGGAATCGTCGTTGGCCACGGCAAAGAGCGGCGGTGCATGGCTTCCGGCGATCCGCAGGGCGTTGGCGATGTCCCAGATCTCGTCGGTGGACGGGCGGCGGACGTCGCCGGCATCGTTGTCGCCGACGCCGCCGTTCCAGACCTCGAAGAAGCGTTGGCCGACGACGGCGGCGAGGTCCTCGGCGGTGACGCCCCACTGGTAGTTGGGATGGTTGACGTGGACGAGGACGGGACGTCCGGTGCGCGCGGCGGATTCCTCCACGGCGCGAAGGTTCAGTGCGATGACGTCGCGCACGGTTGCGCCGTCGCGCGGCAGGACGAGATCGAGGACATTGATGGCGCCCATGTGGATCTGGTGGCCGTCGCCGGATTTGTGGGTCAGTTCCTCGGCGGGAATCATGAGGAAGCGACCGGCTTGCTCGACCAACGCGCGGCATTCGTCGAGGGGTTTGAGGCGCACCTGGGCCAGGCCGCCGGTCGGTGCCGGCCGGGTCTCGACCCAGTGGGTGCCGAAGCGGGCGACATAGTTGCCGAACGCATCCGGAGGCTGGGGGCCGGGCCCGCGCCATGGCTCGCCCTTGGCTCGTTTCGCGACCTCCGCGACGGAGATCCATTTCTGTCCCTGGAGGAGGAGGTTGTGGTCGGAGAGGGCGAGGAAATGGTAACCGTGGTCGCGGTACCACTCCGCGATCATCTCGGGGAATCCGTCGCCGTCGGACCACAGCGTGTGGGTGTGGAGATTGCCCTTCCACCAGCGCGGGGCGTCCTCGGCGCGCACGGTGCCGGCGAGCATGCCGGCGAGGAACAGGAAGCGGAGGGCGAACGTCATGGACCGATTCACGCCCGACCGGGCCCGCCGATCAACGCCAATGACCGCGGCACCGGCGGTTCAAGCGCGGCGACCTGCATTCGCGGGCAGGGTCGCGAGCGCAGCGAGGACGCCGCGGGCCATGGCGTCGTCCGTGTAGCGGTCGAACACGGCGCGGCGACCCGCTTCGCCCAATTCGCGGAGACGCTCCGGATGCTCCAGCAAGGGCCGCAGCGCGCCGGCAATGGCTTCGGGATCGTGCGCCCCGCAGAGCACGCCCCCGCCCGTCGCTTCCAGAAGTTCGGGGAAGGTCCCGAACGTGGGCTGCACCAAGGGCGTCCCGGCGGCCAGCGATTCGATGACGTACAATCCGAAGGCCTCGCCGGGACGCGCGGGCACCGACAAAACGTCGCACGCCGCGTAGAACAGGATCTTTTCCTGCCGGCTCAGGTTGGGATGGAACGCGGCGGCATCGGCCAGCCCGGCCTTCGCGAGTTTCGATTTCTGTTCGGCGACGAACGGTTCGTCGGTCGGGCCGCAACCGCCGCCGACGCGCAGGCGCAGGTTCGGGAACGCCCCGCCGCGCCGGAGCGCGACGAAGGCATCGACCACGAGGTCGAGCCCCTTGTCGTGGCATTGGCGCGCGAAGAACCCGAGCGTGACCGGACCCCCGGGGACGAGCGGCGGACGGGGCGGGAGGACATCGTATCCCTCGAGGTTGATGCCGTTGGGCACGACGCGCACGCGATCGGGGGGCAGTCCGAGCCGCGCGCCCATGCGGTCGGCGAAAAATCGCGACGGCGCGATCCACCCGTCCACGTCGCGGGCGCGTTCCGCGAGGGTCAGCCAACTCCGGGAACCCCACGGCTCCGGAATGGCGTCGAGGAAGGCCTCCTCGCTCTGGAGGAACACGACGACGCGGGTGCCGAGCGCCTCGCGGAGCCGCCGTGCGAACCCGACCAGCAGGGCGTTGGAAAGGAAGACGGCGTCCGGCTTCGGGAGGTTTTTCAGCCAGGCGACGAGATCCTCGAGTTCGCGGGCCTGGTTGCCGGACTCGCCGCGGAGCATCGACAGGTTGAGCGCGCCGACATCGGCGGCGCGGGTCTTGGCGGCCTTGCCCGCGGCCCAGCGGAGCAGGGCGGGAGCGTCGAACCACCGGCGCAGCCAAGCCGGCGCGCGGCGGTACGCGGCGGATTGTTGCGACAGGTAGACGTTGATGCCGCCGAAGAACGTCGGCGTGTCGCCCCGCGTCGACGCCTCGTCCAGCGTCATGGGAAGGTAGAGCGGCACCATGAGGGCGTCGTGTCCCTGGCGGCGGAGTGCCGCGACGAGGGCGTTGTCGCGGAAACAATTGCCGCAATACATGCCCCCGGCACCCGGCGTGATCTGGACCAGATTCATGGGGGATAGGTTTCGGTGGTCCGTGGCCGGCCTCGGGTCGACTCCCCGGGGCCACTGCCAAAAAATGGGCGCCGAACCGCGAAAAGACAACGACGGTTCCGCGGTCAGGGGGCGAAGACGGTGCCGGCGGGGGCGGGCATCCCGTAGGGCAGGGCTTCGGGCAGCGTCGTGAACTCCGAGAAGGCCCCGAACATCCGCGTGAAATCCTTGTTCACGTCGCCGGACAGGCAGTCGGTCAGGTCGCCCGCCACCTCCGGATACCGGTCGGTCACGGTGCGGAAGCTGACGTTCTTGTCGTAGAAGGCGTAGACCAGCTTGCGCATGTTCTCGACGCTCTCGTGCATTTCCCGCGCGTAGGGTTCGAAGCGCGTGGAAGCGGTGTCGCCGGCGCGCAGGGCCGCGTCGATTGCGTCCGCCGCGAGCACCCCGCTCTTGAGGGCCAGCATGAGGCCGCTGGAGAACACCGGGTCGAGGAACCCGAACGAATCGCCGACCAGCACCAGGCCGTCGGCGGCGGAGTGCAGCGAGCGGAAGGTGTATTCGTTGGTGAGCCAGTATTCGCCGCAGGGACGGCCCGGGGCGAGGTGCGCCTCGATCCATTTGTTCTCCTTCACCTCGCGGTGGAAGATTTCCGCGGGATCCTTGACCCCGTCGCGGGCGAGGTACTTGCCGTCCGCGACCACGCCGACGCTGATGCGGTCGTTGTGCTGTGGGATGTACCAGAACCAGCCCTTGTCGGGGATGAAGGCGACGGTGGTGCCGCCGGCATCGATGCCGGGATCGCGGAGGGCACCCTCGTAGTAGGTCCAGACCGCGACCTTGCGGAGCATGGGATCGTTGCGGCGCCAGGCATAGGTGGTGGCGGCGAGCGCATCGCGCCCGGTGGCGTCCACGGTGACCGGGGCGCGGAACTCGCGGACCGATCCGTCGGGGAGCGTGGCGCGGACGCCGACGTGCCGGCCGCTTTCGCGCAGGAAACCGGTGACCACGACCTGTTCGCGGATGTCGACGCCCTTCCCGCGGGCATTGTCGACCAGCATCTGGTCGAACTCCGAACGGAGGACCTGCCAGGTCTGGGCGACGGTCTCGCGGTCGTAGCGATTGAAGAAATAGAAGGGTTGGGAGGCGCGGCCGGAGGGGGCGACGAACTGGACGGAGAATTTCTTGGGGAACGCGGAGGCGCGGAGGCGGGGGATCATGCCGAGCCGCTCGAGGGCGTGGTAGGTGAAGGGGATGAGCGATTCGCCGACGTGATAGCGGGGGAACTTCTCCCGCTCGAGGACGAGGACGCGGCGCCCGTGTTGGGCCAAGGCGGTGGCGGTGGCGGTCCCGGCCGGACCGGCGCCGACGACGACGGCATCAAAGGTATCCACTCGATTCATACGCAGGCGTACTAAAGCCGGGTTGAGGGATACTCCGAATGGGAAATCGCGCAAGGGGGGAAGCCGTGGGTTTGTGGCGGGAGGGCGGCGGGCGGGAGTCGAGTTCCGGGTTTTCCCGGGCGTCGATCCCCCGTAGGGTGGACCCATGCAGCAGGACCAACCCCTCGTGGGCATCATCATGGGCAGCCAGTCGGATTGGGAGACCCTGGAGCACGCCGCGCGGCAACTGGAACACCTGGGCGTGCCCTTCGAGGCCTCGGTGGTCAGCGCCCACCGCACGCCCGACCTGCTGTTCGAGTACGCCTCCGGCGCCGCGGCGCGGGGCCTCGAGGTGATCATTGCCGGCGCGGGTGGCGCGGCCCATCTGCCGGGGATGTGCGCCAGCAAGACGGCGCTTCCGGTGCTCGGGGTCCCGGTGCAATCGAAGGCGCTGAACGGGATGGACTCGCTGCTGAGCATCGTGCAGATGCCGGGGGGTGTCCCGGTGGGCACGATGGCGATCGGCAAGGCGGGGGCGATCAACGCGGCGTTGCTGGCGACGGCGATCCTGGGCAACAAACACCCGCGCTTCCGGGTCGCCTACGAGGAATTCCGCCGCCGGCAGACCGAGGTCGTCCTGGCGAACCGCGTCCCGGGCAAGGCTTGAGTCCGCCGGGTTCCCGTGGTTGGATGTCCCCCGTTCCCCGTGGGCATTCCCGCGGAAATCCGACGCGTTGGGCATCCCGAGTCAATTTCATCGCCAAGCCATGCATCCTGCCACGACCCGCATCCGTTCCGGCCGCACGTTCGCCGGGTTCACGCTCATCGAACTGCTGGTGGTGATCGCGATCATCGCGATCCTCGCGGGCATGCTGCTGCCGGCGCTGGCGAAGGCGAAGGAGAAGGCGAAGTCGACCAGTTGCATCAACGCGCTGCGGCAGATGGCGATCGCGCAGCAGGGTTACAGCACGGACTTCGACGGGCGGGCGGTGCCGACCTTCGCGGTGCGCAACAGCAACGCGGAACGCCATGCCTGGTTCAACTTCCTGGCCCGCTACCAGCAGAGCACCAACATCCTTCTCTGCCCGAGCAAGACCAAGAAGTTCAAGGAACTGGTCGCCCTCTATCCCAGCGACCAGCAGGAGAAGGCGGTGTCCAACTACATGATGAACTTCCGGTACGGCGGGTGCGATTGGCCCGGCGTGTGGGACACCCAGGACTATCCGCAGACCAAGGATTCGACCGTGCGGAATCCTTCCGGGGCGGTCCTGGTGACCGACGGGGGCGCCCAACCGCTGGCGACCAAGGATCCCGAGAAATGCATCACCGCGACCTCCCCGGAAAAGGCGGGCGCGTGGGTGCTGCACGACCCGATGAACAGCACGCCGTGCGACGGATGCGTGGTGGCGCCGTCGACGGGCGACCCGAACTGGGGCGGGCCGCACCAGCGCCACACGGCGAAGAGCAACGTTTCCTTCGTCGACTCGCACGTGGAGACGATGAAGTCCTCGCGGTGGTACTACGGCGACACGCCGTGGCTGAAGCCGGCCGTCGGCGGGCCGTGACCGGTCACCAGCGCAGTTTCCCGGGCAGGAATTCCTCCACCAGTTCCCGGTAGAACGGCAGCAACTTGTTCGCGTCCGGCTTGGCGTCGCCCTTCGAGTACAGGTCGAACGGGTTGAAGGCCTTCACCCATTTCAGCATCCGCTTGTCCTGGGAGTTGAGCATCCACAGGTATTCGTTCTCGCGGTGCAGCGGGTAAAACGAGTGGTAGCGGATCACGTACTGCGCCTCGATCGGCAACCGGTCCCGCGTGACCAGGTAGAGGTACTCGTCGTGGCCCCACGACATGACGACCTTCTCGAGGCCGCAACCCGGTTCGTGGATGCCGTGCTCGGTCTGGAGCAACGGGTCCCGGCTGTCGGGATTCTCGGCGAAGAACTCGTGGAACACGATCTTCTCGGAGAACCGGCATCCGAGCGGGAAGGTGTCGCCGACGACGGCCCACTGGGGTTCGCCGAAACAGCAGAGCACCTTGCCGAGATCGTGGATGAAACAGGTGAGCACGAACCAACGTGGCAGGCCGGCCTCGCGCGCGGCCTCGGCCGACTGGAGCGCGTGCCAGATCTGGGAGTTCTCGTTGTCCGGGTCGCTGTCGTCGACGATGGTGTCGAGCCATTCGACGGCCTCCCAGACGCTGAGTTCGCGCCGGTTGAGTCGGCCGAAATCCCGGCGTTTCTCGCGGGCGAGCGCGAGGGTCTGGTTCAGGTGGTTGAGCCGGTAGAATTCCTTCACCGACGGTCGCGCCTCCGCCCGGTAATCGCGGTAACCCTCGCGGCGCTGCATGGTGCGTTGCAGGGGGGGCGGCACGATCTCGCCCTCGAGCGGCACGGGATAGCGTTCCTCCATGAAATGCTCCCACTCCTCGAATCCCTCTCGGATCGGGTGGGCGGGTTGGCCGGAAGCGTCGGTCGGGGTGTTCATGGGGTGCGACGTGGGGATGCGATTTGCAGTGGCAATGCCCGAAGGCGTCGGCACGGGCCATCCGGCGGTTGGCGGTTGCGCGCCGTTTCTTGCCGGAGCGGCGGCCGCGACACGGACGGGGTCGGGCCGGGGGACCTGCCGCGGGGGCGTCGGCATCCACGGGGGACGCGGGGCACCCGAAAAAAGAAAAAAGGGCACCCGAAGAAATGACATGAATCCCGTGCGTTCCGGCACCATCTTTCCCGGTCAACCGATGCGAGTGCGATTTTCACATCCGAGGTTTCCGCGATGGGCGACGCTCGCGGCGTTGTTGCCGTGGATGCTGACGGCGGCGCCCGTCGATTTTTCGCGGGAGATCCAGCCGATCCTGTCGGAGAACTGTTACCACTGCCATGGGCCGTCGGAAACGGGGCGCAAGGCGGAGTTGCGTCTCGACACCCGGGAAGGCGCCTTCCGGACCCGGAAAGGCAAAGTGTCGCTGGTGGCGGGGAAGAGCGCGGAGAGCGAGGTTTACCGGCGGTTGGTTTCCAAGGATCCGGACGAGGTGATGCCGCCGCCGGAGTCGCACCGGTCGCTAACGCCGAAACAGATCGCTCTCCTGGGGCGTTGGATCGACGAAGGGGCCAAATGGGGCCGGCACTGGGCATTCGTGCCGCCGGAACATCCGGCGGTGCCGGTGCCGAAACGAGGGGGGTCGCGGAACCCGATCGACGCCTTCGTGGAAGCGCGGTTGGAGGAAAGCGGACTGCACCTGTCGCCGGAAGCGGACCGGGCGCGGTTGCTGCGCCGGGTGTCCTTGGACCTGACGGGATTGCCGCCGACGCCGGCGGAGGCGGAGGCATTCGAGCGGGACACGGGTCCGGACGCCTACGGGCGGGCGGTGGACCGGTTGCTGGCGTCGCCGCGGTTCGGGGAACGGATGGCGACGGACTGGCTGGACGTGGCGCGGTTCGCGGACACGCACGGGTTCCAGACGGACCGTTACCGGCCGGTGTGGCCCTACCGGGACTGGGTGATCGGGGCGTTCAACCGCAACCTGCCGTTCGACCAATTCGTGCTGTGGCAGTTGGCGGGCGACCTGTTGCCGGGGGCGACGAAGGAGCAGCGGTTGGCGACGACGTTCAACCGCCTGCACCTGCAGAACGAGGAGGGCGGGATCGTCGAGGAAGAGTACCGGGTGGTGTACGTGACCGACCGGGTGAACACCTTCGCGACGACCTTCCTGGGGTTGACCTTCGAGTGCGCGCGTTGCCACGACCACAAGTACGACCCGATTTCGCAGAAGGATTTCTACCGGATGTTCTCGTTCCTGCAGAACATCGACGAGTCCGGCCAATCGGTTTACTTCGGCGACATCATGCCGGTGCCGACGATGCTGCTGAGCACGGACGAACAGGACCGCGAGTTGGCGTCGTTGCGGGAGCGGATCCGGGGAATGGAAGCCGGGCAGGCGTCGGTGGCGGAGGGGGCGCGCGGGGCCTTCGCGGCATGGCTGGCGCGGCGGCCCACGGAGGCCGCGATACCGGGGTTGGTGGGCGCGTACGCCTTCGACGAACTGAAGGACGGCAAGACCCCGAACGGCGCGGCGGCGGACAAGCCGGGCAGCGTTTTCGAGGGGCCGCGGCCGGTGGCGGGGCACCGGGGCCAGGCCCTGGAATTCAGCGGCGAGAACGGGGCGAGGCTGCCCGGCATCGGCCATTTCACGCGGGCCGATCCCTTCACGATCTCCCTGTGGATCCAGCCGGCGTCGCACGCGCCGCGGCAGGTGGTGATCCACCACAGCCAGGCCTGGATGGACGCGGGCAGCCGCGGGTACGAGTTGGTGATGGAAGACGGCCACGCGGCGGTGGGCCTGCACCACATGTGGCCGGGCAACGCCATCAAGGTGCGGACCCGGGCGGCGATCCCGACCAACGCGTGGACCCACGTGGCGTTCACCTACGACGGGTCGAGCCGCGCCCGCGGGGTGCGGGTGTATCTGGACGGCGTGCCGGCCGAGGTCGAGGTGATCCGCGACCATCTCTGGAAGGACATCACCTACGGGTCGCCGGACGTGACGGTGGGCCAGCGTTTCCGCGACAACGGATTCAAGGGCGGGCGCGTGGACGACGTGGCGATCCATGCCCGGGCGTTGACGCCGCTGGAAGTGGGGGAACTGGCGGGTCGGGGCGACCTGACGCGGGCGTTGCGGACACCGGAGCCAGCGTTGGCGGCGGCGGATCGCGAGGGGTTGGCGGCGTATTTCCGCGACGTGGTGCACGAGGCCGGGCGCAAGCATCTGGAAGCGCTCGCGGCGGTGCGGCGCGAGGAAAACCAGAAGGTGACCGGCATCCAGGACATCATGGTGATGCAGGAGATGGACGCTCCCAAGCCGGCCCACGTGTTGAAACGCGGGATGTACGACGCCCCGGGCGAGGCGGTGACGGCGGACACCCCGGCGGCGATCGGGACCCTGCCGGCGGGCGAGCCCCGCAACCGGCTGGGATTGGCGCGGTGGTTGATCGACCCGCGGCACCCGTTGATGACGCGCGTCACGGTGAACCGGATCTGGCAGGGATTCTTCGGGCGCGGGTTGGTGGAGACGGCGGACAACTTCGGCATCCAGGGTTCGCAACCGACCCATCCGGACCTGCTGGACTGGCTGGCGGTCGCCTTCGGAACGGGGACGCGGGACGTGCCGGGCCGGCCGATCGCGGCGTGGGACTACAAGGCGTTGTGCCGGCTGATCGTGACCAGCGAGACGTACCGGCAGACGTCGGCGACGACGCCGGAACTGTTGGCGGTGGATCCCGACAACCGGTTGCTGGGCCGGGCACCGGCGCGGCGGTTGACGGCGGAAATGCTGCGGGACCAGGCGCTGCTCGCGTCGGGACTGCTGAAGGAACGGTTGGGCGGGCCGAGCGTGAAGCCATACCAACCGGACGGCCTCTGGGAAGTTTCCGGCGGGCACTACGACAAGGGGCGCGGCGACGACCTGTACCGGCGGAGCCTCTACACCTACTGGAAGCGCACGACCCCGCCGCCGGCGATGACGGTGTTCGACGCGGCGGAGCGGAGCATCTGCGTGGCGCGGCGCCAGAGCACGAGCACGCCGTTGCAGTCGCTGGCCTTGTTGAACGACGTGCAGATCACCGAGGCGGCGCGCTTCGTCGCCCAGCGCATGCTGCGGGATGGGGGCGCGGACACGGCCGACCGCGTGGGTTACGCGTTCCGGCTGGTCACGGGGCGACGCGCCAAGCCCGGGGAAATCGCCATCCTCCGCGACCTCTTCCGGGAACAACGCGAGGGCTTCGCGGCGGATCCGGAATCGGCGAAACGCCTGCTGGCGGTCGGCGAAACCCGCAATGCCGGGGGGTTGGACCCGGCGGATCTCGCGGCGGGAACCGTGCTGGCGCAAGCCCTGCTCAACCACGACGAGTCGATGATGCGGCGTTGAAAGGACGAAACACATGAACGACACCCACCTGAATCCCCCGATGGACCGCCGGCATTTCCTCGGGCGCGCCGGGCTCGGGCTCGGCGGCATCGCGTTGGCCGGGTTGATGGGCCGCGGCGAGGCCGCCGCGGTCGCCAGCCCGTTCCAGGGCGTGATGGGCGCCACCCATTTCAAGCCGCGCGCGCGCCGGGTCATCTACCTGTTCATGAGCGGCGGCCCCTCGCAGCTCGATCTCTTCGACGACAAGCCGGAACTGGTCCGGCGCAACGGCGAGGACCTGCCGGCGAGCGTGCGCATGGGGCAACGGCTGACCGGGATGTCGGCGAACCAGGCGACGCTCCCGATGGCCGGCTCGATCTTCAAGTTCGGCCGCCACGGGAAGGGCGGCACGACGATGTCCGAGTTGCTGCCGTGGACGGCGCGGATCGCGGACGACATCTGCGTGGTGAAGTCGATGCACACCGAGGCGATCAACCACGATCCGGCGATCACCTTTTTCCAGACCGGTTCGCAGATCGCGGGACGGCCCAGCATGGGGGCTTGGCTGAGCTACGGGTTGGGGAGTTCCAACGAAAACCTGCCGTCGTTCGTGGTGCTGATCTCGAAGGATCGCATCGACCAACCGCTGTACGCGCGGCTTTGGGGCAACGGATTCCTGCCGAGCGTGCACCAGGGCGTGAACTTCCGCGCCGGCCGCGACCCGGTGCTATTCCTGAAGAATCCGGAAGGGGTTTCGGCGGCGTCGCGACGCAAGATGCTGGACCGGTTGGCGGAATTGAGCGCGGCGCAGTTCGGGGATCTCGGGGATCCGGAGATCAACGCGCGCGTGGCCCAATACGAGATGGCCTACCGCATGCAGACCAGCGTGCCCGACGTGATGGACGTCTCGCGCGAGCCGGAATCGGTGTTCGAACTCTACGGGCCCGAGGCGCGCCAACCCGGGACGTTCGCGGCGAATTGCCTGCTCGCCCGGCGCCTTGCCGAACGGGACGTGCGCTTCATCCAGTTGTACCATCCGGGCTGGGACCATCACGGCGGCCTGCCGTCGGGAATCCGGCGCCAATGCGGGGACATCGACCGCGCGTGCCACGGTTTGGTGACCGACCTGCGCCAACGCGGGTTGCTCGACGACACGCTGGTGGTGTGGGGCGGGGAATTCGGTCGGACGAACTACTCCCAGGGCAAACTGACCGCCACCGACTACGGTCGCGACCATCATCCCCGGTGTTTCAGCGCGTGGCTTGCCGGCGCCGGCATCCGGGGCGGCATGACGTTCGGTCAGACCGACGACTTCGGCTACAACATCGTGGAGAACCCGGTCCACGTGCACGACCTCCAGGCCACCATCCTGAACCAACTGGGCATCGACCATGAACGCCTCACCTTCAAGGTGCAGGGACGGTACTACCGGTTGACCGACATCCATGGGCAGGTCGTGAAACAGATCCTCGCGTGAACCCGACCCCAAACCATCCGGCCGGGCCGACCGGGCACGCCTTTCCGTCGCGGGTGGCTGCGCCGCGTGGCGACACGCGGCCCACGACCCTCGCTTTGTTCCACCCATGATCCCGAGACGCCTCTTCTTCCTGCTGGGAATGGCCGTCGGCCTGAATGCGGTCGCCGCCGTGACCGGCGGGCCCGACTTCGCCCGCGAGGTGCGCCCCATCCTGTCGCAGCATTGCTTCAAGTGCCACGGGCCCGACGACACCACCCGCAAGGGCGGTTTGCGTCTCGACGAATCCGATGCCGCCCGGCGTCCCGCCAAGTCCGGGAAGACCGCCGTCGTGGCCGGCAAACCGGAGGCGAGCGAACTGGTGGCGCGGATCCTCGCGGACGACCCGGAAGAGGTCATGCCGCCGCCGAGCACCAAGAGCCCGCTGACGGCCGCCGACAAAGAAATCCTGAAACGGTGGATCGCCGCCGGCGCGGGATACCGCCCGCACTGGGCGTTCGTGCCGCCGGTCCGGCTTCCCCCGCCGGAAGTCCGGGACCGCGATTGGCCCCGCAACGGCATCGATCACTTCGTCCTGTCGCGACTCGAACGCGAGCACCTCCATCCGGCGCCGGTTGCCGACCCGTACACGCTGGTCCGGAGGGTGTATCTGGATTTGATCGGCCTCCCGCCGACGCCGGAGGAAGCGGACGCGTTCGCGGCCGATCCGTCCGAGGCGGCGTACGGGCGGTTGGTCGACCATCTGCTGGCGTCGCCCGCCTACGGCGAGCGTTGGGCACGCCGTTGGCTGGATCTCGCGCGGTACGCGGACACGAACGGCTACGAGAAGGACCGGGCCCGGAACATGTGGCCGTGGCGCGACTGGGTGGTGCGCGCGCTCAACGCGGACATGCCGTTCGACCGTTTCACGGTGGAACAGATCGCCGGCGACCTGCTCCCGGGCGCGGGCACCGACCAGCGGGTCGCGACCGGGTTCCACCGGAACACCATGCTGAACGAGGAGGGGGGGATCGATCCGCTGGAGTTCCGCTTCCATGCCATGACCGACCGGGTGTCGACGACGGGGACGGCGTGGCTGGGACTCACGTTGGGTTGCGCGCAGTGCCACACGCACAAATACGACCCGATCCCGCACCGCGAGTACTACGCGCTGATGGCTTGCCTGAACAATGCCGACGAACCGGACCTCGACCTGCCGGAGCCCGGTTGGGAGGCGAATTACCGGTCGCGGCTCGAACGGGCGTCGAAACGCCTCGCCGGGTTGGCGTCCGAATTCCCGGTGGAGACCAACGTCTGGTTCGCGCCCCGTCTGGTCGGTGCCGAGTCGGCGAGCGGCGAGCGGCCGGTCGTGCTCGACGACGGTTCCGTGCTGTTCGCCGGCAAGTGCCCGGATGCGGACGCGTACACCCTGGTGTTGGAGACCGACCGGACCGGGGTGGATGCGCTCCGGTTGGAGGCGTTGACCGACGACCGGCTCCCCAAGCGTGGCCCGGGCCGCGTGGCGCACGGCAATTTCGTGCTCGGCGAGATCGAGGTGGCCGTCGCGCCGAAAGGTTCCCCGGCGAAGGAACAGCCGGTGAAGCTCGTGGGCGCGCGGGCGGACGTCGAGCAACCGTCCTATCCGGTGGCCAATGCCATCGACGGCAAGGGCGACACGGGCTGGGCCGTCGACGCGGGCCCCGCGGCGTTGAACCACAACCACACGGCAAGTTTCCGTTTCGAGCGGCCCGTGGGCTTCCCGGAAGGCAGTCGCTTCGTCGTCCGCCTGCGCCACCAGGGCGCCCCGCAGCACCTCATCGGCCGTCCCCGCATCAGTCTCTCGGCCCCCGCGCCGGAGGGCCCGTCGACGGCCGACCGGCGCCGGGAGATTCTCGGCAAGCGATTCGCCGCGTGGTTGGCCGAGGCACGGGCCCGGACGGTGGCATGGACGCCGCTGCGGCCCCACGTGGCCACGTCGAACCTCCCGTTGCTCGCCGTGCAACCGGACGACTCGGTGTTCGCGAGCGGGGACATCACCAAGAGCGACACCTACGAACTGGCGTTCCGCACGGGGCTGAGGGGCATCACCGCGGTTCGGCTGGAAGCATTGCCGGACGACCGGTTGCCGCGGCATGGCCCGGGGCTGGCCTATTACGAGGGGCCGAAGGGCGACTTCTTCCTCGGCGAATTCCAACTGTCCGCGGATGGGCGGCCGCTGAAGTTCGGGCGTGCCACCGAGACCTACGCGAGGAACAACTTCGGCAGCAGCGCCTCGGCGGCACTCGCGGTGGACGGCGATCCGCAGACCGGTTGGTCCACGGCCGGTCGCGAGGGCGAGCGGCACGTCGCGGTGTTCGCGCTGGCCGAACCCCTGCCGGAGGCCGGCGAACTGAAACTGCGCATGTTGTTCGGGCGTCACTACGCCTGTTCCCTCGGCCGATTCCGCATCTCCGCGACCACCGCGACCGGCGAGGTCGTGGCCCGGGACGTGTCGGTCGAGACGGAGCGACTGCTGGGAATTCCGGACGCCGGCCTGACCGAGGCGCAGCGCGCGGTGTTGTTCGAGCAGTTCCTGCTGTCCGCGCCCGAGTTCGCCCAGGCGCGGCGGGAGATCGAGGATCTCCGGCGTCCGCCGGTCCATCCCACCACCCTCGTGCTCCGCGAACGGCCGGTCGGGAATCCCCGGCCCACGTTCGTGCATCGGCGCGGCGAATACCTCCAGCCGGGCGATCGCGTGGAGCCGGGCGTCCTGTCCGCGATCGCGCCGTTCCCTGCCGAGTGGCCGCGGAACCGCCTGGGTCTGGCCCGGTGGATCGTCTCCACCAACAACCCGTTGACGGCCCGCGTCACCGTGAACCGCCAGTGGCAGGCGTTCTTTGCCCGCGGCATCGTGCGGACCTCGGAGGACTTCGGGTTGCAGGGCGAGTCGCCGTCGCATCCCGAGTTGCTCGACTGGCTCGCGGTGGAATTCATGCGGGAGGGGTGGTCGCTCAAGCGGTTGCACCGCCTCGTCGCGACCAGTGCCACCTATCGGCAGTCGTCCGTCGCGGGCCGGGAGTTGATCGCGGCCGATCCGGACAACCGACTGCTCGCGCGCGGACCCCAGGGACGTCTCGAGGCCGAGATCATCCGCGACGGCGCGCTGCGGGTTTCCGGGTTGCTCTCCCCGAGGATGGGCGGGCCCGGCGTCTATCCGCCGCAACCGGTCGGCGTGACCGACAGCAACTACGGCGGCGGGGCGTGGACCGCGAGCGAGGGCGAGGACCGCCACCGCCGCAGCCTCTACACCTTCACCAAACGCACCGCGCCCTTCGCCATGTTCAACAGTTTCGACGCGCCCACGGGCGAGTCGTGCATCGCGCGCCGCGACGTCTCCAACACCCCGCTCCAGGCACTCACGCTGTTGAACGACGTCCTTTTCGTCGAGGTTTCCCAGACGCTCGGCCGCCAACTCGCCGCGGATGCGGGCGACGATGCGTCGCGGATCCGGCAGGCCTTCCGGCGTTGCCTGACGCGGCCGCCCGACGCTTCGGAGGTGGCGTTGCTCCGGCACTTTCTCGAGACCCAACGGCAGCGATTCGCCTCCCGCGAATTGGACCCGGTGCCGGTCGCGGGGGAGGGTGGCGGCAACCCGGCGGAGCGCGCCGCCTGGACATCGCTCGCACGGGCGATCCTCAACACGGACGAAATGATCACCAAGGACTGAGCCGCCATGAATCCATTCCAGCAACATTGCCTCGAGGTCACCCGGCGCCATTTCCTGCGGGATTGCGGGGTCGGCTTGGGCAAGATCGCCTTGGCCGGGCTTCTCGCCGACGGGGTCGCGGGACGCGCCCGGGGCGCGGCCGTGACTTCCGGCAACGCCATGGCACCGCGCCAACCGCACTTCCGGCCGACGGCGAAGCGGGTCATCCACCTCTTCATGGCGGGCGCGCCCAGCCAACTCGAGTTGTTCGACCACAAGCCGGAACTCGCCAGGCTCGAGGGCAAACCCCTGCCGGAATCCGTCATCCGCGGGCAACGCTATGCCTTCATCCGGCCCGATGCCGCGGTGCTCGGGCCCCGTTTCCGGTTCGCCCGGCACGGGAATTCCGGGGCGGAATTGTCCGAGATGCTGCCCCATCTGGCCCGCATCGCGGACGACATCTGCATCGTGAAGTCCGTGCGCACGGACCAGTTCAACCACGCGCCGGCCCAGATCTTCTTCAACACGGGATTCTCGCAGCCCGGACGTCCGAGCATCGGCTCCTGGGCGCTGTACGGGCTCGGCGCCGAGACCCGTGATTTGCCCGCCTTCGTGGTCATGAGCACCGCCGGCGGCATCAGCGGCGGCTCCACGCTGTGGTCGAGCGGTTTCCTGCCGACGGTCTACACCGGGATCCGTCTTCGCAACCAGGGCCCCCCGATCCTCAACGTGAACAGCCCGGCCGGCGTGGATGGAAGGCTGCAGAAGGACACCATCGACGTCGTCGGCGCGCTCAACCGGAAGCGCGTGGACACGGTGCCCGAGGTGGCCACCCGCATCGCCGCCTACGAGATGGCATTCCGTCTCCAGAGTTCGGCGCCCGAGTTGATGGACCTGCGTTCCGAATCCAAGGAAACCCTGGAAATGTACGGGTGCGATCCCGACAAACCCTCCTTCGCCCGGGCCTGTCTGTTGGCCCGGCGCATGATCGAGCGCGGGGTGCGTTTCGTGAACATCTACCACGAGGGTTGGGATGCCCACAGCGACGTCGCCGGCAACGTCCGTGGCAACGCCGCCGCGACGGACCGCGCGAGCGCCGCCCTCGTGCTCGACCTGAAGCGGCGCGGGCTGCTCGACGACACGCTGGTCGTCTGGGGCGGGGAGTTCGGACGCACGCCGATGGTCGAGTTCAACCCGGCGCTCGGCCGCAGTCTGGGCCGCGACCATCATCCCCAGGCCTTCA